>JBBJNU010000093.1:0-7046 GCA_037721005.1 Thermoleophilaceae bacterium | reverse complement strand
CCCAGGCGCCCGACGTCCTCGCTGGTCTGCGTGAAGGCGGCGAACCCGTCGTTCACGATCGCCTGGCGGATGCCCACGGCGTCCGGACCGTCGTTGCGCACGGTCAGCTCGATTTGCCCGGGCCGGAGCTCGGTCTTCTCGATGGCCAGCTCCTCCACCGGAATTCCGTTGCGCTGGAGCCCTGGAGCGTCGAGGGCCACGAACGCCGCAATGGCCACCCCGAGCACCAGCAACGGGACCAGCCCGGCGAGCCAGGCCGGTGCCCGCCTTCTCTCCGCACGCCTGGGGGCGGTGACCTGCCCCATTACTCCTCCACCTCGAAGAAGCCCATCCATCCGAGCTCGGCGAACTCGCTCACGTGGGCGTGGAACATGTACTTGCCCGTGAACGGGAACTTCAGCTCGAGAATGCCGCGCTGGCCCTGAGCCTGCGTGATGGTGTCGGTGAACTCCGTGGGCTCGAGGCGCGTGCCCGTTGGGAAGTAGTCGAAGAAGTTGGCGTGGAGGTGGAACGAGTTCAGGAGGTCGTACTCGAGGATGTTCACCACGTACATGCGCACCAGCTGGTCGCGCTTCACCTTGATCGGCTTTTCGTCATAGGCGAAGGCAACGGTGTTCACCGCATAGATCTCGTTGGTGCGGTCGAAGTTCGTGTCGAACCCGTTCATCATCATCACGAGCTCGTCGGCCTCGGGGCGGCCGTCCTTTGGATCGATGATGAACGTGCCGTAGAGCCCCTTCGCGATGTGCTCGGCCAGCGGGGTCGAGTGGCAGTGGTAGAGATGCAGGCCGAAGGGGAAGGCGTCGAACTCGTAGGTGAAGGAGCCGCCCGGACCGACATTGCCGGGTCCGATCCCGGGGATGCCGTCGTGCTTGTCGATGTGTATGCCGTGGAAGTGGATCGTGTGCGGATGGTTCGAAGCGTTCACGAAGCTCACCCGCACACGCTCGCCCTCCTTTGCTCGCAGCGTGGGGCCGGGCACGCGGCCGTTGTAGGTCCAGGCATCGAACTTCACCCCGGGGGCCACCTCGATCTGCTTGTCCTCGGCCACGATCTCGAAGGTGCGCACCCGGCGCCCCCCTTCGATGGTCACCTTGCCGCGATCGAAGTCGCGCAGGATCTCCGTAGGGTCGAAGCCGTTGACCGCGGGGTCCACGCTGCCGACCGTGCCCCGGTGCCCGGCGCCCTTGTGCGCGGCCGTGGATCTGCCGGGCTGCGAGTTGGCCTCCTGACCGCCGCGGTGGCCGTCCTGAGCCCGGGCGAGTTGGTCGTGAACGCCGTTGTGGGGCACGGCTTCGTGCAGAAACGGCAGCGCGGCGGTAGCACCGGCCGCTCCGCCGAGGAGCTTGCGGCGAGAGATCTTCTTGTTGGCAAACTTCACGCCCTGTACAGGCTAACAGGAAAGTTAGTCGAGACTAAAGCGCTACCAAGCTCCCAGGCGCACGCTTCACCAACCCGGTGGCGGCGGCTGAGGTGGCGCTGCAGATGCCGGGCGAGAGGCCCGTCCTAGACTCGTAAGGGTGATCGCTACCGACGCATACGAACTCCTCAAGCGCGACGCCGGCCTCATCGAGCGGTCCGGCCGCGCCGTGATCGAATTGCAGGGCGGCGAGGCCGCCGAGTTCCTGCAGGGTCAGGTGACCAACGACGTTGAGGCGCTCGAGGTGGGCGAAGGCTGCTACGCCGCGCTGCTCGACCACAAGGGCAAGCTGCGCACCGACATGCGCGTGCTGCGCCTGGCGGGCGATCGCCTGTCAGTGGACGCCGAGTCGATCGCCCGCCGCGTGCTCACGCACAACTTCGAGACCTACAGCCTGGGCCGCGACGTGCGCACCCGTGACCTGACCGACGAGCGCTTGGTGCTCTCGCTCATCGGCCCCGCCTCGCGCGACCGCCTCGACGCCGCTCCTCCCGAGCGCGAGAACGCCTGCCTCGAGAGCCACGGCACGCTTTCCGTGACCACAGACCTCGGGGTCGACCTGATCGTGCCCACCGACGGGGCCGATGCTGCCCGCGCCCTCGCCGACCCCGTCGACGGGGAGGTGGGCGAGTGCCTGCGCATCGAGTCCGGCCGCCCCCGGCTCGGTCGTGACATGGACGCGAGCACGATGCCCCAGGAGGCAGGCATCAACGAGCGTGCCGTCTCCTTCACGAAAGGGTGCTACGTGGGGCAGGAGACCGTGGCCCGCCTCTTCTACCGGGGCAAGCCCAACCGCCACCTACGGGGGCTGCGACTGGCCGAGCCGTGCTCGACGGGCGAGACCATCCACATCGGCGAGAAGGCGGTGGGCGTGGTGGGCTCGGCCTGCGTGTCGCCGGCGTTCGGTCCGATCGCTCTCGCCCTCCTTCGCCGGGAGGCGTCTCCTGGCGATGACGTGGCCGTTGGCGAGACCACGGCCACAGTGGTCGAGTTGCCGTTCGCCTGAAGCACCGGACGAAGCCCCTCGAGGCTCCGATTTCGTGTCCGGCGCGCGACGCTGGTGGTCCGTTGGCTGTGGCCGCCGGCCATGCGTACGTCCGTGGTTCGGTTAGGGTTCCCGCCGAGGGATGAGGGCGCTCAGGAAGATGCGCAGTGCGCGGTCGGCTTTGCTTCTTGCGGGAGCGGCCGCCGCCATAGCTGGTTGCGGCCAGGAGGACTTCGAGAACAGGCCGCGTCCGCCCGCGCCGAAGGTGCTTACCGGGGTGATTCAGGATCGAGGCGTCACCGTCTCCCCCAGCACGGAGGGCGCAGGGTCGCTCGAGATCACCATCTCCAACCAGACCGACGAGGCCCACACGGTCACGCTCGAGGGCGAGACGGTCGAGGAGACGGTCGGCCCGATACAGCCGCAGGGCACCGGCACGATCCAGAAGACCTTGAAGCCGGGGAGTTACGAGGTGAGAGCCGGTTCCCCGGTTGCCACGACACAGGAGATACCGCCCGCGCGGCTCACGATCGACAGGTCGCGCGACGACTCCAGCGACCGCCTGCTGTTGCCCTAGCGGCAGCCTCTCCTGACACGCCCGGGTTCGAGGGACGTCAACGAGCGCGACCCAGGCATGCCAGAGGCATGAGCGGGCCGCGCTCGCGATCTACATACGGCGCTGCGGAAGACCCGCTGGTCTAGCGCTTGAGCTCGCCGCGCGACTTGTCGCCGCCGCCGATGCCCATGGACTCCGCGCCGGCGATCAGGGCCGCAGCCACTGGTATCGCGACGAGGAAGCCGATGATGTTGAGCTCGAAGATGCCTCCCGTGCCGAGGGCACTGGCGATCATGCCGGCGATCACGGCTCCGAGCACTCCTAGGACCAACGTCAGAGGCAAGCCGATGTTCTGCCGCCCGGGAAGGACGACACGAGCGAGCACGCCGATGATGAGGCCAACGATGATGAGTCCGATTAGTTGCATGGTGTGACCATACCCGCGATCGGGGACATGATGTTCTGTTCTCGTTCGGTGGATGTGTCGGTGCGGTGCTCGCCGATCAACGATCGGCTGCGCTCCTCTCGCTGAGCCGAGCTAGAAGTCGCCGAGGGCCGGCTGTCCCGCAGGTCCGGCGAGGTCCCCGGCCTCGCCGGCGTCCACGGCGTCGCCCGGCACCACGAGCGACTCGATCTCCGCGAGGTGCCCGCGCACCCGCGAGGCGATGGCCTCCACGATGGAGTAGGCGTTGTCGATGCTCGTCTTGGCTCCCGTGAGCTGACTCTTGACCTTGCGCACCTCAGTCATCTGCGCCAGCGCACGGTCGACCTGGAGCCGGATCGCCTCAGAATCGACCTCGCCGTCGCCGGCCTTCTCCAGAAGCACGCGCGCACGGGCCAGCCGGTAGCCGACCTCTAGTGCAAGCGACGAGCCCTCGTCGGGGTCATACGTGACGATGAGGCAGTCCCCGCCCCATTCGCGTAGGGGGCTCATCTTGGCCGGCACCTCGTCCTCACCTGGCACCACGAGCACGGCGAAGTCGGCGTCACGCTGTGAGAGCGCCCGAGCCAGTTCCTCCCTCGCGCCCGGCGCCGACAGCCGCCGGTCCTTTGCTTCAAAGACGATCCGGCCTCGCACGGGTCCGGACGCGGCCTCGATCGACACCACGGCGTCACCCGTCCTGCCCGACGCGCCCTTGATGTCTCCCACCGCGTCACAGCAGTCACCCTGGCCGGAGGCGATCACGTCGATCGCCTCCACCACCTGCTCCTCGTAGGTGCGCCCCTTCGCGGTGCCGCGCTCGCGCTCGGCGTCCACCTCCTCTAGCTTCGCCTTCTCGTCGCGCAGGCCCTGGATCTGCTTCTCGAGCTCTGACATCTGCGCGAAGAGCGCGCGCTGGTCGGTGTGCTGGCGGTGAGCGGCCTCCTTGATCACGCCCATCGCGCTCGTCTTGAAATCGGCCAGCGGGTTGGTGGCGTCGGCCGAGGAGAACTGGCGCAGCAGATCCTCCCGCGAGCGCTGCATGGCCTCGGAGACCACCTCCCGCACGCGGTTCTGCACCGCCTTGGAGCTGCCGTCGGAGAAAAGCTCCTCGAGCGACTTGGCGAGGTGGCCGCGTTCGGGGTCGAACACCGCATCCACACGCTCACCCAGCTTCTCCGCCACCTCCCGCGCGTTGTCGGAGAACTCGCGCTCGACCTCCTTCGAGACCTTCTCGAACTCCGTCTTCACGAAGTCGGCATTGGCGCCGGCCTGCTCGCGGTCCAGCACCCGGGCGCCGATCTCGATCGCGTCGGTTACCGCGGCGCCGGCGTCACCCCCCGCCTCCTCGCGCTCGCGCACGAAACGGGCTGCCGTCTCGTCGGACACGACGAGGCCGTCCACCAGCAGGCGGTCGCCGTGCGTGGTGATGCGGGGCTGGCGTAGCTGTGTGGCGGCTTCCATGGCAGTCTCGTCGCACGGTACGCCCAGGTCCTGACGGAACGGGGGGATCCGTGCAGCGCTACCGCGGCCCCTCCTGTATAGTTGCGTGCGTGCAAGCAACTGGTGCGCCCACGCAAGCATCGCTCGACGAAGTGGCGCTGCCCCTCGCCGCCCTCATGCGCCACCTCGTGACCGAGACGAGCCCCGACTTCTTCAAGGAGGTCGAGCGCCTCGAGCTCTCGTTCACGCAGGTCAAGGCGATGAACCTCCTCAGCGACGGAGACCCCCTGTCGGTCAAGGGGATGAGTGACGCCATCGGCCTGTCGCTCGCCGGCGTGAGCCGAGCCGTGGAAGGTCTGGTTCAGCGCGGGATGGTCAAGCGCGCGGAGAACCCCGACGACCGGCGCGCGAAGCAGCTCACGCTGACGGCCAAGGGCCGGAACACGATGCAGGGGCTCGTTCGCCTGCGGCTGGCCGGCGTGCGGATCTTCGTGGCGGAGCTCGATCGGCCTCAGCGCGAAGCGCTGCGGGGCGCGCTCGAACTCGTGATGGAACACCCGGACATCAAGCTCTCGGAGATGCAGACATGACACAGCGGATACGCCTCAACGAGGAAAACCGGCGCTGGTGGACGCTCGGCGCCATGTGCTTCGCCCTCTTCATGACCATGCTCGACAACACGGTGGTGAACGTGGCGCTGCCGTCGATCCAGGATGATCTGGGCGCCTCGCTGTCGGGCCTCGAGTGGACGGTGAACGCCTACACGCTCACCTTCGCCGTGCTGCTGGTGACCGGCGGGCGCCTGGGAGACATCTTCGGCCGGCGGATGGTGTTCCTCGGCGGCGTGCTGGTGTTCGCGCTCTCGAGCGCGGCAATCGGCTTCGCCCCCACCCAGGGTTGGCTGGTGGCCGGCCGCGCCCTCCAGGGAGTTGGCGCCGCGTTCATGATGCCCGGCACCCTCTCGATCATCACGAACGCGTTCCCGGCGGAGGAACGCGGCAAGGCGATCGGCACGTGGGCGGGTGTCTCCGCCCTGGCGCTGGCCATCGGACCGGTGGTGGGCGGCGCGCTCGCCGAATACGTGTCCTGGCGAGCCATCTTCTTCCTCAACCTGCCGGTGGCTGCGGGGGCGGTTGCCGTGACCCTGTTCGCGACCCTTGAGTCGCGCGACGAGACCGTGGACCGCACCGTGGACTGGGCCGGCATCGCTTCACTCTCGATCGGCCTCACGGCCCTGGTGCTCGCCCTCGTGGAGGGCAACGCCTGGGGCTGGGGCTCGCCCGAGATCGTGGCGCTATTGGCCGCGGCGGTGATCGGGTTGACGAGCTTCGCCGTGCTCGAGCGCCGCGTGAAGGCGCCGATGGTGGACTTCACCTACTTTCGCTCGTCCACCTTCCTGGGGTCCAACCTCGTGGCCTTCATCGTGACCTTCGTGATGCTGGCGATGTTCTTCTTCACAGCGCTGTACATGCAGAACTTCCTGAACTACAGCGCGCTGGAGGCGGGCTTGCGCTTCCTGCCGTCCACCGCGCTCATCATCGTGGTGGCGCCGATCGCCGGCCGGCTCGCCGACACGGTGGGCCCGCGGCGACTGATGGTCACGGGGCTCCTGTTCATATCCGCCGCACTCTACGTGCAGACCTACATCTCGGTGGACAGCGGCTACGGAGTACTGCTGCCGGCCTTCGTGCTGCTGGGAGTGGGGATGGGCCTCGTGATGTCGCCGATGTCCACCGCGGCGATGAACGCCGTCGATCCCTCCAAGGCCGGCGGGGCCTCGGGAATCCTGACCATGAGCCGGATGGTGGGCGGCACTTTCGGCGTGGCTGCGTTCGGGGCCCTGTTCTCGCACCTGAGCTCGGGCAGGCTGGAGGAGCGCCTGAGCGGCACGGGGATCTCGGCAACCCAGCGCGAAAGCCTCGTGGAGAAGATCGGCTCGGGTGCTGGCGCGGACAGGCTGTCCGGGCTCGACCCCGCGGCGGCGGCACAGGTGGGCAGGGCGGTCGAGGAGTCGTTCATCCATGCTCTGTCGAGCGGAATGTGGCTAGCGACCGGGGTGGCGCTGCTGGGCGCCCTGATCGCCGCCGTCACGATTAAGGACCGCTTGGCCGAGCGCGAACCGGCCCAACCGGTTGCCCGAGGCCTCGAGACCGAGGCGGTCGGCGTCTAGGGCCGTTCCGGCGGCGGCCGGTACGATCCTCGCCGCCCGACCGCAACCGAC
>JBBJNU010000092.1:0-7067 GCA_037721005.1 Thermoleophilaceae bacterium | reverse complement strand
CCTCGAAGAAGGGAAACGAGATCTTGTAGCCGGTGCAGTACACGATCTTGTCGATCCGCTCGACCGAGCCATCCTCGAAGCGCACCGAGCCTCCCTCGAGGCGCGCGATGTTCGGCTTGACCTTCACCCGGCCGTGGCCGATGCGCCCGTAGAGGTCGGAGGAGACGGTGGGGTGAGCCTCGCCGAGCTTGTGGTCGGGCTTCGGCAGGCCGAAGTCCTGCGGCCTGCCGTTGGCGCTCTTCACCTTTCGGGTGAAGAACCAACGCTGCAGCCAGAAGGGCAGCCGGGATGAGAGCCACTCGGGAGCGAGCTCGTCACTCGGCGTGGAGCCGAAGTACTTGGGGATCACCCACGCCCCACGGCGCATGGCGATGAAGGTCTGCTCGGACACCCGGGAGGTCTCCACAGCGATGTCGCACGCGGAGTTGCCGATGCCGAGCACCAGCACGCGTTTGCCCTCGTAGCCCTCGGGCGTCTTGTAGTGGTGCGCATGGACCTCCTCGCCGTCGAACTCGCCGGGGAACGCAGGTTCCGGCCAGCGCGGATCCCAGTGATGGCCGTTGGCCACCATCACGGCCTCGTACTCGGCGGAGGTGCCGTCCGCGGTCGTCACGTGCCAACGGCCATGCTCGCCACGCCGCACATGTGTTACCTCCGTGCGAAAGCGGATGCGATCGCGAAAGCCGAACGCGTCCACGAAATCGTCGAAGTAGGCGACGATCTGGCGGTGCGTCGGAAAGTCCGGAAGGGTCTCGGGCATCGGATAGGCCGCGTACTCCATGATCCGGCGGGAGGTGTTGATCGAGAGCGAGTCGTACGCCGCCGACATGCCGTTGTCGTTGAGGTAGCGCCAGTTGCCGCCCACCTGCGAGCCCTTCTCGAAGCAGTCGAAGGCGATACCCCGCGTGTGGAGCACCTGGCACGCGGTGATGCCTGAAGAGCCTGCGCCGATCACGCAGACGCGAGGGGTCTGGGAGGCCATCAGGGCAAGCGAGCCTAGCGCAACGAATGCGCCTGGCCGGCCAGCCAATCAGCGCAAGCCGGGCCCTATCCGAACGTGAAGGCGTAGCCCGTCACGCCGGGAGGAAAGCGCAGACCGAGCCGGTGGGCGCCCGCTCTCGGTGAGGAGGTCAGGCGGTACAGACGCTCGCCGGTCACGGTGACCCGGCCCCCGTTGACGTCCTCCCCCGCCTCGCCCCTCCGAACCGGCTCTCCGTCGAGGAGAACGTCGACGGCGCGCGGGCGGTTACCACGCGAGCTCATCACGAGATATACCTCCTTGGCCGTGTATCTCGCGTCGAGCGTGGCGCCACTCATGGAGGTTGCCGCCTCGGCGCCCACACGCCAGGTTCCGCCCAGGGCGAACGTGTCGGGCGCGAGGTCGGGGGCGCCCGGGTAGCGGCGTGTGCCGTCGACGGGCGCGACACCCGCGAAGCCCTTCGCCCGCTCCGATCCAAGGTAGGTCTCAGGCGTGCGCGTACCCGGGTCGACTGTCTCGGCGGTGGCCCGCGTGAACTCGCCCAGGTCCTCGCTGCCTCTTTCGGCCAGAAGCGCGCGGATGGCCTGCTCGGTCTCTCTATAGCCGCCCTCGCCGAAGTGCGTGTAGCGCACGTGTCCCTCGGCGTCGATCAGGTACTTCGCCGGCCAGTACTGATTGCCCCACGCGTTCCAAGTGCCGTAGGCGTTGTCCTGGGCCACGGGATAGCGCAGCCCACTCTGGGCCACCGCCTCCTGCACGTTCGACGCCTCGCGCTCGAACGCGAACTCCGGGGTGTGGACACCCACGGTGGTGAGCCCCCGCTCGCGGTAGCGCTCATCCCAGGCCTTGAGGTGACCGAACGTACGGATGCAGTTGATGCACGTGTAGGTCCAGAAGTCCACGAGCACGACCTTCCCGCGCAGGGCACGCAAGCTCAGCGCCTTGCCGCCCGGCGTGTTGAACCACTTGTCGTTACCGGTGAAGTCGGGTGCGAGACCGAGGTCGGGATAGGCCTTTGCGGCCTTTGCGCCATGCGGGCCGCTGCCCTCGTCGCCGGAGTCGAAGCGCGAGGCGCCGCGCAGGTCGGCCAGGCGGCCCTCCACGGCGTCGGAGTCCTCAATCGCCCGGGTGGGGTTCACGATCAGCGCGGGGAAGTCACTGGCGAGCGCCGTTTGGAAGCGAATGTCCAGCTCGGCGGCCATGGCCACGGCGGTGAGCACCATCACCACGCCCATCGCCCGGGTGAGGATGGGCCCCCGGCCCGCTTTGCGGAGGCGCTCGCTGAGGCGGCGCCCGCCCAGCGCCATCAGCAACAGCACGAAGCCCGAGCCCAGGCCGTAGGCCACCGCGACCGCCACGATCTCCCCCGAAGCGCCCTGCGAGGCGCTCACCGACACCACCGCGGCCAGGATCGGGCCCGCGCACGGGGCGTACACGAAGCCGAGCGCGCCGCCCACGAGCACTCCGGAGCCAAAACCGTCCCCGCCCGAGCGCGGCCCGAAGCGTGCCAGGCGTGACAGGGGCGCCTCGAGCCGGGCAGCGATCGCCGGCACGAGCAGCGCTATTCCGAAGGCAAGCAAGACGACGATCGCGAGCGTCCTCGTGGCGCCGTCGGCCAGACCCACCCCGTCGATCACCGTGGCAAGGGCGACGATCGTGACGGTGTGCGTCACGGTCAGGCCCAGGATGATTCCCAGCGGCCGCCGGCGGCCCCCCGTGGCGCTGGCGGAGAGCAGCGCGGGCAGCACCGGCAACACGCAGGGTGTGATTGCCGTCGCCGCGCCGGCGATCACCGCAAAGAGAACAAGGAGAACCATCCAACCCCATTCTTCGCACGGGAGGTTGCCTTTGGATGAACTTTCCTAGACTTCGGTCATGGCCACTCTCGACATCGACGGTCGCTCGCTCTACTACGAAGTGCACGGGGAGGGCGAGCCCCTGCTCTGCGTGCACGGGCTGACCGTGGACACCCTCGGGTGGGCCTTACAGGTGCCGGCCTTCTCCCAGTCTCACCGCACAGTGGTCTTCGACAACCGCGACGTGGGCCAGTCGTCCTACGTCGAGGGGGAGTACGAGGTGGCCGACATGGCGCGCGACGCCCTAGCGCTCGCGGACGAGCTCGGTCTCGAGACCTTCCACCTGATGGGCATCTCCATGGGCGGAGCGATCGCCCAGGAGATCGCCCTGTCGGCCCCCGAGCGCATTCGCACGCTGACCCTCACCGTCACCTTCCCGCGCGGCGGACCCTGGGCGCACAAGCTTGCCGAGGTGTGGAGCGCGCGGGTTTCCGAGATGCCCCACGAGCGCCACATCGACGAGCTCATGCTGCTCAACCACTCCGAGGAGTTCTACGAGAACCCCGAGGGGGTGCGCTACCTGCGCGACATGATCCTCAGTAACCCCCATCCGCAGAAGCCCGAGGGCTTCGCCCGGCAGCTCGCAGCCAGCTCTCGCCACGACGCCCTCGACCGTCTACCGACCCTCGAGATGCCGGTGCACGTGATCGGCGGGGAGCGGGACATCCTCGTGCCGGTCTGGAAGTCGGTTGAGCTGTCGGAGCTCATCCCCGGCGCGCGGCTCACGGTGCTCGAGCGTGCACCGCACGGCCTGTCGCTCGAGCGCGCGGAGGAGTTTAACCGCGTGGTGCTCGACTTCGTTGCAGAGCACGAGCGCGCGGCCACCGTTTAGAGAAGTCCCGCCACCAAGCTCGCCAGACCACGACTGACGGCGCCGCGGCCACCAGAAGGTTGGGCGTTGCTCTCCCTCTCCGCCTGGCGCACTACCGGGCCCCAATGCGTCGCCGCATGCGAACCACGGTGCCGTCGGGTCCGGGAGCGACCTCCACGCTGTCCATCAGGGCACGCATGAGGCCCAGGCCCCGCCCGCCCGTGGTGCGCGAGCCACCCCCCCGCCAGCTTCCGTGGTCGCGCACGGTGATGTCCACCTCGTGGCCGTCCAGCAGGCCCGTGAGCTCCCACTGGCCGCCCTTGGCGTCGGAGCCATGCTCGATGGCGTTGGCTGCCGCCTCACCGGTGGCGGCGAGGATCTCGGCGACATCGTCCTCTGTGCCCTCCGCGCGCGCCAGCCACCGACGCAGCAGGGTGCGCACAGAGGCCAGCTCGGCTGGGTCGGCCGGCAGGGTGAGCTCGAGGCGCGCTCCCACGGCGGGGCTGTGTAGGGCGAGCAGCGCGACATCGTCCAAGGAGCCGCCGCTGGGTACGAGGGTCGCCAGCAGCTCGTCGCAGAGGCGCTCCGGGCCAACCTTGGCTTCGTGCGCGGCCGCGGCCAGTCGGGCGAGGCCCTCGTCGATTATCTCGCCGGGACGCTCCACAAGCCCGTCGGTGTAGAGCAGCACCGTGTCCCCGGGGTCGAGCTGCGCGCTGCCCTGTTCGTAGGTGGCGTAGGGCATCACCCCGAGCGGCACGCCTCCGGCGCCCGCTAGCAGCCGCGCCCCACCCGGGGTGAGCAGCAGAGGTGGCAGGTGCCCGGCGCTGGCCCAGCGGAGGGACCCCTGGGCGCCATCCACCACGAGAAAGATCAGGGTTGCCATTTGGGTGTCCTCGGCCTCGCTCCACATCAGCTGGTTCAGGCGGCTGACCGCCGTCGGGGGATCGTGCCCTTCGAGCGCGTAGGCGCGCATGGCGTTGCGAAGGCGCCCCACAATCGAGGCCGCGGCCAGGCCCTTGCCGGCCACGTCGCCCATCACGAGACCCACGCGACCGGCCTCCATCGGAATCAAGTCGTAGAAGTCGCCGCCCACCTCGGCCTCGCTGGCCGCGGGCCGGTAGCGAGCGGCAGCCTCGAGGCCCGGCAGCCGCGGCAGGCGATCGGGCATAAGGCTGTTCTGGAGCGTCTCCGCGATCCGGTGCTCGCGCTCGAATACCCGCACGTTCTCCATCGAGATGGCCACCCGGTCGGCTGCGAGACCCAGCGACAGCAGGTCGTCCTCGCTGAAGCGCCTCGGGGCAGGAACCCCGACCTGGATGACTCCGGTCACGACCCCACGGGCCTTCAGAGGCACGCTGAGAATCGAGCCCATCCCCTTCAGCGCCGGATCCTTCGGAAGGTCCGGATCGGGGTCCTGGAGCAGCAAAGGCTCCCCGCTCTGGGCTACCAGCCCAGCCACTGGCTCTCCGAGCTCCATCCGAAGGGGACCCTCGGCCGTCCGAGGAGCTGTGGAGGAGTGCACGAGTAGCGAACCGTCCTCGTCCGCCAAGGCGATGGTGCCGGCTTCGGCGTCGAACACCTCGCACACGCGGGGAAGCAGCGCCGCCAGCAGCGAGTCGAGGTCGCGGTGAGCCAGGGCCGTGTCGAGCAGCACCTGCAGCCCCCGCACCATCCCCGCCATCTGCTCTGCCTCCGCGCGCGCGGCTTGTTCACGGAGGAGCTGTTCGCGCTCTGCTCGCCGCTGGAGACGCTCGCTCAAATCGCGCACGAAGGCGGCTAAGACACCGGCCTCGCGGCCAGGCACGCGCGACACGGTCAGTTCCGCTGGAAAGCAGGAACCGTCGGCTCGCGCCATCTCGGCCTCGTAGCGCGCGATCGCGCCCTCCTCCAGCCTCTCGAGCAGAGCCCGGCGACGATCGTCGCTGTTCGCGCGTGCCTCCGGCGTCCGGAACATCAGGTGTGAGACGGGGCGTCCAAGCGCCTCGGCGGCAGGCACTCCGAACAAGCGCCCGGCTTCGCGGTTCCACGAGAGCACCTTTCCGGCCTCGTCGACCGTAACGAAGGCATCAGGAGCTCCCTGCACGATCGCCCTCGTGCGCTCCTCGGACTCGCCCGCGATTCGTGCGCGGTCCTTCGCAAGTGTGGCTTCGTTGCGCAGACGCCAGAGCAGCTGCGAGATGAGGATGCCCGTGATGAGTAGCGTGCCCATCGCCAGCAGCCAGCGCGTGACCGAGCTGGTGGGTGTCTGAAGCGCAAGGACCACGGTGTAGGAGGCGGCGATGAACGCCATGTGTGCCAGCGCCGGCCGTATGGCGAAGCAAGCAAAGGCGTAGAGGGCAACCCAGCTGTACAGAAACGGGTACGAGGCCGTTGTGCCGACGAAGTAGTTGGCCGCGCTCAGGATCATCGTCCCTGAAGCCACCGCTGCGTGCAGCGCCCAATCGGGTACCGACTCGGCCTTCACCAGCACGGTGACGCCCACCACTGCGGCGATCACCACCAGGGCGAAGATGGGCCCGTCGCGGACCGCGTCGTCGTGTGGAAGCAGGAGCGTCAGGCCTGCCACCACCCCGCCGGCGATGAAGAGGTAGCCGAGGGCCCGAGCCCTTCCAGAGCGGCCGAAGACAGCCGACCCCTCTCTCTGAGTCATTCCGAGGGGCGCGGGGGCTGCTCCGGCTCCGCGACGCCTTCGGCGGCCAGCTTGGCAAGCGCCTCGTGGCCCTCCACCACGCGGCGCTTGACCGGGTCGGTCTCGGCGCGGTCGTGCACGAGGTCCCAGGTCTGGTCGGCCACCCTGCGCGCCGTCTGCGCCGTGGCTACAGCGAACAGGAGCTCGACCACCCGCAGCTCGAAGGTCTCGATCTGCTCCACCGGGTCTCCCGGCGGCATGCGCGGGAGCGGCTCGTCGGTGTTCTCGCGCCACATGCTCGTGGCCATCACGAGCCGGTTGCGAAGAGCAGCGGGGTCCATGCCGTCCAGGCTATCTTGGCTCACATGCCCTCCGAGCTCATCCACACCTGCTACCGAATCGGCGCCATCGACCCCTCGGTCGAGTTCTACGAGAAGCTCGGTTTCGAGGAGCGCCGCCGGATGGACCTGCCCGACGGCGCGACCAACGTCTTCATGGGCCTGCCCGGGGACGGCGACCGCCTCGAGCTCACGTACAACCCGGGCGTGGAGTCGTACGAGATGGGCACCGGCTACAACCACATCGCGCTGGTCGTGAACGGACTCGATGGGGTGCTCGAGAACCTCTCGTCCGCGGGCATCGAGCCCGAGAAGCCCCCGTACCACGTGGGCGAGGGCGGCTCGAGGATCTGCTTCGTACGCGACCCGGACGGCTACCGGATCGAGTTGATCGAGAGGCCCTAGTGTAGTGTCTCGTATATAGCTTGACAGGTGGGTGGTGTTGGGGTAGCTT
>JBBJNU010000091.1:0-7150 GCA_037721005.1 Thermoleophilaceae bacterium | reverse complement strand
GGCTTCACGGTAGGCCCAGCCGTGGCGGCCGGCGCGTTCTTGCTGCTGGGACCGGAGACGCTGCTGATCGGCAACGCGGTGACCTTCTTCGTGTCGGCGGGAGTTCTTGCGCGGCTGTCGCTCGCAATTGCCCGAACCGACTCTCCGAAAGCCGGGGCGGGTTCGCTCATATCCGACACGCGAGACGGCGTTCGCGCCCTGCGCCACCTTCCAGTGGTGAGGGCGGTGCTCGCGGCCTCGGGAGCCGGTCTGATGTTCGCCGCCCTGTTCAACGCTGCTGAGCTTCCCTTTGTCACCACGGAGCTGGGCGCCGGCGGCGCGGTCTTCTCTTTGCTCGTCGCGGTCTTTGGCACAGGCTTCATCGCCGGCTCGCTGGCTGGAGCGAGGGGAGGGGCTTACGAGGAGTTGCGCCGCCGCTACCTGCTCGGGCTGCTGTTGATGGCGGCCGGGCTGCTGGCGGCAGGATCCAGCGGCGGGCTTCCTCTCGCCGGAGCGGCTTTCGCGGTCGCCGGGTTCGGCAACGGCCTGATGCTGGTGTACGAGCGCCTCCTCATGCAGCGCCTCGTGCCCGACCGAATGATGGGCCGCCTCTACGGCATAAAGGACGCCATAACGGCCTGGGCCTTCGCTCTGGGCTTTCTGACCGCCGGGGGATTGTTGTCGACGCTCGGGGTCCGCACGACGATTCTTGCGGCCGGGGCGGCCAGCTTCGTCGCGTTCCTGGCCGCTGCCTTCGCCCTACGGGAACGCGCCCCAACCGGCGAAGCCCTAGGAGATAGCCCCGGCCCGGTGTATGAGGGTGCTCTCGGCGAGCACGGCCCTCACCCCCTCGACGGGGGCAAGCTCGGGCTGCTCCTTCTGGAGGACTTCGGTGAGGACGGCGACGACGGCCGGATCAAACTGGGTCCCCGCGTTGGTGGCTAGCTCCGCCATGGCCTCTTTCTTGCTCAATGCCTTGCGGTAGACCCGGTCGGTTGTCATTGCGTTGTAGGCATCGCAGCAAGAGACGATCCGCGCCGCGAGGGGAATCTCCTCGCCGGCCAGGCCGTCCGGGTAGCCGCGGCCGTCCCATCGCTCGTGGCAGGAACGCACCACCTCGCCGATCTGACCGAGGAACCCCCCGACGCGGTCCAGCATGAACTGGCCCTCAATCGTGTGGGTCTTGATCAACTCGAACTCGATGGGGTCGAGGGCCGCCGGTTTGTTGAGGATCTCCTTGGGGATGGCGATCTTGCCCACATCGTGGAGCAGGGCTCCGAACTCGAGCTCCTGACGCTTGTCTTGAGAGAACCCCATCTCCTCGGCGACGACCTGTACGAGGTCGACGATCGAGCGGCTGTGCTGCGCGGTGTACGGATCCTCGAACTCGACCACGTCGGAAAGCAGCATCACGGTGCCGCGGTAGGCGCGCTGGAGCTCGAGCGTGGCTGCGTAACGGGCCTCTCGGTCGCGGGAGAACACGTCCAGCAGCCAAACGAGCGGCGCGATGGACAGGAGAGCGAAGGGCTCCTCTATCGCAGCGAGCGTTCCCACGAAGGCCAGCGGCGAGAGTATTGCGTCCATTCGCAGCGTCCCGCTCATCAGCATCACGGTCTCCTTCGGCGCGAGACCGTCGACCAGCCGCCCGCGGAGCACCGACCACGCGATGTCCACCGCGGCCTGCGCCAGGAAAGCGAGCGCGTACACCTCGGCCAGGGCGAGCTGGGGCTCGCCTGGCGCTAGGAGTGCGAGGACGCCTACCGGCGCCACCAAGCACCAGGAGTCCGACAGCGCGCCGAAGAAAGTCTCCCGATGCCAGCGGCCTTCGACGATGTCCGGGACGAGCGCGATTATTGCTGCGCCTGCGACGAGGAGCGGTACGTAGGGCAGGGGCGTAAGCAGGAGCATCGGCACGTAGACCAGCTGCTCAGGAACTACGTACCCGTTACCGAACTCGAATCGGACGCGGGAGACCACGACGTATGCGGCCACCAGTGCGCCCATGAGCACCGGGTCGATCTCCCGTTCGGAAGGCAGGAAGGCCGCCACGGCGATCGCCAAGAGCAGGAAGCAGGCAGCCGAAGTGCTCACCACCGCGCGCTCCCGCCGCGACATACGCCTCTGACGGCGTTCTCTGGCCTCTCCTACGAGTTGCTCCGACAGCAGCATGCTGTGGGTGATGTTCGGCGGCGCCTACGCCCGCCCGCGCGAGCTATGCATAGTGCAGAGGTTTTGGGTCCTTACCCTGCAGCGATAGAGGAGGCTCGCGTTCACGCACGGGGTCTTGCAGCCCGCGAGGGCGTCTGAGGGCCGGGCTGTCGGTCCGGGCGCTCCACCTAGACTGCAATTTGATGACCGCGGCCGAGATACGAGAGCGATTTCTCACGTTCTTCGAGGGGCATGGCCACCGCCGGGTGCCCTCTGCCTCGCTCGTGCCGGCGAGCTATGACCCCACGGTGTTGCTCACCACCGCGGGCATGCAGCCCTTCAAACCGTACTTCCGCGGCGAGGAGGAGCCACCTGCACCACGGCTCACCTCCTGCCAGAAGGTTTTCCGCTCGACCGACATCGAGAACGTGGGCCTCACGGCGCGCCACCTCACCTTCTTCGAGATGCTCGGAAACTTCTCGGTTGGCGACTACTTCAAGCAGGGCGCCGTGGACTTCGCGTGGGAGCTCTCGACTGGCGGGTTCGGTTTCACGCCGGAGGACGTTTGGATCACGGTCTTCGGGGGTGACGACGAGCTGGGCCTCGGCCCCGACTCCGAGGCGATCGGGTGCTGGCGCGCGATAGGTGTGCCCGAGGAGCGGATCGTGCGCCTGGGGCGCGAGGACAACTTCTGGCAGTCGGGCCCGACGGGTCCGTGCGGCCCGTGCTCGGAGCTCTACCTCGATCGGGGTCCCGACTTCGGCGGCCCGCAAGATCGTCCGGGCGATGACACCGAGCGCTTCCTCGAGTTTTGGAACCTCGTGTTCATGCAGTACGAGCTGCACGCCGACGGGGCCTTGACCCCGCTGCCCAAGCAGAGCATCGACACCGGCCTCGGCCTCGACCGCATGGCGGCGATCCTCCAGGGGGTGGCCTCGGTCTTCGAGACCGAGCACTTCCGTTCGCTCATCGCCTTCGGGGAGGAGCGCTCAGGCCGCCGGTACGGGCAAGACGAGCAGACCACCCGCGCCCTGCGGGTACTCGCGGATCACGGCCGCGCGGGCGCCTTTCTGATGGCCGACGGGATCGTGCCCTCCAACGAGGACCGCGGCTACATCCTGCGCCGGGTCCTGAGGCGCGCCAAACGCCAGGGCGGCGTTCTCGGCATGAACGACGACTTCCTCCCGGATCTGTGCCAGCGAGTGGTCGACGCGATGGGCGACGCCTACCCCGAGCTCCGGGCCGAGGCCGGCACCATCGCGCGGTGGGCGGCCGCCGAAGAGGAGGGCTTCGGGCGCACGCTTGCTCACGGCGAGGCTCTTCTGGGCGACCTAGTTGCCCGCGCGCGCGACGATGGGTCCGGCGAGGTGCCGGCCGAGGAGGCCTTCCGGCTCCACGACACCTACGGCTTCCCCTTTGAGATGACCAAGGAGCTGCTGGCCGAGGAGGGGATCGGCGTCGATGAGCAGAGGTTCTCCGCGCTCATGGAGGCCGCGCGCGAGCGCGCTCGCATCGGCGCGCGTGAGACCACCGGCGGGGGCGTGGCCGACCGCGCGGCGCAATTCGCTCGCGGCGCCGGCTTCAAGAGCCGGTTTGTTGGCTACGAGAAGATCGAGTCCGACACTGTCGTGCGCGCGGTCGAACGGGAGAACGGCACCCTTCTCGCGAAGCTCGAGGACAGCCCGTTCTATCCGGCCGGCGGGGGTCAGGTGTCAGACGCCGGCTTTGTTGAGGCCGGCGCCGCCAAGGCGCGTGTCACAGATGTCTTTCGAGTTGGTGGAGATCAGGTGCTTGCCTTGGACGCCGTCGAGGGCGAGATAGCCGAGGGCGTCGAGGTCCATGCGGCGGTGGACCGCACGAGCCGGCTGGCCACGACACGTAATCACACCGCCACCCATCTGCTTCACGCCGCGCTTCGCCGGCGGTTGGGCGAGCATGTGCGCCAAGCGGGGTCCTACGTTGGTCCCGACAAGCTGCGCTTTGACTTCACCCACGGCGAGCGGCTGTCCGAGGAGGAGCTTCGCGACGTGGAGGGCGAGGTGAACGGCTGGATCGCCTCCAACCTCAGCGTGCGGGCGATCGAGATGCCGCTCGACGAGGCGCGTGCGCTGGGCGCCATGGCCCTGTTCGGCGAGAAGTACGGGGACTGGGTGCGCATGGTCGAGGTGGACGCCGTCTCGCGGGAGCTTTGTGGCGGCACCCATCTGGCTGTGACCGGTGAGGTGGGCCTCTTTCATGTGACCTCCGAGGCGTCGAGCGCGTCGAACGTGAGGCGTATCGAGGCGGTCACGGGCGCGGCGGCCACGGCCCTCTTCGGGGAGAGGACGGCCCGGCTTCGCGAGCTCGGCGAGGTGCTCAAGGCGCCCGAGGCGGACCTCGTGCGCGCAGCGACCAAGCTCGCGGACGGGGCGCGCGAGCAGAAGAAGCAGCAGGCTGCAGGATCGGTCCGCGACGCCGGCGAGGCCGAGCGGTTGGTCGAGGCGGCCGAGGACGTGGCGGGTATCCGCGTCGTTACCGCCCGCGCACCCGGAGGCGACGCCAAGGGGCTGCTTGTCCTGGCCGGTCAGGTGGCTCAGAAGCTGGGTCCTGCAGCGGCGGTGGTGCTGGGTACGGCCGACGATGGCCGCGTGCACCTCGCGGCCATCGCTTCCCCGCTGGCGGTCGAGAACGGCGTGAAGGCAGGCGAGGTCGTGCGCAGCGCCGCCGAGGTGGTGGGCGGCGGGGGGGGAGGCCGCGACACTCTCGCGCAGGCCGGCGGCCGCGATCCCGAGAAGCTCGACGATGCACTCGCCGTTGCCCGCACCGCCATCGAGCGCGCACTGGCGGGCGCCTGATGCGAATCCTCGCTCTAGATCCAGGAGAGGCACGCTGTGGCTGCGCGATCTCGGACCCGACGGGCACTCTGGCCACACCGCTCTCTGCCCTCGAGCGCCCCTCGAGCCGGAAGGGGCTCGCGCGCCTGCGGTCTCTCGCGCGCGAGCTGGGCGCGGAGAAGGTGGTGGTCGGTCTGCCCTTGACCCTTCGGGGGGACGAGGGTGCGCAGGCCCGGCGCGCTCGCGATTTCGCCGAGCGCCTCGGGGAGGGCCTGGACATTCCAGTGGAGCTGCACGATGAGCGGTTCACGACGCGCATGGCCGAGGCCTCGGGCGGCCGGGCTGATGCCGATTCGCGTGCCGCGGCGCATCTGCTGGAGGGTCATCTGGCAGCCCTGGAGCACGCCGATGGCACCGAACACGGGCCGGGCCCGGCTTGAGCTCAGGCGATCGAACGCCGGAGGAGCGCGAGCAGGCGCGGCTGAAGCGCGAGGCGAAGCGCGCCGCTCGGGAAGGGCGACCGCCGCCCGAGGCTTTGGCACCGGTTGAGGTTGGCCCACCGCCTGAGGTTGCCCTGCCGGCCGAGGCAGTAGAACCGCCTGAGGTTGCCCCGCCGCCTGACGATCTGGAGCCGCCTGAGGTTGCCCCGCCGCCCGTCGAGCCTCCGAGGACCCACGTCGAGTCTGCGGAGCCAACGTCGCCCGCGCCTCAACCCGCGCCTTCCTTGCCGGCTCAGGCCCCGGCCGCCCGCGCGCCTCGACCCGCGCCGCCCTTGCCGCCTCGGTCCACGCCCGTGCCTCAATCCGCGCCCCTCTCGCAGCCGCCGCCGGCACCGCCTGCAGCAGAGCCGTCGCAGCCGCCACCGCCGTCAGCGCAGCCGCCACCGCCACCGCCACGGCCGTCAGTGGAGGCCTCGCAGCCGCCACCGCCACCGCCGTCAACTGAGGTGGCGCCGCCGCAGCCACCGCCACCACGGCAGCCGCCACCGCCGATACGACCCGCGGCAGCTGTCCGCCCGGGCCGCGGCCGGAGCGGGGCACCCCTCTCGGCCGGCGCCGCCGCCCGGAAGGAGGCGGCCAGCAGGGCGCTTGAGCGCCGCCGAGCCCGGCCTGCGAACGGGAGCGAACGCGGCGGGAGCGTGGGCAGGCGCGTTGTGTTGGCGGCCGGTGTGCTTCTCGCGCTCGCAGGTTGCTGGCTTCTCGTGTCGCTCTTTCAGCCCTTCACCGGCGACGGGAAGGGCTCGGTGGGCGTCACCATCCCTCCGGGGTCGAGTGTTGGGCAGATAGCCGATCTCCTGGAGACGAAGGGCGTGGTGTCGAGCTCGTTCTTCTTCCGCGCGCGGGCGAAGGTGGCAGGACGCAGTGCCGACTTCAAGGCCGGCAAGTTCAAGCTGCAGGAGGGGATGAGCTACGGCGCTGCGATGGACGCCCTCGCGCGGTCGCCGGACTCCGAGTCGGTCAGCGTGACCGTCCCGGAAGGACTGGCGCGCCGCGAGGTCAAGGCCATCGTGGAAGACCAGCTCGAGGGGGACTACCTGGCGCTCACGAAGCGCAGCCGCGTGCTTCAGCCGGGCACCTTCGGAGCGAAGGGGGCGACCGACCTCGAGGGCTTCCTCTTTCCCGCCACCTACGAGCTCAAGCGCGGCCAGGGAGCCAAGGCGCTGGTGGCCCAGCAGCTCACGGCGTTTCGCCGCGAGTTCGCGAAGGTCGACATGAGCTATGCAAAGACGAAGAACCTCAGCCGCTATGACATCCTCGTGATCGCCTCGATGGTCGAGCGCGAAGCCCAAGTGGCGAAGGAGCGCCCACTGGTGGCGTCGGTGATCTACAACCGGCTGAAGGAGGGCATCCCACTCGGCATCGACGCGACGATCCGCTTCGCCACGAATAACTGGACCGAGCCCCTGAAGGAGTCGGAGCTGGCACTCGACTCGCCCTACAACACGCGCCTGCGCCAGGGGCTGCCCCCGGGACCCATTGGCAGCCCGGGCATCGCGGCCATCAAGGCTGCCGCGCGGCCGTCGCGCTCGGACTTCCTCTTCTACGTGGTGAAGCCCAATACGTGCGGGGAGCATGCGTTCTCCGAGACCGACGCCGAGTTCCAAGAGAATGTGGATCGCTACAACCGCGAGCGCGACGCACGTGGGGGGAAGTCCCCGACGAACTGCTGATGGGAGACCATCGGGGGCGCACGCTCCTGGGCGTGGCGGG
>JBBJNU010000090.1:0-7188 GCA_037721005.1 Thermoleophilaceae bacterium | reverse complement strand
CTCGATCAACGATCTCGGATACGGCGATGGGCGCTCCTCGATCGACGATCTCGGAGGCGGCCAGCTGATGGCAATGCTCGAGGTCGCCGACATCCACACCTTCTACGGCAACATCGAGGCCCTGAAGGGGATCTCGCTGGAGGTCGAGGAGGGCGAGATCGTGACCCTCATCGGATCGAACGGCGCCGGCAAGTCCACCACCCTGCGCTCGATCTCCGGACTCACCCCCCCGCGCGAGGGCTCCATTCGCTTCGAGGGGCAGGAGATCGGCGAGATGCCGCCCCAGGAGATCGTGCAGCTCGGCATCTCCCAGTCGCCCGAGGGCCGCAAGTGCTTCCAGCGGATGACCGTGCGCGAGAACCTCGAGCTGGGCGCCTACCTGCGCCGCGACAGCGAGGGGATCGAGAAGGACCTGCAGCGAGTGTTCGAGCTCTTTCCCCGCTTGGAGGAGCGCGAGAAGCAGAAGGCGGGCACGATGTCGGGTGGCGAGCAGCAGATGCTGGCCATCGGCCGCGCGCTCATGGCCCAGCCGCGGCTGTTGTTGCTCGATGAGCCCTCGATGGGGATCGCTCCGGTGCTGGTGGAGCGCATCTACGAGACGATCGCCGAGATCAACGACCAGGGCACCACGATTCTGCTCGTGGAGCAGAACGCCAACTTCGCGCTCGACGTGTCAAAGCGCGGGTACGTGCTCGAGGTGGGCAAGGTGGCGCTCTCCAACGACTCGGAGTCCCTGCGCCATGACCCCGAGGTCCAGAAGGCCTACCTGGGCGCATGATCGTCGTTGCTGCCATCGGCGCGAAGGCGCTGCTCTTTCTCTACCTGTGGCTCATGGCCGCGATCGTGTCCGCGTTCCTCTCAGACCGCAAGGGCTACGGCGAGAAGCCCGGCTTGGTCACGGGCCTGTTACTGAGCGTGCTCGCGCCCATCGTCTGGCTCCTGGTTCCGCCCAGGGCCGATTCGCGCTGGAAGGTGCAGGGTGCCTTCGGCAAGGGAGGGGACGGCAGGACGGTTGCCGAGGCCCGCGCCGAGCGTGAGAGCAAGAGCGGCGAATGAACAACTCGATCGCCTTCTACTTCCCGCTTGCGCTGCTGCTCGCAGGTTACGCCGTGCTCACTGTGGCCGGCCGGGTGGTCGAAGGCAGGCCCGGGCGGGTGGATGCGGGGTCCGGTCTGCAGACCCTCGGTTTCGGGCTGCTGCTCGCAGCGGCGGCGTACGTGGTTTTTCTGCTCATCTTCTCGGTGGCCACCTTCCCGGTGACGCTCACGGACTTCGCGGTGATCCTCATCACGATCTTCCTCTTCTTCGCAATCCTCATCGGGGCCCTGCTGGTGCTCACGGAGTTTCGCGTGGGAGGCAGACCCGTAGGCGTCTACTTCGTCGTGCTCCTGCTGATCGCCCTAGCGGCGCTCATCGTCCTCTGATCGCGAGGCCTACTTGCCCGTGGCGGCCCTCAGCGCGTCCTCGAGATCGGGACGGCGAAACACGTAGCCCAGCTCCTGAAGGCGCTTGGGCACCGCTCGCGCGCCGGAGGTGACGATGGAGGCCATATCCCCGTAGAGGGCCTTGATCGCGAAGGCCGGCACGGGCGCCACCGCCGGGCGCTTGAGCACCCGGCCGAGGGCCTTCGAGAGCTCGGCGTTGGTCACCGGTTCGGGGGCGGTCAGGTTCACGGGCCCAGACGCACTTTGCGTGTCGAGGCAGAAGAGGATGGCGCCCACCACGTCGTCCGTGTGGATCCACGGCACGTACTGCCTGCCGCCCGCCACGGGGCCGCCGACGCCGAGCTTGAAGGGCGGGAGCATCTTCTCGAGCGCGCCCCCGCCGCCTGACAGCACCACGCCGGTGCGCGTGATCGGCACACGCAGCCCGAGCGCCTCGCCGCGCCGGGCCTCGGCCTCCCAGGCCACGCACACCTCGGCGAGGAAGCCGTCGGCTGCGGGGGCCGATTCGTCCACGCGCTCATCGCCGCTGGGGCCGTAGAAGCCCGTGGCCGACCCGGATACGAGCACTCCGGGCCGGTCAGCTTCGGCCAGCTGCTCGACCCCCCCGACCAGGTGACGGGTGGAGAGCACACGCGAGTCGCGAATCTCTTTCTTCACTGCGTCCGACCAGCGCTGAGCCACCGGCTCGCCGATCAGGTGCACGATCGCGTCGCGGCCGCGAAGGGCCTCGGCGGGAGGCGGGGCTGCCTTGGGGTCAGGCCAAGTGAGGGCGGTCACACCGGACAGCTTCCGGCGCGCGGACTCGGCGTTGCGCGAGAGCACGGTCACCTCGTCGCCTCGCGCCAGCAACTCGGCGACGATCGCCGAGCCGAGTGTTCCGGTAGCTCCGGTCACGGTCACCTTCATCGATGTGTCCTCCTTTGCGCGCCTCGGATTGTCTCGTTCGGTGCTCGCCCGATCGGCGATCGGGCTGCGCGCCTCTCGCTAAACGGGTAACGAGAACTCGGCCGTCTCGCCCGAGATCTCGCGCGTCGCGCCTGCCCGCTCCGCTTCCTCGGCTACGGCTCGCGCCACCGTTGGGCTCACGTCGCGGTTGAACACGCTCGGGATGATGTAGTCCTCGGCCAGCTCGTCGTCGGCCACCGTGGCGGCGATCCCGTGAGCGGCGGCGATCTTCATCTCTTCGGTGATGGCCTGGGCACGCACGTCGAGCGCGCCGCGGAAGATCCCCGGAAAGGCGAGCACGTTGTTGATCTGGTTCGGGTAGTCCGAGCGCCCGGTGGCCATCACGCGCACGTACGGGGCGGCATCCTCGGGCTTCACCTCGGGGTTGGGGTTGGCCATCGCGAACACGAAGGGGTCCGGGTTCATGCGCTCGAGGTCGTGGGCGTTCACGATGCCGGGACCCGAGAGGCCGATGAAGAGGTCGGTGCCCTCGAGCACATCGGCAGGGGTGCCGGAGCGGCGTTCCGGGTTGGTGTGCTCGGCCAGCCACACCTTCGGGGCGTTCATCGATCCGCCCTCGTAGTCGTCGCGACCGGCGTGGATGGCTCCGTAGCGGTCGCAGGCCACGATGTTGGCGATACCCGAGTTCATGAGGATCTTGGCCACAGCCACACCGGCGGCGCCGGCCCCGACCATCGACACCGACAGGTCTGCGAGCTCGCGACCAGTCAGCCGGCAGGCGTTGATCAGGGCCGCCAGTACCACGATCGCCGTGCCGTGCTGATCGTCATGGAACACGGGGATGTCCAGGTCTTCGACCAGGCGCTGCTCGATCTCGAAGCAACGCGGCGAGGAGATGTCCTCCAGGTTGATCCCACCGAAGGTGGGGGCCATCAGCTTCACCGTCTCGACGATCTTGTCTGGATCCTTTGTGTCGAGCGCGATGGGGAAGGCGTCCACGTCGGCGAACTCCTTGAAGAGCATCGCTTTGCCCTCCATCACGGGCATGGCCGCTTCGGGCCCGATGTCGCCGAGGCCGAGCACGGCGGTGCCGTCGGTGACCACGGCCACCGTGTTCGCCTTGATCGTGTACTTGAACGCCTTCTGCCGGTTCTCGGCGATCGCGGTGCACACGCGCGCCACGCCGGGTGTGTAGGCCATGGAGAGGTCCGCGCGGGTTTTCACGGGAGTCGCGAGGCCCGTGAAGATCTTCCCGCGGCGATGCAGCTCGAAGGTGCGATCGGTGGTCTCCACGAGCTTGGCCTCGCGAACCGACTGCACGGCCTTGATCACCCGTCCACGATGGTCCTGGCTCTCGCAGTCGATGGTGATCTCGCGCAGCGTGCCTGAGCCACCCGCCTCGACCGTGTCCACGGCCACGATCGCGCCCCCCACGCGCGAGATGGCCTGCGTGACCTTTCCGAGCGTGCCCGATTCGTGCGGCAGCTCGACCCGGAGGGTCAGGGAGAACTGTGCGCTCGGGGTGGCCACCGCTTCCAACAGTACTGCGGCTCCTTCGTAGGATGGTCGCGTGGCCGGCGACGAGAACCGCGAGCTGTTCCTCATCGACGGCAACAGCCTCGTGTACCGCGCGTTCTTCGCCCTGCCGGAGACGATCGCCACCTCGCGCGGCTTCCCCACCAACGCCATCTTCGGCTTCGCGTCGATGCTCGTGAAGCTGATGACCGAGTACGGCCAGCGGCCCACGATGGTGGCGTGGGACGCGGGCATGTCGGGCCGCGAGAAGATCGCCTCGGACTACAAGGCCGGCCGGGCCACCCGCCCCGACCTCCTCAAGGAGCAGTGGCCGCACATGCAGCCTCTCACCGACGCCTTCGGCTACGCCAGCGTGAAGGTGCCCGGCTTCGAGGCCGACGACGTGATCGCCACTCTGGCCGGGCGGGCGAAGGAGCGCGGGCTCCACGTGATGATCGTCACCGGTGACCGCGACGCCTTTCAGCTCGTGGAGCCCGGCGTGCGGGTGATGGCCACGGGGCGCGGCATCACCGACACGAAGATTTACGACCGCGACGCCGTGATCGACCGCTACGGCATCCCGCCCGAGTCGATCCCCGACTTCTACGGGCTGAAGGGCGACACCTCGGACAACATCCCGGGTGTCCCGGGAATCGGTGACAAGACGGCGGCCCAGTTGCTGCAACGCTTCGGCGACCTCGAGACGGTGCTGGCCAGCGTCGCCGACATCTCGGGCGCCAAGCGCAAGGAGAACCTGACCAATCACGCCGCAGACGCGCGAATCTCGCGTGATCTGGCCACCTCGATCCGCGACGTTCCCATCGAACTCGATCTTGACGGCTCGATCGAGCGCGAGCCCGACCGCACGCGCCTGCGGGAGACCTTCCGCGAGTTCGAGCTCCGTGACCCGCTGCGGCGGTTGGAGGAGGCGCTCGGGTCCGAGGACGCCGCGGCGCCGCGGGCCGCTCCTTCCTCGGAAATCCAGACTCGGGTTCGATCGGCCACCCCGGCCGGCCTGCGCGACCTCGGCGACGGAGCCCTCGCGGCGCTGGTGGCCGAGCGTCCGGTGCTGGCCGAGGATCAGCTCCCCGGCTTGGAGGAGGCCGGACCGCTGCGCTTTGCCGCCTATGCGGGCGGGGACGTGGTAGCCGGCGAGGCCCCGGGCGGGCTCGCGGAGGTACTCCACGGGTGGGGAGAGCGACCGGTCACCGCCCACGACTGGAAGGCGCTGGCCGCCAGCGAGGACCCTGCCGTGGCCCCGCCGCTATACCACGACACGGAGGTCGCGGCCTACCTCATCGACCCGGCGCGCCGGGGCTATCCGTTGGAGGACTTGGCCGAAGAGGTGGGCATAGGTGCGAGCGTGGAGGGTGATACGCCTCCGCCGGAGGGCGGCACGAGCCTCGCCCAGCGAGCGGTGTTCGTGCACGCGTTGGCCGAGCGCCAGCGCTCGATTCTCGAGGAGCTCGATCTCGTGCGCCTCTTCGAGGAGGTGGAGCTGCCGCTGGTGGACGTTCTCGTCGAGATGGAGCGTGTGGGCGTGAAGCTCGACACGGGCACGGTGCGAACGATTGCCACGCGCGTGAAGGAGGAGGCAGCTGTGCTCGAGCGCCAGATCTGGGAGTTGGCAGGGGAGGAGTTCACCATCGGCTCCCCCCAGCAGCTGGCCCCGATCCTCTTCGAGAAGCTGGGCCTATCGCGCAAGCGCCGCGGCAAGACGGGATTCTCTACCGACGCCCGCGTGCTCCAGGCCATTCGCTCCGAGCACGAGATCATCCCCAAGATCGAGGAGTGGCGCGAGCTCACCAAGCTCGCCTCCACCTACCTCGACGCCTTCCCGCTGCTGGTGGATGCCGACGGGCGGCTGCGCACCACCTTCAACCAGACCGCGGCCGCCACCGGGCGCCTGTCGAGCACCGACCCCAACCTGCAGAACATCCCCATCCGCACCGAACGGGGCCGCGAGATCCGGGCCTGCTTCGTGGCCGAGGACGGGTACCGCCTCATCTCCGCCGACTACTCCCAGGTCGAGCTGCGCCTGCTGGCTCACATCGCCGGCGAGGACGTGCTCAAGGAGATCTTTCGCCGCGGCGAGGACGTACACACCGCCACCGCCGAACAGATCCTCGGCGGAAAGCCAGACCCTGGTACTCGGTCCAAGGCCAAGATGGTGAACTACGGGATCGTCTACGGCCTGTCGGCCTACGGCCTGGCCGACCGCTTGCAGATCTCCCAGGAGGAGGCGGGGGAGTTCATCGACCGCTACCTCGAGCGCTTCCCGGCGGTGAAGGCATTCATCGACGAGACCGTGCGTCGCGCCACCGACGAGGGTTTCGTGGCCACGCTGTTCGGGCGCATTCGCCGGATCCCCGAGCTGCGCGCCCGCCAGCGCCAGACGCGCCTCCTCGGTGAGCGCCTGGCCGTGAACATGGTGATCCAGGGCACCGCCGCGGACATCATCAAGGTGGCCATGGTGAACTGCCGGGCAGCCCTGCGCGACGCCGGTCTCGAGACACGGATGGTGCTCCAGATCCACGACGAGCTGCTCTTCGAGGCCCCGGAGGCCGAGGTGGAGGAGGCGTCGAAGGTGGTGTGCCGCGAGATGGCCGGGGCGTTCGAGATGGACCCGCCCCTGGAGGTGGACGTGGCGTCCGGTGCGAACTGGCTGGAGGCCAAGTAGGCGATGGACAAGTGGCTTCCATTGCTCGCCACCGTCGTAGCGGGCGCTCTCGTGGGCTTGCAGGCTCCGATCAACTCGACCCTCGGCAAGACCGTGGGCACTTTCGCCGCGGCGTCGGTGTCGTTTGCGATCGGCCTCACCCTGCTCATCACGATCACCCTCGTAGCCGGCGGGGGCTTCGGGCAGGTGGGGGAGGCGGCCGACCTGCGGTGGTACTACCTGACCGGCGGGATCCTCGGCGCCGCGTACGTGACCACGGTGCTGCTCACGGTGCGCGAGCTTGGAGCGGGCGGGGTCACGGCGGCCACCATCGCGGGGCAGCTCGCGATGTCGGTGCTCGTGGACCGCGCCGGTCTGCTGGGCCTGCCCGAGCGCGGACTCACGGCGCAGCGCGTGACCGGCCTCGTGCTGCTGGCGGCCGGCACTTTTCTGATCGTCCGCGAGTAGCGGTTCTGGCACCCTTGCCCTCGTCCGCCCCGCGAATTAGCATCCCCTCCGTGGCCTACGACGATCCAGCCAACCTGCCGTCCGACTCCTCCGACCGCGGCGGGGGCGGGCGGCCCCCCCACAGGACCCACACCAAACAGAAGCTCAGCGCCGTGGCCGCCCCCCTACTGGCCCAGTGCGGCCCGCAGTCCATCG
>JBBJNU010000089.1:0-7191 GCA_037721005.1 Thermoleophilaceae bacterium | reverse complement strand
CCTCGCGCCCGTCGGCTCGGGCCACGGCACGGTTTCGCTGGTACAGGTAGTCCATGGCGAAGTACACGCCGTCGAGGTCCGCGCCGGGGATGTCGAGCGCCCGCTCCACGCGCGACCCCACGGCGATCACCGTCGCGTCGTAGGTCGAGGCGAGCTCGTCCGCGGAGAGGTCTTTCCCGACATCGACTCCGCAGCGAAACTCGATGCCCTCTGCTTCGAGCAGGTTGATACGGCGGTCGATCATCCACTTCTCGAGCTTCGCGTCGGGAACGCCGAAGCGCATGAGGCCGCCGGGCGCCTCGTCGCGCTCGAATACCACGACCGTGTGACCCACCGCGTTCAGCTCGGCGGCGGCGGCCATGCCGGCCGGGCCCGAACCCACCACGGCCACCGTCTGGCCTGTTCGGTGCTCGGGCGGTCGCGGCACGATCCAACCCTCCTCGAACGCGCGGTGCACGATGGCGTACTCGATCTGCTTGATCATCACCGGGTCGTCGGCGATGTCGAGCACGCACGCCGACTCGCACGGGGCGGGGCAGATCAGGCCCGTGAACTCGGGGAAGTTGTTGGTGGCGTGCAGCTGGTCGATCGCCTCGCGCCAGTGCCCGCGGCGCACGAGGTCGTTCCAGTCGGGGATGAGGTTGCCCAGCGGGCAGCCGTTGTTGCAGAACGGCACTCCGCAGTCCATGCAGCGCCGCGCCTGCTGCTCCACGCCCTTGGTGGGCAGCGTGCCGAAGATCTCGCGGCTGTCGTGCACGCGCTCGGAGGGGTCGCGCTCGGGCATGGGCACCCGGTGCACGTCGAGGAAGCCGCGCGGATCGGCCATCAGGCCGGGGCCTCCGCCACCTGGGCCGCCTTCATCTCCGCGGTGTCGGTCTCCTCTTCGGAGTCGCGCGCCTCGAGGGCCTCGCGGTACGCGGGGGACATCACCTGCACGAAGCGCGAGAGCGCGTTCCGCCAGTCGGCGAGCAGGCGAGCGGCCAGCGCCGACCCGGTGCGGGCGTGATGCTCGGCCACGAGGTCGTGCAACTCGGTGGCGCGCTTGGGGTCCACGGCCTCGAGCTCGACCATCTCGGTGTTCACCAGGGCGGCGAACGAGCCCTCGGGATCGAAGACCCAGGCGATGCCGCCGCTCATGCCCGCGGCGAAGTTGATGCCGGTGGGGCCCAGCACCGCTACGCGGCCGCCCGTCATGTACTCGCATCCGTGGTCGCCCACGCCCTCCACCACGGCCAGCGAACCCGAGTTGCGGATGGCGAAGCGCTCGCCCGCGAGCCCCGCGAAGAAGGCCCGTCCGGAGGTGGCGCCGTAGAGGCACACGTTGCCGGCGATGACGTTCGACTGCGCGGCGAAGTGGGCCTCCGCCGGCGGGCGCACGGCGATGATGCCTCCGGAGAGGCCCTTGCCGGCGTAGTCGTTCACGACGCCGTTCACCGTGAGGGTCACGCCAGGGGCCAGCCACGCGCCGAAGCTCTGGCCGGCCGCTCCGGTGAGCTCGACCTCCACCGTGCCCTCCTCCAGGCCCTCCGGGCCCCGGTTGCGAACGATCTCTCCCGACAGGAGGCCGCCCACCGTGCGGTTCACGTTGGACACGGGGTACTGCAAGCGCACCTTCTCGCCGCGACGGATCGCGCGGCTGGCGGCGGGAATGAGGGCGAGATGATCGAGCGAGCTGTCGAGCACCGGCTCCTGTGGACGGGTCTGGCGGCGCGGCGTGGCGGGCTCCTCGGGCTCGGTGAGCAGCGCCGAGAGGTCCACGCCCTGGGCCTTCCAGTGCTCGACCGCGGTGTCGAAAGCCAGCAACTCGATGCGCCCCACGAGGTCTTCGTAGCGGCGCACGCCCATGGAGGCCATGATCCGCCTGGTCTCCTCGGCCACGGCGATCAGGTAGGTGACGATGTGCTCGGGCCGCCCGGCGAAGCGCTTGCGCAGCTCGGGGTCCTGGGTGGCGATGCCCACCGGGCAGGTGTTGAGGTGACAGACGCGCATCATCACGCAGCCCGCCGCCACCAGCGGGGCCGTGGAGAAGCCCACTTCGTCGGCGCCCAGCAGGGCGGCCACCACCACGTCACGGCCCGTGCGCATCTGGCCGTCGGCCTGAAGGGCCACTCGCGAGCGCAGGTCGTTGCGTACGAGGGTCTGCTGGGTCTCGGCCAGGCCGATCTCCCACGGCACGCCGGCCGACTGGATCGAGGAGAGCGGCGAGGCTCCGGTGCCTCCGTCGTGGCCGGCGATCACGATGTGGTCGGCGTTGGCCTTGGTTACGCCCGCCGCCACCGTGCCCACACCCAGCTCAGCCGCGAGCTTCACGGACACCGACGCCCGCGGGTTCGCGCAGCGCAGGTCGTAGATGAGCTGCTTGAGGTCCTCGATCGAGTAGATGTCGTGGTGCGGTGGAGGGGAGATCAGCTCTACCCCGGGCATCGAGTGGCGCAGCCGGGCGATCTCCTCGCTGATCTTGTGTCCGGGGAGCTGGCCGCCCTCGCCGGGCTTGGATCCCTGCGAGACCTTGATCTGAAGCTGGTCGGCGTTGACCAGGTAGTCGATGGTCACCCCGAAGCGCCCCGAGGCGACCTGCTTGATCGCCGAGCGCCGCGAGTCGCCGTTGGGGTCGGGCTCCCAGCGCCGGCGGTCCTCGCCACCCTCTCCTGTGTTCGACTTTGCGCCGAGGCGGTTCATGGCCACGGCGATGGTTTCGTGTATCTCGGGCGACAGCGAGCCGAGGCTCATCCCGCCCGTGGTGAAGCGCTTCGCAATGTCTGCCGCGGGCTCCACGTCCTCGACCGCAAGCGGCTTGTCGGCCTTGCGCAGGCGCAGCAGCCCGCGGAGCATGCCGTGCTCGGCGTTCTCCTTGTTCACACGGCGGGAGAAGTCCTCGTAGGCCTCGGGTCCTCCGCCCCGCGCCGCGCGCTGGAGGTTGGACACGGTCTCGGGATCCCACATGTGGCGCTCTCCGTCGCGCCGCCAGGCGTACACCCCGCCCTGGGGAAGCAGATCGGCGTGGGCCGCCGGCAGCAGGCCCTCCTCCACGTGGGAGGGCAACGAGAGGCCGTGGGGCTCGGGCCAGGCGCGGGCGTGGCGGTCGAGCGCCTCCCGGGCCAGCTCGGCGAGGCCCACGCCTCCCACGCGCGACTTGGTGCCGGTGAAGTGGCGGTCCACGAGGTCGGAGTCGAGGCCCACCGCCTCGAACACCTGCGCGCCCTGGTAGGAGCGAACGGTGGAGATCCCCATCTTGGAGATCACCTTGAGGATGCCCTTGCCGAGCGCGGCGATCACCTTCTCCTGCAGATCGTCGATGGAGGCACCGCTTTCGAGGGCGGCCCGGCCTTCGAGGTGGCCGAGTGACTCGAACATCAGATAGGGGTTCACCGCCCCGGCGCCGTAGCCGATGAGCGCCGCCACGTGGTGCACCTCGCGCGGCTCCCCTGACTCCACCACCAGGCTCACGTACGTGCGCGTGCCCGCGCGCACGAGGTGATGGTGCACGCACGACAGGGCGAGCAGCGAGGGAATCGCGGCGCGATCGGCCGCGATCGGGCGGTCGCTGATCACGAGAATCCCGGAGCCCTCCGCGATTGCGGAGTCGGCCTCGTCGCAAAGGCGACCCAGGGCCGGCTCGAGACCGGCGGCGCCGTCGGCGATCGGCCAGGTGGCATCCAGCGTTGCGCTCCTGAGCGGTCCGTCGGGGACCGCTCGCATCCGGGCCAGCTCGGAGTCGCGCAGCACGGGCTGAGAGAGCACGAGGCGCCGCGACTGCTCGGGGGTCTCCTCGAACAGGTCGCCCTCCGGGCCGAGTGCAGCGGTGAGTGACATCAGCACCTGCTCGCGTACGGGATCGATCGCCGGGTTGGTGACCTGCGCAAAGAGCTGCTTGAAGTAGGAGAAGAGCGGGGGCTGGCGGTCTGAGAGCACGGCTAGCGCAGCGTCGTTGCCCATGGAGCCGGTGGGCTCCTTGCCGTCGGCGGCCATCGGGGCGAGGAGCACGCGCAGGTCCTCCTGAGACCAGCCGAAAGCCAGCTGGCGATCCTGGAGGGACACGGCCGGCCCGGGGATCGGGCCCCCCTGAGGCAGATCTTCGATGTGGACGGCGTGCTCGGCGAACCAGGCGCCGTAGGGGCGCTCGGTCGCGACCTCCATCTCGGCTTCGCGCTCGGTGAGCACCCGGCCGCTTCCCGGCTCCACGATGAGCAGGCGCCCGGGCAGCAGGCGGCCCACCCGGTCGACCCGCTCCGCGGGTACGCGGAAGGCGCCGGCCTCGGAGGCCAGGGCAAACCATCCGTCGTCGGTGATCAGCCAGCGGCCCGGTCGCAGGCCGTTGCGGTCGAGCGTAGCGCCCAGGATCTTGCCGTCGGTGAAGGTGAGCGAGGCCGGGCCGTCCCACGGCTCCATGACCATCGAACCGTAGTCATAGAAGTCGTGCAGCTCCTGCGGCAGATCGGGCCGGCCCTCGGCCTCGGGGGTCATCAACATCGCCGCGTGGGGCAGCGAGCGCCCGCCCATCACCAACAGCTCGAGCACGGAGTCGAAGGCGGCCGAGTCCGAGGCGCCCTCGGGGATTGTGGGTACTACCCGCTGCACGTCGGGTCCGAGCGGGCCGAACGCCAGGCGCGGTTCGCGGGCGCGCATCCAGCTCACGTTGCCGAGCAGGGTGTTGAACTCGCCGTTGTGCGCGCTCATGTGGAAGGGGTGGGCGAGCGACCAGGACGGGAACGTGTTCGTGGAGAAGCGCGAGTGCACGATGGCGAGTGCGCTCGCCAGGCGCTCGTCGGCGAGGTCGAGGTAGAAGTGGCCGAGCTGGGGAGCGGAGAGCATCCCCTTGTAGACGATGGTGCGGGCCGAGAAGCTCGGGACCGCCAGATCGGGGGAGGGATTTGGCAGGGATGCCGAATCGCTCGAGCCGTTCCACACGGCCAGCTCCACCACCCGGCGAATCACGTAGAGGATGCGCTCGAAGGCGTCGGTGTCGGGCACGTCGTGCCCGGCGGCCACGAACAGCTGGCGAATGGTGGGGGCCGCGGCCAGCGCTCGCTCGCCGGCGTGGGCACCGTCGACCGGCACGTCACGCCAGCCGATCACGTGCTGGCCCTCTTCGGTCACCGTCTTCTCGAGGAGCGCCTCGATCTCCGCCCGCCGCCCGGCGTCCCGGGGCAGGAAGCACATGGCCACCCCGTAGCGCCCGGCCTCCGGAAGCTCGGCCGGGGCCACCGCGCGCATGAACGCGTCGGGGAGCTGCATGAGGATCCCGGCGCCGTCCCCCGTGGTGGCGTCGGCGCCCTCGGCACCACGGTGCTCGAGGTTCACCAGCGCGTCGATGGCGCGTTCCACGGTCTCGCGCAGGGGCTGACCGTCCAGGCGCGCCAGGCACGCGACGCCACAGCCGTCGTGCTCGGCTGAAGGGTGGTAGAGACCGTGTGGGTGTGAGCTCATGGGTTTGGTGCGGGTAGGCGAGTGGCTCGCCATCCGTGTGAGATACGCGCCGGCGTCTTCCGCTGCCGCGCGCGTCGGTAAATGTTACGCGGGTTATGCCCTTGCGACTAGGCCGGCGCGAAGAAATGTTTTTCGGGGTCCGGCCACCCGCGCCAGGCTCAGGCGAACGTCCGCGACAGATCTGCTATAAACGCACTTAGATTTTCTATGCAGACCGATCGATTCACCCTCAAGTCTCAGGAGGCGCTGGCGACCGCTCAGCGACTGGCCGGCGCTCGCCGTAACCCGGAGGCGGCCCCTCATCACCTCCTTCTCTCGCTCCTCGAGCAAGAGGGCGGGATCGTGGCGCCCGTGCTGCGCCGCGCGGGCGCCGATCCGGATGCCGTGCGCCGTCGCGCCAACGAGGCTCTCGACGGCTTGCCCACCGTTTCCGGCGACGTGGCGACTGCCCCCACGCTCGGTTCGTCGCTGATCGCGCTGCTCGGCGGCGCGGAGGAGCACGCCCGGGGAATGGGCGACGAGTACGTGTCCACCGAGCACCTCCTCCTCGCCCTCGCCGCCGATCCCCAGGTGGACGCCGGCGCCTCGCGCGAGCAGCTCACCGAGGCGGTGGATGCGGTACGGGGACCCCACCGGGTCACCGACCAGAATCCAGAGGACCGCTATCAGGCCCTCGAGCGCTTCGGAATCGACCTCACCGAGGCCGCGCGCGACGGAAAGCTCGACCCGGTGATCGGACGCGACGACGAGATCCGCCGCGTGGTGCAGGTGCTCTCGCGGCGCACGAAGAACAACCCGGTGCTCATCGGCGAGCCCGGCGTGGGCAAGACGGCCATCGCTGAGGGCCTCGCCCAACGCATCGTGAACGGCGACGTGCCTGACTCGCTGCGCGATCGCCGCGTGATCTCCCTCGACATGGGCTCGCTCGTAGCCGGGTCGAAGTACCGCGGCGAGTTCGAGGACCGGCTGAAGGCCGTCCTCAAGGAGATCTCCGAGGCCCGGGGTCAGGTGATCCTGTTCATGGACGAACTGCACACCATCGTGGGAGCGGGCTCGGCGGAGGGCTCCATGGACGCGGCCAACCTCCTCAAGCCGATGCTGGCCCGTGGCGAGCTGCGCGCGGTGGGCGCCACCACGCTCGATGAGTACCGCAAGCACATCGAGAAGGACGCCGCGCTCGAGCGCCGCTTCCAGCCCGTGCAGGTCGGCGAGCCCTCGGAGGAGGACACGATCGCCATCCTGCGGGGTCTCAAGGAGCGCTACGAGGTTCATCACGGCGTGCGTATCCAGGACAACGCCATCATCGCCGCGGCCACGCTCTCGGCCCGTTACATCGCCGACCGGTTCCTTCCCGACAAGGCCATCGACCTCATCGACGAGGCCGCCTCGCGCCTTCGCATCGAGATCGACTCCATGCCCGAGGAGATCGACGCCCTCGAGCGCCGGATCCAGCAGCTCGAGATCGAGCTCCAGGCCCTCGGAAAGGAAAAGGACGAGGGAAGCGTGGCCCGTCGGGAGGCGATCGACCGCGAGCTCGCGGACCTGCGCGAGCGCTCGAACGAGATGAAGGCCCACTGGCGCGGCGAGAAGGAGGCCATCGACGCCATCCGGTCGGCCAAGGAGCGTCTCGAGATCGCCCACCGTGACGCCGAGCGCGCCGAGCGCGAAGCCGACCTCGAGCGGGCGGCCGAGCTGCGTTACCGCGACATCCCCGCCCTCGAGACCGAGATTGGCGAGGGCGAGGTCCGGCTCGGCGAGCTGCAG
>JBBJNU010000088.1:0-7266 GCA_037721005.1 Thermoleophilaceae bacterium | reverse complement strand
ATGAAGTCCATCCTGGCGGCCGTCGGCAAGACCGGCTTCATCAAGTCGTAGTTCCCGAGGTTCCCCCGCGCCGACGTTCCCTCCTGGCGCGGGGGTCGTTCGCCAGAAGCGGCGCCCCGTTCGACGGGGCGCCGCGACCGGCGCCCCGCTAGTCCCTCGGCCTGCGCTCCTCGGCCAGCGGCTTGCCGCCGTCCTCGGTCAGCCCGCGCGGCGGCCACGGTCCGAACCAGTTGTCGCGCGCCCCGTCGACGGTGACCACCGACCCGGACATGTAGTCGCCGCCCGAAGAGGCCACGAACGCCACCAGCCACGCGAACTCCTCCTCGGTCCCGAGGCGCCCGAGCGGCACCGTGCCCGCCACCCCCTCGACCACCGCCTTCGGGTACTTGGTGCGCAGCGTCTCCGTGGCGAAGTGGCCCGCGGCGAGAGCCGTCAGCGTGATCCCGAACCGGGCCCACTCGATCGACAGCACGCGGGTCAGGTTCTCGACCGCGGCGCGCGCGGCCGACGAGTGCGCCATCCCCGGCAGCCCGTGGTGGGGCGACAGGGTCACGTTCACGATCTTGCCGCCGTCCCCCGACGGGATCATCGCCTTGGTCGCGACGGCATGGCTCATCAGCCAGGTCCCCTCGACGTTGAGCCGGATGACCGTGCGAAACCCCTTGGGCGTGATGTCCTCGGCGGGAGTCAGGAACTGCCCGCCGGCGTTGTTCACCAGCAGGTCGATCTGTCCGTGGCGCTCAAGCACCTGGTCCACGAGGGCGCTCACCTGGTCCTCCTCGCGGATGTCGCACGTGAGCGCCTGGCACGCCCCTTCCGGGCACAGGCCGGCGGTCTCCTCTAGCGGCTCCGGGCGGCGTCCGCACACCACCACCGTGGCGCCGCAGGCCGTGAGCTCGACGGCGGTCGCGCGCCCGAGGCCCGAGCCGCCCCCGCTCACAAGAACGACCTGCCCGGCGAGGATGTCGGGGGCAAAGAGCCGGGACGCCATGCGCCCAGGGAGCCTACCGGCGCGCGCCTGGCTGAGTAGCCTGCGGCGCGATGGGAATGGCCGCCGAGCCCCGTCCGGCCTCGCTGCCCTTACCCGGCGGGCGCAAGGGCGCGACCGTACGGCTGCACCCGCTGCTCGTCGCGAGGATGAAGGGTCCGCCGGCGCTCTTCCATCGTGAAAGCGGTCGGACCGGGAGTCTGCACGCCATGGGGCTGGGCGTCTCGCGGGAGTCCTACGTGGACGTGCCGGTGATCGCCTTCCTGGTCGAGCACCCAGCCGCCGGGCCGGTCCTCATCGACACCGGCTTTCATGGCTCGGTGGCCATCGACCCGGCCCAGGCGATGGGGCGCCTCGGCGGGCTGCTGTTCAAGGACGTGCAGATGGATTCCCGCGACGCGGTGCCGCCTCAGCTGCGAGCACGCAACGTGGCGCCGGAGAGCGTGGGCACGATCGTGATGACCCACCTCCACTCAGATCACGCCAGCGGAATCTCCCACTTCCCAGGGGCCACCTTCATCATCAACAGCCAGGAGTGGGAGACCGCCCGCAAGGGCAGCCAGTTCGACGGCTACCTCACGCGCCAGTACGACCACGCCTTCGACTACCGGCTCGTGGACTTCGACGGCCCGGACACCGGCTCGTTCGCCACCTTCGCCCGCGCGCTCGATCTCTTCGGCGACGGCAGCGTGCAGCTCGTGTCGACGCCGGGGCATACCGAGGGCCACCTCTCCGTGGTGTTGCGCCTCGCCGGCCGCGAGGCGCTGATCGCGGGTGACGCGATCTACACGATGCGTACGCTCGAGGACCGGCACCTGCCGTACAAGATGGCCGACGAGCACCGCTTCACCCGTTCGCTGCGCGAGATCGAGCTCTACGTCGAGCAGACTCCCGGCGCGCTCGTGATACCGGGCCACGACATGCCCGCCTGGCGCAAGCTCGACGCCGTCTACTGAGCGCCCTCGAGCAGTCCAGTCAGCGCCTTCGCGTCCTTTGACACGGTGATGTGCACGGCCGCCGGCTCCCTCACCCAGGCGATCAGGTTCAGGGCCTCGAGGCGGTCGAGGGCGAACTGCACGGCCTCCGCCTGGCGCTTGCCCGAGTAGCGGCGAAAGATGTCGAACGCGTAGCCGGTGGTGTGCAGCGAGTACTCGGTGGTGGCCTCGGGGTTCGAGGAGGTGAGGAGATCCTGGTAGGTCTGGTCGCGCACGGTGCTGGTCACCACCAGCGGCTTGGAACCCCCGCCGGCACGGCGCACCATCCGCCTGAAGTACAGCGCGAGCGCGTAGCTCTCCGGGCGCAGTCCCCGGTAGAGCCGGCGGCCGCGCTTGAGCCGGCGCGCCAAGTCACCCATCTGCCGAGCACGACGCAGTCCAGTGCGTTTCGGCTCCGCCGGGAAAGGGCGCAGGTCGCCGGCGCGGTAGGCGTCCTCGAGTGCCTCGGGGTCCTCGAACACCGGGGTAGAGCCGGGCGGGTGGAGCACCTCCTCCGCCGATGCCTTCGAGGTGTGCAGCGCAGCCGTGCGAGCCAGGGCGTCCGGATCCCGGCGGTAATCGCGCATGATGCTGCGGGCGGCGAGCACACGCCAGAAGTAGGTGGAAGAGTCATCGCCGAGGCTGGCCAGCCGGCGATAGGCGGCGGCGTGGCGGTTGGGGGACGAGTCGAAGTAGAGGCGCACGTAGCTCGGCGTGGCTCCCTCCCCGAAGTCCTCGATCACGTTCGTGAGATTGCCCACGCCCATGTGGTACGAGACCACCGCGAGATCCTCGCGGCGAAGCGCGCGCCTGGAGGAGATGAGGTACCGGGCGGTGCCCTCGAGTGCCTCCTTGGGGTCGAAGCGCTGGTCCACGCGCCGGCGCTGCGCTTCAAGGCGCCGCACACGCCGCGGCCTGCCGCCCAGGCGCGCCTGGGCGATCTTCGCCGTGAGGTCGCGGCTCGCGCCCGTGTCGATCTCCATGGCCAGCAGCCCTTGTCCCGTGGCGGCCAGGATCTGCGTGAGCCCCACCGCACCCTCGAGCTCGGGGTCTGCAGCGGCATCGGCCCGGCCGGCGCTCTCGAGCAGCACGATTGCCTCGATCAGATCCGGGTTGAGGCTCGAGCGCCGCGCGATCCGCTCGATCAGCGGCCGGTAGCGCGCCGTGCGCCGCGCCGAGGCCACGATGCCACCCGGGCTCTTCACGTAGAGCACGTGGCTGAGTCCCGCCGCAGCTCGACGCTCGAAGTCCTTGCGCTTGGCCTCCGAGTAGGCGAACGGATCGGGCGCGGAGGTCCGAAGCACGCGCACGGGCGGGTCGGGGAGCGGGCCGTCGGAGCGCTCGTCGGGCGCCGTGTGGCCGCGCATGGCGAAGCCCCCGCCGATGAGCAGCGCGAGCAGGAGCAGCGAGGCGGCCTGAAGGCGAGAAGAAGTCAGGCCCAAAGAGTTAGCGGATCTGACCTTGCGAGGGGCGCACAGCCCGATCGACCGGGAGGAGCGCCCCGGCGACCGTCGATCGCGCGAGCACCGGGCCCGGGGCTCCCCGGGCGAGCACCGAACGAGACTCTCAGGGACCGGTGAACCCGTTGGCGTAGCACGGGCCGATGCCGCAGGGGTTCAACAGGGTGCCGCCCACCTTCATGAACTCCGCCTTCTGCTGGCGGGCCTTCACGTCCGAGCGCGGGTAGCTGTGAGGGTCCGCGCCGGTGCGGGGAGGAACATTGCCGGTGGGCGGCGCGGGAGTGCCCCGCTCCTTTCCGTCCACCATCCGGCCCAGAGGTCCTCCGTCCCAGTACACGATGGCCGAGCCGGTGAAGCCCGAGGTGGGTGCCGTCGGGATCCCGTAGAGCGGGGTCACGTCGGGTGAGCGGCCCGGGAAAAGGGCGGGACGGTACGCACTCGCACCGATCGAGCGTGCCTCCACGTCGGCCGACACGTTGGCCACCTGGTGGTCGCCGAAGGCCGGGTGGAGCAAGACCTGGTGCGTGGGCGAGTTCGGCAGCGGATCGTCGGTCATGTGCTGCGCGTAGCCGTTCGACTCGCCTCGGTCCCACAACAACTGGATGAGCGAGAGCACCAGCGGCCGCTCCAGCTCGTTCGGATAGCTCTGATAGAGGCCGACCGGTACGCGCGCCTGCGGGGTGAAATCGCCATTGGCGTAGAGGTCGAAGTCCACGCTGCGGCGCAGAAGCGTGGAGTAGTTCATGCCCGGCACGCCGTGCACGGCGCGCTGGAAGTCAGGCGTGAGGGCCGTAAGCCCGCCGGAGAGAATGCCGCCCTGGCTGTTGCCGTCGTAGAACAGCGCTTCAGTGTCGATCACCGACTGGCCGCCGCTCTGGAAGGCAGGGTTGGCCGAGGCCCCCTGGGGGTGAAGCATCCACCGGCCCAGGTACGTCGGCAGAGAGTGTCGAAACCAAGGTGACCCTCGGCGTAGCCCGCTCCCAGGCGAGACACGGTGCGCTCGCGAAGAGCGTCCGAGGCGCGCACGCCAGATTGTGAACCCATGCCGCCCGGAGGGCAAGCGTCAGCGAGTGGCGGGCTGGCGCGGCGCCTTGGCGCCACCACGGCGCGCCGCCCGGCGCTCGCGCACCACCGCGCTGCGGCCGTTCTCCCGCAGCCCCTCCCACAACGCCGTGATGCGGGAGAAGATCTGCTCGGATGCGGCCTGGGACTGCGCACGGTCGGGATCCTCGACCGACTCGAAGCGGATCGGGTCCCCGAACTGCGCGGTCACCTTCGGGAACTGCAGGCGCTTCCAGTCACGCACGCGCTCCGAGCCCACCAGCGCCACCGGCACCACCGGCGCACCTGACTCCAGGGCCAGCCGCCCAATGCCCGGCTTGGGCTCCCCCAGCTCGCCTGTGCGCGAACGCCCTCCCTCGCAGTACATCACCACGATGTCACCGCGCGCGAGGATGGCATGGGCGGTCTTGAAGGCCTCCTCGTCGCGCCGGCCACGACGCACCGGGAACACCCCTCCGTTGTTGTAGACCACCTCCATCGGCTTGTCGAAGAGCTGCGACTTGGCCATGAACTGCACCTTGCGCCGCAGGTACACCGAGACGAAGAAGTGGTCGAGGAACGAGAAGTGGTTGGGCGCGACGATGGCCGGGCCGTCGGCCGGGACCTTGTCCGAATCGATCGCGCGCGTGCGAAAGAAGAACAGGAGGTAGGGAGTGAGCACGAGGCGCACGAACTCGTACATCCAGTTGGGCCGCTTCGAGCGCGTGCGCTCATGGAACCTCGTGAAGTGCTCCGCGGGGCGCTCGTCCAGGTAGACCTGTGCCTTGAGGTTCCCCTTCGGCTCTGTCTTCTCCGCCTCCGGCATGTGCTCCTCCCTACCCATCCCGCGGAGCTTGGTTACGCGCCCACCCGCGGGAGCGCTCGAGCGCCCGGCGCCACTCGGCCAGGAGGCCCTCCCGCTGGTCGGCCGACATACGGGGCTCGTAGCGTGCGGCTTCGCGCCACATCTCGCGAGTGCCCTCCTCGGTCCACAGGTTCGTGGCCACCCCGGCCAGGTACGCCGCCCCGAGCGCCGTGGTCTCCGAGATCTCGGGCACCACCACCGGCACGCCGAGCACGTCGGCCTGAAAGCGCATGAGCCACGAGTTGTGCACCGCCCCGCCGTCGGCCTTCAGCTCCTTCAGCGGGTGGCCCGAGGCCTCCTCCATCGCGCGCACGGCGTCCACCGTCTGGTAGGCGATCGCCTCGAGCACGGCGCGGGCCAGGTGCGCCCGGCCCGTACCGCGCGTGAGGCCCACGATCGTGCCGCGGGCGTAAGGGTCCCAGTGAGGCGAGCCGAGACCTGCGAAGGCGGGCACGAGGTATACGCCGTCGTTCGAGTCGAGCGACCGCGCGAGCTCTTCGGTCTCGGCGGCGTTGTCGATGATCTGAAGGCCATCACGCAGCCACTGAACACCGGCGCCGGTCACGAAGATGGCGGCCTCGAGCGCGTAGTCCACCCGGTCGCCGATGCCCCATGCCACCGTGGACAGGAGTCCTTCGGCCGCCTCGGGACGGTGGCTGCCGGCGTGCTCGAGCACGAAGGAGCCCGTGCCGTAGGTGTTCTTGCCCTCACCGGGCGAATGACACGCCTGGCCGTACAGGGCCGCGTGCTGGTCCCCGGCCACGCCGGCTACCGGCACGCTGCCGCCGAAGGCGCCGGTCTCCCCATACAGGTGCGCGCTGGGGCACGGCTCCGGTAACGAGGCGACGGGTACCCCGAGCAGATCGCAGAGCTGTGAGTCCCACCCGAGCTTCTCCGTGTCGAAGAGCAGGGTGCGTGACGCGTTCGTGTAGTCGGTCGCGTGCCTGCCCGTGAGCTTGAAGATCAGCCACGAGTCGATGGTTCCGAAGGCAGCGCGGGAGAGGTCGATATCGCCCTCGCGTATGAGCCATTCGATCTTCGTTCCCGAAAAGTAGGGGTCGAGAACCAGACCCGTTCGCTCGCGCACCAGCGCCTCGTGGCCCGCCTCGCGCAGCTCGTCGCAGCGCGCAGCGGTTCGGCGGTCCTGCCACACGATCGCACGGTGAAGGGGCTCGCCGGTCTCGCGATCCCAAGCCACCACCGTCTCGCGCTGGTTGGTGATGCCGATGCCGTCGAGCTTGCGCCCGTCGACGCCCGCTGCATCCAGGGCCTCGCCCCCTACCCGCCGGGTCACCTCCCAGATCTCGCTCGCGTCGTGCTCCACCCACCCCGGGCGGGGGAAGTGCTGTGTGAACTCGCTGTAGGAACGCCCGGCCGACCGGCCCTGGGCGTCGAACACGATGGCCGTGGAGCCCGTCGTGCCCTGGTCGATCGCGAGTATCACCGGGGGCGAAGGTATCGTGCCGCGGCGCACCGGTCCATCAGCGAAGGGGGAGCTCTTGTCGAACGTCGAGGCCCATATCACCGGCACCGTGTGGAAGGTCGAGTGCGCGGTCGGGCAGGAGGTCGAGGAGGGCGACACGGTGGTGATCATCGAGTCGATGAAGATGGAGATGCCCGTGGAGGCCGAGGACGACGGCACGGTGAAGGAGATCAAGTGCGAGGAGGGCCAGTCGGTGAAAGAGGGCGACACGCTGGTCGTGCTCGAGGGGTGAGCGCAGGGCAGGAGCTCGCCTCCGGCAAGCTCGTACTCGACGAGCCCGCTCCCGGCGTCACGAGGCTGCGCTTGAACAACCCGACACGTCGAGGCGCACTCGACCACGAGATCCTCGACAGCCTCGCCGAGACGGTCGCCCGCCTCGACTCACGCTGCTTGGTGCTCACCGGCACGGCGGGCATGTTCTCCGCGGGGTACGACCTCGGCAACCTCGAGGGGCG
>JBBJNU010000087.1:0-7277 GCA_037721005.1 Thermoleophilaceae bacterium | reverse complement strand
AGAGGCCGGGCAGCGACTCGCGGATGTAGTCGGGGTCGCGCTCGTCGAGGTCGGCGTTGGGCACGCGCTGCTGGGCCTGGCGCGCCAGGGCGCTCACGGCCTTGCCGGCGAGGGAGGCGGCGGCGCCTGGCGTAAGGGGAAGGTTCGAGGTGGCGAGGCTGAGCACCGAGTCTCGGCCCTCAACGGCCCGTGGCCCGGGCGCGGAGCGCTTCGCGGGGGCGGAGCGCTTCGCGGGGGCGGAACCGTTGCGGGTCTTGCCTGGGCCGGCGCCGTTCGCGCTCGATCCGTTGCGCGACGCGGGCCGCCGCCGGCGACTGCCCGCTTTCGGTCCCTCGCTCATCCTCCGGTTCCCCTGCTCATCAGGGCCGGAGTTTTACACGGTAACGCCGGAGATCGAAGGCCTAGGCGGCGCTGCCCGCCGTGGGAAGCAGCTCGGGCCAGTCCTTCGGTGGCCCGTCGGGCCTGTAGATCTTGTGGGGCTCGCCCTGAGGAAGGCCATCGAGCATCTCGGCGACCCCCACCTGCGCCAGCTGATCGGCCACCGTGCTCTCCGCCGTCTCGATCACCTCGTTGCGCCGCTTGCCGCTCATGAGGTTGGCGCCCATCACGGCGAGGTCCTCGGCCACGGGCTGGAGGAGCACGACCTTCGTTCCGCTCTGGCGCACCCGGCGGCTCTCGACCCCCAGCCGCCGGCCTGAGGCGGCGCGCGTGAGGTGAACCGCGCGGTCCACGAGCCCGGCGCCGGGCGGCTCCCACGTGGAGGTGGGGTTCAGGCAGATCACGAGATCCAGGCCGAGACCGGCGAGCAGGTCGAGGTTGGAGGCCGAGCGCACGCCGCCGTCCACGTAGCGGCGGCCCCCGATCGCCACCGGCCGATAGAAGCCGGGGATCGAGCAGGAGGCGGCCACGGCGTCGGGCAGGTCGGCCTGCGGGGCGTCCTCGCGACCGAAGGGCACCCGTCTGCCGGTCGAGTAGTCGCAGGCCACAGCCCAGTAGGAGGGGTGGTTCACCCAGTCGCCGTCGGGCACCGCGCGGCGCACGATGTCCTTCAGCGGGTCGGTGGACACGAATCCCTGGGGAAGCCAGCCCACGGTGACGCCGAGCGGCGTGTGGCGCCACGGTTGCGCGAGCGAGGAGAGCGCGAGGCGCCATGAACCAGGACCGGGTACCGGCAGGCCGCGGTGAAGGCGAAACTGGGCGCCACCCGAGCGGTCGGCTTCGGCGGCGGGGCGGCCGTCCGCACCGGTGAGTCCCTCGAAGACCTCGCCGCGCGAGTGGGCGACCATGAACCAGGCCGGGAGCCCGGCCGCCGTGAACGCCCCGATCACCGATCCCGCGGAGGTGCCGACGATGCGGTCGGCGCTTCCCGGGTCCCAACCGGTCTCTCGCGCGAGGGCGTGCAGGCCGCCGGTGAGCCAGGCGCCGCCGAGGACCCCGCCGGCGCCTAGTACGAGCCCGACCTTCACGCGCGCAACGCTACTGAGCGCGCCGGGGCTAGCGCTTCTTCTTTTCCTTGCGCGGTACGGGCGGGTTTGCGTCCCGCTCCTTCTTGGTCATCTTGCGGATCTTCAGCGATCCGTCGTCCACCTGCTCCTGGACCTGCTTGAGCTTCTCCTCGCGCCGCTTGTCCTGCTGCTCGCGAACCGTCCTCGCCACCTGCGGGCCTACCTTTCGCCGTATTGAGCCCTGCGTCACCACCCTAACCGGCGGCCCGGTTGCCTTCAGTGAAGTTCCGGCACTCGTTGGGCTCGAAGCTCACGACTCGTTGCTCTCGGGGTGGTTGAAGACCTTCTTGTGCCACGGCGGCCTGATGCCCTCGTCGAGCGGACGGTAGGAGCCCGGGTCGATGCTCTCCAGCGGAACGAGCCTGAGCGCCTCGCCCGTAGTCGTTCGCTCGCGTAGCTCCTGGCGTTCGAGCGGCTGGTGCCCGGCGTGGCTCCCGCGCGAGACGCGGGTCCACCCCGTGTGGCGCCCCCAGACGTTGCGGCAATCGGCCCCCTTGCACCACTGGTAGTGGCCGTGAGAGCTCGAGCGCACCTTCGCGGCGCCGTCCGGGTCGATCCGCACCTGGTAGCCCTCCCAGTCGTCGGCGTGCCACCCAGGCCAGTCACCGAAGGGCGCGGCGTTCCAGAGCTTGTCGGCGTCGCCGATCGTGCTGTTCGAGTCGGGGTAGTAGAGCCAGTACTGCAGATAGGTGCGCCCGCCGCGGCGCACGACTCGCGTGAAGCCGGTGGACCGAAGGCCCGTGTCAGTGCGGTGCGTGTCGAGATCGCGCTCGTCGGGCGCCGTCGCGCAGCGCACCGCCCGGCACTGCCGGAAGTCGACCGGTACCTGCTGCTCCCCGGGCTCGTAGACGAGGTTCGGCGCGTACTTGCGGAGCAATGCGGAGTCGGCATCTCCGTACGCGCGCGTGAGCTCGGGGTCACCACACTCGCGGCCTACCGCGCAGAAGATGCGGTGAACGAGGAAGCCTCCGAACGAGCGCCCGTCGATCGCCGGCGCCACCGCGACGACCGCGCTCAAGGCAACCGACGCGAGCAGGACCAGGCCCACCCACTCGACCGTGGCCTGGCCGGCTTGACCGCGCGCGAGCCTCACCGCCGCCTCACGACCTTCCCGAGAGCCACGCCGAGGAACACACCAACCGCCACCACCGCGAAGGCGATCGCCACGTTCTCGGTGTCGAGGCCGGCGCCCCGAGCCGCGAGGCCCGCCGCCACGATGCCCGCGAACAGCGGCAGCCGCGAGGCAAGCGCGTCTCTCCTCGTGTCCATCACAGCCCGATCGTGCCCCCGAAGCAACCCACGAGACCGGGTCTGAGCTTGCCCTTCAGCACCGACCTCCTCGCCCTACGCAGCCCCCTCCTGAGCGCCCGGTAAGCGTGCTTGGCCGACTTCGTGGCCTCCTTGCGCAGCAGCTCGTCGGCGAAGGGGGTGAAGGTCTTGGCTCCGGTGGCGCCCACGAGGCAGTTCTTGAACTTCCTCCGCAGGAACTTGGTCAGGCCGCTCGGCTCTTCGGCGGCCGCCCTCGCCTTGCAAAAAGCCCTGCCGCGCCTTCCCTCGTGCACCACGGTGCAGTGCGACCCGACCGGGTTGCAGGAGTACACGGTGCACGGGCCCGACGCCGCGACGCTGGCGCTGCGACTCGGACCGGCGAAGAGCTGCCTGCCCGGCACGGTCTTCTCGGCCCGGCACCTCTCGCCCCCAACCGCACAGAAGATCCGCTTGGAGAGAAAGGCGCCCAACGAATTGCCTCCGATTTCCGGGGTGGCGGCGGCGAGCGCGCCCAGGACCAGGGACGCGAGCAGGAGCAGACCCACCCACTCGATCGTTGCCTGACCGCGCTCGCACCGCATGCCGGGGATCGTGCCCCGGCCCGGCGCGCCGTTGGGTTACAGGCGCAACGGTTGTGTCACGGCTGAGTGACTTCTCTATGCGTCGGGCTCGGAGCCCGACGCGTCCTCGCGGGACGTCGAACCGCCCGCCTCGTCCTCCGAACGCTGGCCGCCGCCCGCGGGATGGCTCTCGTCGGCCTTGTGAACGTCGGACCCGCCGGCCACTTCCTCGGGCGGGTTGCGGTCAGGCTCCCCCGGCCCGTCCGTGGTGTGCTGCTTCGCGTCTCCCATGTCTCTCTCCTCGATCGTTGGCAAGAGCCGCTTACCCCGTCTCTCGACCTTCACGCCGCATACGTGTACAACTGGCGCGATGGCCAGACCGCCCGGACCCCGCATGCCGGCCTTCGCCCAGGCCGCGCTGGTCACCGCCGAGCCCTACCGGTGGATGTCCACTCGCCAGCGCCGCTACGGCGACGTGTTCTCGTCGCGCTTCCCGATGTTCGGCGAGGTCACCTACGTGGCCCATCCCGACGGGGTGCGCGCCGTGTTCGGGGCGAGCCCGGACACCCACCGCGCCGGAGAGGCCAACTCGACCGTGCTCGGGCCGGTGCTGGGCGCCAACTCGCTCCTCACGCTCGACGGGCCCGAGCACCTGCGCCAGCGAAAGCTCCTGCTACCCCCCTTCCACGGCGACCGGGTGCGCGGCTACGCCGAGCTGGTGGCCGGCATCGCCGAGGCCGAGGTGAGCCGGTGGCCAATCGGCGTGCCGTTCGCACTGCGTCCTGCCATGCAGCACATCACGCTCGAGGTGATCCTGCGCGCGGTGTTCGGCGTGCGCGGGGAGGAGCGCCTCGAGCGCTACCGCACCGAGTTGCCGAAGCTCGGCGAGGTGAGCAACGTGCTCCTCTTCTTTGACTGGGCGCGCCGCGACCTCGGCCCTTGGAGCCCGTGGGCTCGCTTCCTGCGTCTGCGCGACACGGTGGACGAGCTGATCTACGAGGAGATCGCCCTCCACCGCGACGACCCGGACCTCGACGACCGCGACGACGTGCTCTCCCTCCTCCTACGCGCGCGGGATGAGGAGGGCCAGCCGATGACCGATGTCGAGCTGCGGGACGAGCTGCTCACCCTGCTCACCGCCGGGCACGAGACAACGGCCACCGGCCTGTCGTGGGCCTTTGAGCGCCTGGTGCGCAACCCGGCCGTGCTGGCCACCACCCTCGACTCCCTGGACGACGACGAGTACCTCGACGCCGTGGTGAAGGAGACCCTGCGCCTGCGGCCGGTGATCGTGGACGTGGGCCGGCGCCTGACCGCCGACTGGCAGCTCGACGGCCACGACCTCGCGGCCGGCACGCTCGTGCTGCCGGCCATCGCCGCGATCCACCGGCGGCCCGACCTCTGGGACCGCCCCTTGCTCTTCCGCCCCGAGCGCTTCATCGAGAGCCAGCCCGTGCCCTACTCGTGGATCCCGTTCGGCGGCGGCGTGCGCCGGTGCATCGGCGCGGCGTTCGCGCTCATGGAGATGCGGGTGGTGCTGAGGACCGTGCTCGAGCACGTGTCGCTCTCGGCGGTGCGTCCGCAGGCCGAGCGGCCGCGGGTGCGCCACGTGACGGCGGTGCCCGGTCGCGGCGCCGAGGTGGTGGTGGGGCCACGGGCTGCGTCGCCTTCGGTGCCGGCGCACGCCGCGCGCGAGGTCCCGGCGACTGCCTAGCCGGCGACCGCCTCGGCCAGCTCGTCGTTCTCCAGCGCGTCTCCCTCCTCGAGCCGTCCACTGAGGCCGAGGGCGAGCACGGCCATCGCGATGAGCGTGGCGCCGTAGATCGTTGCCGTTGAGCGCAGGCCGATCTGTACGACTCCGAAGCCGGCCACCACGGCCGGCAGGCTGAAGGCGACGTAGGAGACGGTGAGCACCGAAGACACGACCTCCGCCCTGCGGTTCTCGGGCGCCATCGTGGTGAGCACGCGAAAGATGCCGCCGAACGCGGGTCCAAAGCCGAGACCGCACACCGCCGCGCCCACCAGGAACACGGCGGCGCTCCCGGTGGCCAGGGCCACGAGGGCGAGGGCCACGCCGGTGATGAGCGCGCCCAGGCCCGCCTGGGCCGTGAGCCGGGCGTTGATGTCGCGCACCCGCACCGAGGCCACGGCGCTGATGCCGGCCAGGAGGAAGATCGGCAATCCGCCGGCCAGGTGGCTCTCCTCCCCCAGCACCTCGCGGGTGAGCGACGGGCCGAGCGACAGGACCAGGCCACCGAGCGCCCAGGTGGCGGCCAGGCAGGGCAGGGCGGCCACGAAGGCCGCACGCATGTGTGGCGGGATGCCGATGCGCGGGCGTAGAGAGTGCCGCCAGAGGCCGTCGGGCCTCACCGTCTCGGGCATGGCCAGTGCCGCCAGGAAGGCGAGCGCAAAGGTGGCAAGCAGCAGCCAGAACACGAGGCGGGTCGGGGCAGGTCCGTAGTCCACGAGCAGCCCGGTGGCCAACGCTCCGAGCGCCAGACCGCTCATCGGCGCCACCACTCCGGTGAGCGCGCCGAGCGTGGGTCTCGACTCCGGCCCGAGGTCGAGCAGCGCGGCGCTGATGGCGCCCATGGCGATCGCCGTGCCTACGCCTTGCAGCACCCGCGCGATGATGAGGACCCACACGGCGTCGGCGGCGGCGAAGGCGACCATGGCGGCGATCTCGATGGCCAGGGCGATCAGCACCGTCGGGCGGCGCCCGATGTGGTCGGAGATCGAGCCGAGCACGAGCAGCGTGAGCAGCAGAGCGAGCGCGTACACGGCGAAGACCGCGGTGAGGGTGACCGTGGAGAAGTCGAAGCGGTCCTGGTAGACCACGTAGAGGGGCGAGGGGGCGCTGGAGGCGAAGAGCAGCGCGCCGAGGGTCACGGCGAGGAACCAGAAGGTGGGAGTTCGGCGCAGGGTCGGCATTCACTTACACAAAGTAGCCTCGCCCCGGTGAGCGACCCGGGCGACCTTTCGCGCCCGATCTGATCGGCCACGGCGACATTGCAGCGATGCGCGGCGACTACTCGATCGGCGCGCACGCCTCCCGGATCCGCGACCTCCTCGCGGTCATCGGCATCGACCGCGCAACGCTCGTAGGCCTCCCTCGGCGGCGGGGTGGCGATGCAGTTCTTCTACCAGTTCCCCCAGCGGTCGCTGGCGCCAGGCAGCCGCTTCGAGACGATCCCGGGTGCCGCGCACTTTCCTCATCTCGAGAAGCCGGACGAGCTCGTGGCGATCCTGCGGCGCTGGCTTGCAGAGACCCCCGTGGCGGAGATCGACGACGCCGACTGGGGCCGGATCGTGGTCGGCTCGCCGTTGGAGCGCGCCGCTCTGGGCCCGGCCGCTTTTGGGCCTCGCTAGCCTCGACGAGGCGATGGAAGCCTCTCCCTCAACCGCGATCTTCGACGTCTCCGAGGCCGACTTCGAGCGCATGGTCATCGAGCGTTCGAACGAGGTGCCGGTGGTGGTGGACTTCTGGGCCGAGTGGTGCGCGCCGTGCAAGCAGCTCACGCCCGTGCTCGAGCAGGCCGTGGCCGCCCGGGCGGGGACGGTCGAGCTGGCGAAGGTGGACACCGACGCCAACGTCGGACTCTCCCAGCGGTTCGGAGTGCAGAGCATCCCGAACGTGAAGGGCTTCGTGAACGGCGGGGTGGCCTCGGAGTTCACCGGCGCGGTCGGGGCGGCGGGCGTGGAGAGCTTCCTGGACCGACTAGTGCCTTCGGAGGCCGACGAGGCCACGACGGCGGCAGTTGCCTCAGGGGACGAGCAGGCTTTGCGGCATGCGCTGACCCTGGATGCGCGCCAGCCGGAGGCGGCGGCTGCCTTGGCTCGGTTGCTCCTGCGTCAGGGCGAAGCGCAGGAGGCGCTGCTCACGGTGCGGCCGCTGGAGGCCACGGATTTCGTTTGTGCGGGCCTGGCGGCGCGGGCGAGGTTG
>JBBJNU010000086.1:0-7358 GCA_037721005.1 Thermoleophilaceae bacterium | reverse complement strand
GCCCATCTGCCGGCGCCCGAGGAAGTTCTTGGGACCGTCCACCTCCTCGCAGCGTTCGCCGATCTGGGGGTCCCCGCAGGGCTGGTTGCCGCGGTACTGGCGCTGGTCGAGCAGCACGAGGTCCACGTTGCGCCCGAAGCGCGCGGCGCGATAGATGCGCGAGCCTGCGCTGCTGGGCAGCGCGAAGGTGGGCATGCTCTCGAAGTAGGCCTTGTACCCGCGGTTGCGGCGTTTCGCGGTGTATTCGAAGGCTGGATCCAAGCCGCCTCGCGGACCGGCGCCGCCCGCGTAGTTGTCGAGCACCTCGTGGTCGTCCCAGATGGAGAGCATCGGAAAGCGGGCGTGCATGGCCCTGAGGCCCGGATCGGTGCGGTAGAGCTTGTACTTGCCGCGGTAGTCGTCGAGGCTCTTGGCCAGGCCGATCTTGTCCGTGCGCACCCCGCCGGACTTGCTGCCCTTGGTGTGGTAGGCCTCGGCGTAGATGTAGTCCCCGAGGTTGACCACGAAGTCGAGGTCCTCCTCGGCCATCAGCGCGTGGGCGTTGTAGAAGCCGAAGGTGAAGTCCTGGCAGGAGAAGAAGGCGAAGCGCACCGGCTGGCGCGAGTCCGGCGGGAGGGCCGTGCGAAAGCGCCCGACGGGGCTCGAGTTGTCGCGCGTGGAGAAGCGGTAGAAGTACTGCTCGTAGGCGTCGAGGCCGCCCACGCGCGCCTTCACCGAGTGGTCAATGGCGCCAGAGGTGGGCACGAGCTCGCGCGCGACCACCCGGCGAAACCCGCGGTCGGTGGCCACCTCGAGCTCGATGCTCCCGCGGCCCCCGACGCCGGCCACACGCGTCCAGAGAGTGATGGCGCTGGGCGTCGGGTCCCCGGAGGCGATGCCTTCGGGGAAGCGCCCGCCGCGCAGCGTCGGCGGGCGGCGCTTGCCCTGAAGACGTTCCGCGAGGGCCTGGGGGGCAAAGACCGAAGCGGCGGTGAGCGCACCGGCTCCCGACACGAATCCGCGGCGAGACAGCGAGTTGTGTTGCATCGGACCAGCGTAGGCCACTGGAGGAGCGCGCCGCAACCTTCACTACGCTGGCGTGTCGTGACCACCGTGACCCTTTCGTCCAGGAATCTGCTCGCTCTTCTCACCGCCCTGGCGGCGCTGATGGCTCTCGCGCCGGCGGCAAGCGCCGCTCCGCGCAAGGTGCCCCAGGGCTTTTACGGAGTGATGTACGACAGCGTGGGGCTGAGGCCGCCCGCCGATGCCAACCAGGACCGCCAGTTCGCGCTGATGGCCCGCTCCGGCGTAGAGACGGTCCGCCTGGCTTTCATCTGGTCGAACCTCCAGCCCAATAAGGACAGCGAGTTCGATTTCGGCTACACCGACAGGTACGTGCGTCTGGCCGCGAGCCACGGGATCCAGGTGCTCCCGGTGATGCTCTACGCGCCGCCCTGGGCCCGCGTGTTCGAGGGCAGGCTGTTCTCCCCGCCCAAGACGCAGCCCTACCTCGAGTTCCTCACCGCTTCGATCGAGCGTTACGGACCGCGCGGCTCGTTCTGGAAGGAGAACCCCGTGCTCAAGCGTCGGCCGATCCGCGACTGGCAGATCTGGAACGAGCCCAACACGTCCACCTTCTGGGACGTCAAGCGGGGCTCCGCACTGAAGTGGCCGCGCGGGTACGGCAACCTGCTCAGCGCGTCCAACCGCGCGATCAAGGAAGCCGATTCGGGCGCCCGCACGGTCACCGCCGGCGTGGTGGGCAGAGCGTGGCGCGAGGTTCGTCGCCTCTATCGCGTGGCAGGAAAGAACTCGTTCGACGTCGCCGCTGTGCACATCTACCCGCAGACCGAAGAGCGGGTGCTCGGCGCTCTGCGCCTCACGAGGCGCGCGATGCTCGACAACGGCGACCGCGCGGGGCGGATGATGCTCACCGAAACGTCCTTCCCGGCCTCCCTTCGACGGGTCAAGCCCATCGCGGACCAGCGCCAGGAGACGAAGAGCGGGATGGCCAGGCGCATAACGAAGCTCTTCCGCATCCTGGTGGAGAACAAGAAGGACCTCCACCTCGACAAGGTCTTCTGGTACACGTGGGCCTCGAGCTACACCCATCGCTCGAGCAACTTCGAGTACGCCGGTCTGCTGGCGGCTCCCGACGGGAAGAAGTTCACCCCCCAGCCGGGCTTGCGCGCCTACCGGCGGTCGGCCGCTCGTGATGAAGGATGCGCGAAGACGAGCCTTGGCACGTGCCGGTGAGCATGCGTGTCCAAGGCCCGCTTAGAGCAGTTCCCCGATGACCGCGTCCACGGCCCGGGCCGTGCGTTCCCATGTGAGTGACGCTGCCCGCTCGTGCCCGGCGGCCACCAGGCGCGAGCGCTCGGCGGGGTCCGTCGCGGCTCGTATGAGCGCCTCGGCAAACGCCTCAGGGTCGTGTGGATCGGCGAACAGCGCGCCCTCGCCGCAGGATTCGGGCAGCGCCGCGCTCGTGGAGGCCACCACCGGGGTGCCGCAGGCCATGGCCTCGAGGCAGGGAAGGCCAAAGCCCTCGTAGAGCGAGGGCATGGCGAACACGGCCGCCCCGGCGTAGAGGCCGGGTAGGTCCCCGTCCTCAACGTAGTCGAGCACCCGCGCCGCGTAGTCGCCGCCCTGCATGTACGAGCGCCCGGTACCTGCGAGCACAACGTCCAGCCCCTCGCTCCTCAGCGGGCCCGCCAGGCGGTCGAGCAGGGCGAAGTTCTTGCGCGGCAGGTCAGAGCCCACGGCCAGCACGTAGGGCCGCTCGAGGCCGTACCGCGCCCGGGCGTGCTCGGGGTCGGCCGCCCGCCCGAAGCCGGGGTCCACACCGAGCGGTATGACCCGCGTGCGATTGGGGTCGGCGCCCAGCCGCTCCACCAGCTGGCCGCGCACGGTCTCCGACGGAGCGATCAGCCGCAGTGCCCCGCGGGCGATTCTCGGGAGCAGGAGGCGGTGCCAGTTGCCGTAGACCGAGCCGTACCAGTCGCCCACGAAGGGCGCGACGTCGTGCAGCATCACCACGTTGCGCCGTCCCGCCACGGGGGCCAGATTCGCGGGGCAGAGCAGTGCCCCGCTGCCCCGCGCGAGGGCGGGGAGGGCGAGCTGCTCCCATACCTGCCCGCGGCGATGCGCGAGTGCCGGCCGCGGGGCGATCACCCGGTAGCGCCCGGGCGAAACCCGCGGCAGCCAGAGGGCCATCTCCCGCGCCACCCGCTCGACCCCTCCGATCTCACGCCTTATCGCAGCGCGAGCGTTGATCGCGGCCACGCTCAAGTGGTCACCTCTTCGATCACCGCCCGGAAGCGCCTCAGGGCCTTCCGGTTGTCGTAGAGCCGCGCGGCGCGCTCGCGCGCGGGGTGCGAAAGCTCCGGCGCTCGGCGCACCGTCTCCACGAGCGCCGCGGCGGCGGCGCTTGCGTTGCCGGGCTCGTAGAGCACCCCGCAGTCCGGGGCCACGATCTCCTTTGGTCCCGCGGCCGCTGGTGCAGCCACCCCCCGCCCGCAGGCCAGGGCTTCGGCGAGCGCCAGGCCAAAGGGCTCACGATCCGCACAATGCAGCAGGCACGTGGCCTGGCTCAACAAGGCCGGCGTGTCGCTCACCGCTCCCTCGAAGGTCACGCGGCCCTGAAGGTCTGGCCGGTCCGCGCGTTCGCGCAGCCGTGCGAGCAACTCCGCGCCGGCCTCGCCCAGGGGGGCCCCGGCCAGGCGCACCCGCAGGCCGGGAAGCTCTCGGGCGGCGAGCGCCACCGCCTCGAGCGCCAGGTCCGGGCGCTTCCAGCCGATGATCGCGCCGAGCACCACGACCACCGGATTCCCGCTCGGGGGAGGCGAGTGGCGAAACCGCTCGAGATCGATACCCGGGGGGATCACCTCCACACCGAGGCGGGCGTTGGGATCGAGGTCCTCGGCGATCGCGCGCGAGAGAGCCACCACGCGGTCGGCCCGGCTCGCCGCGGCGCGAACCGCGCGGGCCACCCACGGCGACGGCGCGAGGTCGTTGTGGGCGAACACCAGGGGGGCTCGTGACCGGGCGCCGACGGCGCCGGCGGCGCTCACGAGGAGCCCGCGCATGCTCCAGCCCACCACACAGGCCGGGCGCAACCGGGCGATGGCTTGGCCCACCTCTGCGCTCTGGGCTCCCAGGCGCGCCGGGGCGCCCGCGCGGACAGCGAAGCCGCCGCGCAGCTCGGCTCGCCGCTCGCGTATGAGCACCACCTGCATTCCCGCGCGTCGCGCCCGTTCGGCAAGCTCGCCCTCCGGGCACGCGAGGGCAACCGGTCCTTCGAGGGCGCCCGCTCGGTCGATCAGAATCCGTTCGGCTCCACCGAGCAGCGGGGTGTAGCTCACGAAGAGAGCCTGCGGACCAGTCAAGAGCCGCGAAACTACCAGCGTGGCAACCACCCTCACCGTGGCCGTGTGCACCCGCGACCGCCCCCGGCAGCTGGTCGCGACGCTGGCTGCTCTCGAGCGGGAACGGCCTGCGGGCGCCGCCGGCTTCGAGCTGCTGGTGGTGCAGCAGGGCGAGCAGGCGCCCGCCGACCAGGGTTCGGGCTCGGCGCGGGTCATCACCGACGCCGGCCGAGGTCTCTCCCGCGCGCGCAACATCGCGTTGCGGGAAGCCACGACCGAGTGGATTGCCTTTGTGGATGACGACTGCCTGGTCGAGCACGGCTTCGGCGCCGCATTGGTCAGCGAGCTGGAGCATCACCCCGAGGCGCAGTGGCTGAGCGGCCACGTGGGCGCGGGCCACGACACCGGCTCGGACCTCCCGCTGGTCACCACCTTCGCCGTTGGGCGAGACAGGACCCTCAGTGGGCGATGGACGCTGCCTGGGTCGATCGGCTTCGGCGTGTTCTTCGCGGTTCGGTGCGACACCGCGCGGCGGCTCGGCGGATGGGACGAGCGTCTCGGTCCCGGAGTACCGGACTTTCCCGCCGCGGACGACATGGACTTCGCCTACCGCCTGCTGCGCTCGGGCGGCGTGGCCGTGCTCTCTCCCCGCGTGCGTGTCGTGCACGAGCAGTGGCGCAGCCCGCGGGAGCTTGTTGCGCTGCAGCGCGGCTACCTTCGAGCGTGGAGCGGGTTTGCGATGAAGCACGTGCGTCGCGGTGACGTTGCGGGCGGTCTGTGGCTGTGGTCGTGGGGGGTCCTCGACGTGCTCGACATGGCCAAGAGCGCGCTAGGGCGCCGCTCGCGGCTGCGCGCGCGCCTCTGCGTAGCCAAGCTCCGCGGGCTTGCCGAGGGCACCGCGCTGGGATTGCGGCGGCGCTGGTGAGCTCCGAGCCCTCACGGGCCCCGGGGGGAGGGGCCGCCGAGCCCGAGGGCGCCGCCGGGCGCCTGGCCTTCCCCCGCTCGGAGCTGCGCGGGCGAACCGCCCGCGGCGGGCTCCTCAACGCACTGTTCCTGGGCGGGGGAGAGGGCCTGGCGCTCGTGCAGGGCCTGGTGGTGACCGCTCTGCTCGGCCCGGTCGCGATCGGCCTGTACGGCATCGTGACCACGACGGCGATGACGGTTGTGCAGTTGCGGCGCGTGGGCATCGACGAAGCCTTCGTCCAGCAGTCTGAATCCGACCAGGAACAGGAGTTCCAGAAGGCCTTTTCCCTCGAGCTCACCCTGGGCGTGCTCTTCTCGCTGGGGCTTTGCGCGCTTGCGCCGGTACTGGCCGTGGTCTACGGCGAGGAGCGCCTGCTGGGGCTCACGCTGGCCGTGGCCTACCTGCCCATCGCCTTCGCGCTTCAGGCTCCGCAGTGGATCTTCTTCCGGCGCATGGACTTCCTACGCCTGCGCCTGCTGCAGTTCTCCATTCCCGCCGTGACCTTCGCCGTGACCGTGCCGCTGGCGGCGGTCACCGAGAGCGTGTGGGCGCTGGTGATAGGGCCGCTCGTGGGCAACACGGTGGCGGTGATCGCGGCGGTGGTTGCCTCGCCCTACCGGCTTCGCCTTCGCTTCGACCGCGACGCGCTGCGCCGCTACCTGGCCTTCTCCTGGCCGATCTTCGCCACGGCCGCGGCCACTCTGGTGGTGCTGCAGGGCCAGGTGTTCGCCTTTGATCTAGACGCCGGCCTGGCCGCCGCGGGATACATCACCCTTGCCGTGACCCTCACCCGGTACGCGGACCGCGCCGACCAGATCGTGGCTACCACGATCTATCCGGCCATCTGCAACATCCAGGATCAGCCGGCCACCCAGGAGGAGCTCTTTCAGAAGTCGGCGCGGGTCACGATGGTGTGGACGTTCGGCTTCTGTGGCCTGCTCGCCGTGTTCGCCTCGGATCTCGTGGAAGGGGTGCTGGGCGACGAATGGAAGCCGGCCGTGCTGCTCATCCAGGGTCTGGCCGTGGCGGCGGCGCTGCAGGGGGTCGGCTACGGGTGGTTCTCCTTCTACCGCGCGCGGGGTGAGCCCCAGCCCCAGGCCGTGGAGTCTGCGGCGATGGTGGCGTGCTTCCTGGGCCTGGCCGTGCCGGGCCTGATCTTTTTCGGCGTCGAGGGCTTCGTGGCCGGGCGGATAGCCACGTCAGTGGCAATGCTTGCGGTGCGCCGCTTCTACCTGCGGCGGCTGTTCGGCGCCACCGAGTTGCTCACGCTTGGCCTGCGCGGTGGCGCGCCGGTGGCCCTGGCCGCGGTGGCCACGCTCGCGCTCAGGGATGTGGTCGATCCCGGCACCCTGCCCGAGCTGGCGACGTTCCTGGCGGTCGCGGGCACGCTCACGTGGCTGTCGGACCGCGGCCTGCTGCGCGAGCTCGTGGCCTACGCACGCGGGCGAGGCCCGCTTGTGGCGGCTACGGAGCCTCTCGCCAGTGGGCCGGCCTGAGAAACAGGCGCATCGAGACGCCGGCGCACAGCAAGCTGATTCCCAGCAACAGGAGGACATCGGCCGGAAGGCCGGTCCGCGCGAGCTCCTCGCCGCCGTCGACCGAGGTCGTAGCTTCCGTGGAGCCGGTGGTGGAATCCGGTACTTCGGTCGAAGTTGCCTCGGGCACCTCTTCCACAGGCGTATCGGAACCGCCTCCGCTCGGAGCCGAGCCACCGCCCTGGCCCCCCGAACCACCGTTTCCGCCGTTCGGATCTTCCTGTGGGTCCGAGCCGCCCTCGTCCGGAACCTCACCGAACGGATCGGCGTACTGCTCGTCTCCAGCGCTCTGTGCACTCGCCGCGACCGGGAGCGCAAAAAGAAGTGCCGCGGCCGCCAGGAGGGACCCCAGGGCAATTGTGAAGGTGCGAACCATCCGCGACAGCTTAGCCATAGACTGGCGTTGGTGGACCTTGTTCCATCGCAGAAACCCGCGCAGCGAACGGCGCTCGTGCACGACTTCCTGGTCAGTGTGCGAGGGGCCGATCGAGTGTTCCTCGAGATCTGCGATCTCTA
>JBBJNU010000085.1:0-7364 GCA_037721005.1 Thermoleophilaceae bacterium | reverse complement strand
CCGGGATGGGGCGCAGCTGCGGGAAGCGACCGTCCTGGTTCACGACTCGGCCGAGGGGCGCCTGCTGGCGGCAGGGCGGGGCCTTGCCGTTCTGCGAGGTGAACACGAACTGCTCGGTGAGCCGCCGGTAGTCCTCCTCGAGAACCGTGTCGTCGTCGCGCAGCCGTGGTGCGGGCGGCGGGTTCAGGCACTGGAAGCTGCCGAAGACCGGCAGGCCGCGGGCCAACTGGTCATAGCCCCCGGGCTCGGTGTACGCGTTGGCCCGGTTGGTGGCGAGGCGGTCGGGATAGGCGGCCAGGATCTCGGGGTTCAGCGGGTTGGTGGTGCGCAGGTACTCGAGCGTGGTGCCGGTGAGGTCGGAGATCTCGGTGGCGCCCGTGGCCGCGGTCGCGTTGGCGAAGAACGCGGCGATCTCACGCTTGTAGAGGCTCAAGTAGTCGAAGGTGGGTTGCAGATCGCGCAGGTAGGGCTCCAGGCGACCGAGGAAGGGCCGCGTGTCCTCGAGCGAGCGCTCGAGCGCCGGAAGGCCGTCGCGCGAGACCTTGATCAGGGGATCGAGGTCACGGAAGAGCCCGCGCAGGTCGGGCGCGAGGGCCTTCACGTCCACCAGGGTCGGCGACAGCTCGCGTGCGGCCGGGCGCAGCTGATCGATCAGCGGGTCGGTCTTCAGCGCGAAGTCGCTGAGCCGGCGGGTGGTGGCCCGCGTCTCACGCAGGAACGTCGGGAAGGCCACGAAGGTGTCGGCCAGCTCGCGGTCGCGGGCGGCGGTGGTCTCGAACACGCGGTTCGAGCTCTCGACCAGACGGCGCAGCTGGCCCTGGCGCTCGGTCAGGGCTCCGAACACCACCCCGGTGTCGCGCACCAGGCCCTTCGTCGACTCCTCCTGTGAGTCGAGCACCCGCAGCACGGCGTCCAGGTCCTCGGCGAAGGGGGTGAGGGTGGCGAGGGCATCGTTGAGCGCCTTGCCACCGTCCTCCACCGCGCGCCCCTGCTGGTCGAGCCAGGTGCCAAAGGCCTTACGCGTCTTGGGATCGAAGGTGCGGAAGATCTCGTCGAGCTCCACCGTCTCGGCCACCTGGCCCGACGGCAGCTCCCCGCCGTCCTGGAGCTTCTTGGCCTCGCGGGTTCCGGGCGAGAGCTCCACATAGGTCTCCCCAAGCAGGGTCTTCTGGCGCAGGACGGCCTTGGAATCGAGCGGTATGGGCGCGTAGCGCGCCTGGATCTCGAGTGTGGCCTCGGTGAGCCCCGTCTGGCGGTCGGGAATCTTCGTCTTGACCTTGCCCACGTTCACGCCCGAGATCCGCACGTCGGCCTCCTGCGCGAGCTGTGTGGCCTCGGGGAACTGGACCTGCACGCGGTAGCCCTCGGGCCGCAGCGGGACCGATCCTCCGAACACGATCCAGAGGTACAGCAGGATGCCGAAGCACGACGCAGTGAAGGCGATCATCGCGAAGATGCGGCCGATGCTGGGGGTCTCCTTGACCATCTAGGGGATCACCTCCCCCGCCGTCACTTCGCCGGGCTTCGCGCCGGACTCCGCGCTCGCCCCGGCCGCGTCCGCCGGCGGCGCCGTGGGCAGCACGGGGTTGTTCGGGCAGATCTCGCGCTCGTCGGGGAAGTTGGTGAAGGTGGCCAGAGCGTTGAGCTGCGGGTTGTTCGGGCGCACCGCGGCGTTGAGGGTGTTGAGCGAGCCACACGAGAGGATCACCAGGCCGCGGCGTATCGGGCCGTGCGCGTCCTGCTGCTGGAAGATCTGCGCGCTCAGGTGGTTCAGCCACGCTCCCCAGAAGAGGAAGCCCTCCTCCGAACCTGGAGGGTTGTAGGCGAGGGTGTCCAGGAGCGAGTTGAGCACGTCGAAGGAGTTGGCCAGCCTCGGCGTGACCTCGGCTAGATCCTCCGCCGCCCGGCGCGTGTCGCGGACCACCGGCCGTACGTCACGAGCAAACGGCCGCAGCTCGTCGCGAATCACCGGAGTGGTGTCGCGCAGGAAGGGCCGCGTGGCCTGGAGCGCCGGCCCGAGGGCGCGGGCGCCCGGGCGCAGCTTGTTCAGCGCGGGACCGAGCTCGCCGGAGAACTCGTCGAGCTGCGCGAGCGTGGTCTCGGTCTGCTCGAGCGCGCCCGGGAACAGGCGCAGCGCCTCGCGCAGACGGGTGTCCTGGTTGCCAATGGCCTCGAAGTTTGCGTTGGCCGACTCCACCAACTCAGCGAGCTGGCGGTCGTTGGCCCCGAGCTCGCCCGACAGCTGCGAGAAGTTGTGCATCACCCGACGGATGTTGCGCCGGCGTTCGGCGAGCTTGGCCGTGATGAGCTTGCCGTCGCGCGCGGTGGGCTCGAAGCGCTTGAAGGTCTCCCGCAGCTGCGCGGGGGTGTCGCCCTGAAGCGCCTCGGCACCCGAGTTCAGGAGCACCGCGAGGTAGTCGCGGGTGTCCCCGTCGAGCTGAGCGAGGATCTCGTCGGGGTTCACGTCGGGCAACGTGTTCTCGACGCCGATGCGCGCGCCCTCCTTGAGCCTGCCGGCGTCGGCGGTGCCGGGATCGAGCTCGAGGAACATGTCCTTCAGGCCCGTCTTGGGCCTCAGGAGGATCGTGGCGTCCTTGTAGACCTTCGAGTACTCGGGGCGAATCTTCATCTCCACCACCGCGCGACCGTCCTCCAGGCGCACCTTGCCGATCTCGCCGATCTTCACGCCCGCGATGTTCACGGTCTGGCCCTGGCCGGGAACCACGGCCTGCGCCGTCGATAGCTCCGCCTCGAGGTCGTAGAAGTTCTCGCCGAAAACGGGCACCCACGCCGGCGCGTAGAACCGCTGGTTGGACAGGATGTAGCCCCCGATCCCCAACGCGATGATGATCAGGAAGATGATTGCGACGAAGTCGCGCAGGTGGTCGCGGATGGCCTTCACGGTCCGCCTCCGGTGCGCGCCGAGTTGAGGTCGGGAAGCTTCTGGAGGTGGCAGGCCTCGGTGCGCACATACGGGGGCTGCTTGCCCGGTCGGGCCGGGCGGCTGCCCAGCGGCCGGCGCAGCGCGTTCGCGAACTGCGGGCTTCCGCCCTTGAGCGCGCCCGTCTTCACCGTGGTGTCACCGCTGCCGGTCTGGAAGCGCGTGTAGGCGCCGTTGCCGTCGAAGTTCTGTGTTTCACCGGCGAAGCCCACAAAGCCCTGGAAGAGCTCGCGGTAGTTGGTGACTCCCGTGGTGAGGTCGCCGTCGGCGATCACCTTGTCGCCCGTGGGCAGCACGTTGTCCAGGAAGCAGCGGTTGAAGAGGTCGGCCTGCGGGAGGAAGTCCACGGTGCCGTCGGTGAACTGAGCCAGGTCGTCGACCGCGGGGCGCAGGTCATTCACGAGCCCTCCCAGCTCGGCCGGCGACACGAGCTGGCGCGTCTGGTCTATCCAGGGGAGCGTGGCGGCGATCGTGGCGGGCGTCTCGCGGACCCCAGGGATGATCTCCCGCGCAAAGGCCCGGGTGGACGGCAGCGCCGCGTTGAGGGAGTCGAGGGCCGGGTTGGCGGCGCCGAGTACGCGCGGCAGGAAGTTGATGGTGCGCCTCAGGCCGGCCTCCTCGGAGGCCAGCGCGCCGGTCGTGCGGTTGAAGTTCACGATCAGGCCCTGCAGCTCTGATTCGCGACGGCCGAGCGCGCGCGAGACCTTTCCGAAGCCGCGCAGGAGCCGCGAGAGGTCGCGCCCCTCGGTGCCCTGAAGCGAATCGTTCACGATCGCCGTTCCGCGCAGTGCTTGCGCCGATGCGTTGAGCGAGTCGTTGAGCGACTGCCCCGCCGTCTCGCCCTGGGTCGAGGGGTCCTGGTCTGAATCCTCTCCCGCGGCGGGCTTGCCGGCGATGGCGCCACCGTAGCCCTGAAGCAGGTCGCGGAGGTCCTGCCGCGTGTCTGACTTGAGCAGGCCGATCACCTGATCGATCTGCACCGGCGCGCTGGTCTGAGTGGAGGGGATCGTGCTGCCCTCCGCCAGCTCGCCGGAGCTCGGAGTGCCGGGCTTCACGTCGACGAAGAAGTTGCCCTCGAGGAAGATTCGCGGCCGGATCTTCATCTCGGTGTCCTCGTGGAGAGGAAGCGCCTCATCGTTGAGCTGCATCGTCACGACCGACGCCGTCGAGTCCGTGGCGGCCGCCTCGACCTTCTTGACCTTGCCCACCTCCACTCCGGCGATGCGCACGGGCGAGTTGGTGGCCAGCGCGCTCGTGTTGTCGAACACCGCCTGCACTTCGTAGCCCTTGGTGAACGGAATGTCCTTCGTGAAGGCGAAGAAGGTGGCCACCGCGATCACGGCGATCGTGAAGAGCCCGACCTGAAGCCGCGAGAAACGTCCGCCCCGCCTCATTCTGCGGCCCCCGGCTGGCCGGCGGTCACGAGGCCCTGGTTGCCGGGCACGGTCTTCAGGCTGCGGCGCCCCACCAGGAAGTCCTCGTTGCCCGCTTCGCACTCCTCGGTCTGGCCGGGCGAGGCGGTGTTCGGGTAGGGGTTGGTGTGCAGGAAGTTCGCGCGGTTGCCGCCGTTGGCCGGCGCGCTGGAGGGACCGCCCTCGTTGTTGGGGCCCTCGGGCGGCGCGACGATGATGAAGCGCTGCCAGGTGCCGTTCTGGTCGCCCTCCGAGAGGTGCCTCGAGCCGTTGCGCAGCAGAAGCGTCACGTAGTTGCACTTCGTCTGCACCGGGGTTAGGAAGGCGAGGGTGGGCCGCAGGGTGCGCGAGAAGGACGCGAGCCGGCGTACGGCCATCGGCACCCGCGGGTCGCTGGAGAACTCAGCCAGTTCGTCGAACACGCTGGCCAGACGCCGGTTCAGGCTTACCGTCCGGGGCAGCGTCTCGGCGCCGAACTCGAAGGCGTCGGCCAGCACCGGCGCCGTGGCCGGCAGCGTAGCCACGCCGGGTTGCAGCTCGCGGAAGAAGGCTGCGCTGTTGCGCAGGAACGGCCGCTGACGCGGGAATTCGGTGATGCCCGTCTGGAGGGTGGGCGGGCTCTCGGAGATGAACTCCTGCAGCTGGGGCGCAACCCCGGCGAGCGCGCCGAAGGTGGTGGCCATGTTGCCGAAGAGGTCCGCCTGTAGTTGAGCGACGGGCGCAATCTCTGAGGCGGTGTCGCCCAGCTCTCGGAAGAAGCGCGCGAGCTGCGTCTGCTGGTCGGCGAGGTTGGACGCGACGGGCTCCAGGTTGTCGAGCAGCGGGCGCACTTCGCGGATCAGCGTGTTGAGGTCCTGTCCGCGGCCGGCGAGGCCGGTACCGAAGCCGGTCAGTGAGCGCTGGGATCCGAGGCGGGCCTTCTCGTTGAAGGTGTTGAGAACGTCGTCGATCTCCACCGGCTCCGGGCGGAACTGCTTCACCGGCACCGTGGCTCCCGCCTCGTATCCGGGCGAGTCCGGGTTGCCCAGGGTGAGCTCCACGTACTTGAGACCGAGCGCGGACTTCGAGCGCACCACGAACGTGGAGTCGATGGACAGCGGGCGCAGGGCCTCGTCGAGCTTCATGTCGAGCACGGCGGTCGGCTTGCCGTCGGGGTTGGGCTTGGCGTCGATCGACTTGATCACCCCTACGCGCGCCCCGCCGACACGAATCTCGTTACCCGTCACGAGGTTGGCGGCATTGGGCAGCTCGGCCCTCAGGTCGTAGGTGGGCACGAAGGGCAGCCCCGCGTTGGCGTTGTAGGAGAGAAACACGGCGACGATGGCCACGAGCAGGGTCACGGCACCCACCAGCACGGGGCTGGCGGTGAGGGCCGCGGTTCCCGAGCGCTCGCGCCTCACGGTGCCTCGCTCCCCAGCAGGTAATCGAGCATGGGGTCGCCCTGGGCGTCCAGCGCGGGCGACCCGCCCTTGGCGCCCTCTCGGATCTTCTCGATGTTGCGCTTGGCCTCCGGGGCGCTCCCGGCCCCTTGGCCGAGCGCCGAGCGGACGGTCCCCTCGACGGGAGACACGCTCGACTTCTCTCCCGCCGCGTCGCCGTCCGGGGGGGCCGGCAGCGTTTCGCCGTTGCGATAGGCCAGAACCGCGTCGCGGAGCGGAGTGGCGGACTCCCCCGGGGCCGAGCTGGCGCTGGCGCCGCCACCCACCGCGCGTGTGTCGGTGAAGTGCGACTCGCAGCCGGCCACCGGGCTGATGGAGTAGTCCGAGCAGGTGTTCACGATCAGCGACGCCCGCAGATAGTGACCCACCTCGTCGAAGCCGTTCACCGAGAGCGCGGAGAAGTAGAGGAGGTCCATCACGCGCTCGATGCCCCCGGTCTCGTCGATGCTGGCCGTGAGGTTGTCGAGATCGCGGCTGGCTGGGCGGGCGTCGTTGGCGAAGTCCGCCAGGTCCTGGATCAGGGGGCGGGTGCGCAGCAGCGCCGGACGGCCGGTGAGCGATGCGTCACCGAGCGTGAGCAGGGAGGTCCGGGCGCCGTCGGAGAAGGGACCGAGCGCCTGGAAGAGCCGGCTCACGTCCTCGCCGGCCGCGTTGAGGTTGCGCATGACGGGAGTGGCGTCACCCGCGAAGCCGCCCAGGTCGACCATGAGCGGGCGTAGCTCACGCAGGAACGCCGGGAGGCGCTCGATGCCGGCCTCGATGTCGTCGCGGCGCTCGGCCGTGGCCTGACCGGTCCGGTTGGCCTGCACCACGAACCCGGTCACCTTCTTGCGCTCACGGGCGAGCGGCGCGAGCGCCTCGTCGGAATCACGCGCCAGGTCGGCCAGCACTTCGTTTTGCTCGGAGAGGATCTTCAGCACGCGATCGGTCTCGCGCAGCGCCGGGTTGGCGCGGTTGATCGCCGCGTTGAGGTCTTCCCCGCGCCCGGCCAGGCCAGTACCGAACTCCCCCAGGAGGATCTGCAGGCGCTCGGCGTAGGGGCGGCGCAGGATGTTGTTCACAAGGTCGAGGTCCACCGGCGAGCTGGTGCGCTCGAGCGGCAGCAGGTACTCCCCTTCGCCCTCGCCCTTCTCGATCTTCGCGAGCTCCGGCGCCTCCGAGGTCCCCGGCTCGCACTCCACGAACTTCTCTCCGATGAGCGACTGCGGGCGCACGGTGCACTTGGCGTTGGCCCGGAACGGCGCGAAGCGCGGATCCTCGATGAGGAGCGTCACAGCCGCCTTCTTCTCGGCCGTCACGTCCATCTTCTCGATCACGCCGACCTTTGCGCCGGCCACCTTCACGTCCTCGCCGGGCACGGCCGCGGCCACGTTGTCGAAGACCGCCCGCACCCGGTATTCGCCGCCGGAATCGCCCTCGGCCCCCGTGCCCAGCACCACCAGGACGGGGAGCGCCAGTACCAGCACGAGGAAGACGACGAGGCGGCGCATCAGTTCGACGGGGGTGTGATCGAGGGGTCGCAGCCGGGGACGGCGAAGGGGTTCGAGCCGTCGGGAGCTGCCTGGGTGGCCG
>JBBJNU010000084.1:0-7380 GCA_037721005.1 Thermoleophilaceae bacterium | reverse complement strand
TGAGCCCGACCATGTTGAAGCGCTTCGGCGCTTCCAGCGGCTTAGAGACCACGCCAACGCCGCGCGCTGCTGCGGTTCCGAGCAGCGCGCGCTCGCCGGAGGCGGACATGGAGAACTGCACCGGCTCGGGTTGATAGCGGTTGACAGACAGCGCGGGCGCCACGACCGCCGTGAGGAGCACGGCGCAGGCCAGCGCGCAGGTGATGATGGGGCGCTTCATCACGGCGTCGGAACACCATCTCAGACCAGACGATGCGGCGGCGCCGGTTGGGAAATACGTTGCAGAATGCATTTGCGCAGGTGAAGCTGCGCAGGCGAGCGCCTACGGAATCGGCTCAGGTCCGTTGCTGCGGTGCTCGTCCTTGAACGCCCGGATGGCCTCGAACACCTCTGGGGTGAACTTCTTGCACCCCAGGAGCCGCCCCGTGCCGAGCTCTAGCGGGTCGCGGTTCCAGGCCGTCGCGCTCACTTCATAGGTCGAGCCCGTCTCGTCGGGCGTGAGCAGCATCTGGAAAGGATCTTCGTCGTAGAGGGCCTTGAGGTTCGCTCGCGCACTCTTCGGCAGTTCCTTCTTGAACCAGATCACGACGCGTCCATGTTCCAGGGAGTGCACGAGCTCCTTGGGATCCGGGGCCTCCTCGTAGGCGCGGTCCTGTGCCTCTACGGCGAAGTGGCGGCCCGAGGTGGGCGGCTTGGACTCGTACTCGATCTTCTCCTTCAGGTTCTCGGTGTGCTCGCGCGCATCGCCCCGATAGCTGCGCAGCTCGCAACCGGACGTCTGCACGGCTTGGGTGAGGGGGGTGCTCTGTGGCTCGGGAACGGTGCCGCCCTCGGGCAGGACATCGGCCGCCACCTGCTCGGCGCCGCCACCCGCTGTCTTGCCGTCACCACCACCGCCGCCTCCGCCCGCGAGCAGGGTCGCCCCAATCGCTATCGCGGCGATCACGACTGCGGCCGCGGCCCCGTAGCCGATCATCCGCCGCCGGCGCTCGGCTGCCTTCGCCGCCGCCTCACGCTCCTCACGCTCGCGGCGCAGCTGCTCCTTTTGGTCTTTCCGGGAAGCCATGGTCGCGCCGAACAGTAGTGAGAAAGGCGGCTACGCCGAGCGCCGCCGGGTGGCCTTGGTCCCCGAGCCGTTTCGGCTCCGGCCGGCTCGCGCGCGGGGCCGAGCGAGCCTCTTGCCCGCTGTCGCGCGGTCGCCCCAGCATTCGTCGATGAAGCGCAGGATCTCGCCGGTGAGCCGCTCAGGAGACAGGCGTAGCTCGAGGATCGAGGAGGCCTCCACGAGCCGGGCGTTGGGCAGCTCCGTGAGGAGCATGTCCGAATCCGAGAACGGGTGGATCGGGTCCCGGGGGTGGCCGATAATCAGCGCCGGCGGGGTGAAGCCGCGCCGCTCTGACCCGGGAGGCGCCACCCGGCCGAAGAAGAGGCCCTGCAACACCGACGCCGAGGGCTTGGGGTCCTGGGATATCCAGTCGAGGCTGAGCTGCGCGAGAAGCGGCCCCCGGCGGGGAACGAGGCCGGCGACGCGACTGATCACCCGGGTGACCGGCGCCCCGAAGGTGAGGGACATCATCAGCGGAGTGAAGGCGATGGCGCAGCCGAGCAGAGCGTTGTCGAGCACGGGCATCTCGATGAGCATCCCCTGCACTCGATCCTGGTCGCGGGAGACGGTCTCGAGGGTCGTGTTCGCCCCGAGCGAGGTGCCACCGATCACGGCCTTCTCGATCTCCAGGTGGTCCATCAGTGCCAGCACCTGCGAGCCGAAGATCGTCATGGAGTAGTTCCACATCTCGGGCGGCCGGTCCGACTCACCGTGGCCGAGGACGTCGAGGCACAGCACCCGGTAGCCGCCCTTGGCCAGGGTGCTCGCCAGCGGCCCGTGCATCTTGCGCGAGAAGAGCAGCCCCGGGATCAGGATCACTGCCTTGTCCCCGGCACCGTACTCGTCGAACACGAGCCGATTCCCGTCACAGATGAAGCTGCGCGTCTGGGGCTGCATCGCGCGGCAGCCTATCCGCGCTATGTGCCTCGGGTAGTGTGCGTGGCGCATATAGCGCTTCGAGCTTGGGAGGGTTGACGTATCCGCGAGGTGGATGAGTGATCGCAGGGCTGGTGCTGGCCGCGGGCGGCGGAATGCGCTTCGGGGCCACGAAGCAACTCGCCGATCTAGATGGCCGCCCCCTGCTCGAGCGTGGTCTGGCCGCCATGGCTGCCGCTGACCTGGACAGGCTCGTCGTCGTGCTGGGCAGCCGCGCGGCCGACGTACTGGCCGGAATCGACCTTCAGGGCGCCGAGCCCGTGGTGTGTGAACGCTGGGGCGAGGGCCAGTCGGTGTCCCTCGCCTACGGTCTCGCGTACCTCGAGGAGGACGACGGGGCCGAGGCGCCCGACGCGGTGGTGGTGGCTCTCGGCGACCAGCCCAACCTCGCCCCGGCCGCGGTGCGCCGCGTGCTCGCCGCCCGCGGCGACACACCGGTCGTGCGCGCCACCTACGACGGCGAGCCGGGCCACCCGGTGGTTCTCGAGCGCGAGCTGATCGCCGAGCTGCGCGACGCCGCCGGCGACGCCGGCGCCCGAGGCGTGCTGCGCAGGGCGGGCGCCAAGGAAGTGCCCTGTGACGACCTCGACGACGGCGCCGACTCAGGCCACCCGGGGGATCTGGCGGCCCTTCGCGCCGAGGGAGCGCAGTAGGCGGGCTCGTCTAGGCCCGGGCGGGGACCCCCCGCTGGCCTAAGTCACCCCGGGCGTTCAGCCAGCGTGACGATGGACGGGTAGCCCGTGCGAACGAAGGTCCGGCGCCTCACGTGGAAGCCGGCGCGCTCCAGCTCGCCCGCCGCGTCGATCACCGACAGTCCAAAGCCTGTCTCGCTCAGCCGCATCAGCCACTCCAGCCCGCTGGCATACGGCCGGCGCAGGGCGCCTCGGGGCAGCGCGGGCACGAGCACCCCGGCGCGGCCACCGGGCCGCAGGACCCGGAACATCTCCCCAACCGCGAGCCGCCGCGTGGGGGCTGCGAGCACGTGAAGGAGGTAGGACGCGCTGAGCGCGTCGACAGAGCCGTTCGCAAGAGGGAGATCCGTGACATCGGCCTCGTTGACTCGCCAGCCGTCCGGCAGCGGCGGCACGCGCTGGAGCATCGCGGCCGAGGAGTCCACGCCCAACACGTCGCGCGGTGGGTGCGGGCGCGAGGCCAGCTCGCGGAGCACGGCACCGGTGCCTGTGCCTAGGTCGAGCATCCGCTCGCCCGACTCCGGCGATAGCGCGCTGAGAAGCTTCCGGACGCCTACTCGTTCCAGAGGCAGCTGGAGGTCATACGAAGGCGCTATCGCGCCCCAGTCGGAGGTCACTCAGCTCGGGTGGTCGCGTGCTCGAGCCATCCGGGCAGTGTCGCCAGGAAGCGGGGGTCGATCGAATGGGCCATCTGCGACTCCTGGTAGGTCACGTCCGCATCCGCGCCTTCCAGGCGCTCGCGCGCGTCGCGGGCGAACTCGACTCCGATCACCGGATCGAGGGCGCCATGGCCGATGGCTACCGGCAGGCCGGCCGCGGTTGTGAGGTCGAAGCCGAACCCCTCGACCGTCGGCATGAAGCCGCTGAGCGCAAGCATCGCCGCGGGCCGCGGACGACCCGCCCCCAGGCTCACGGCGTAGGACATGACCGTGCCCTGCGAGAAGCCTCCTATCACGGTCTCCGACACCGGCACCCCGTTTTCGGCGAGGAAGGCATCGACCCAGCCGGTCAGGCGCGCGTAGGCGGGCCCGAAGGTGGCCGGATCGGGATAGCCCACCCGGGCCACCGCGTACCAGTGCGCGCCGCCCGGCGCCAAGCTCAGGGGCCCGCGGGCGGTCACCCCGAGCAGCCGCCGTTCGGGGTCGAGCATGTCGAGCAGCGGATAGAGGTCGTGCTCGTCCGCCCCACGCCCGTGCAGAAGCACGAGCGCTCCCTGGGCCTCCCCCGCTGTGGGCCGGACCCGATGGGTGAGGCTGTCCTCTGCGCTCACGGCCGGGCGCTCTCGAGCGGGGTGAGCGTTGCCTCGATGCGCTCGCGCATCGCCTCGAAGCGCGGCGGCAGCACGAGCTTCTCGCCGAGGTGCTCGGCGTCCTCATCGGTCGTGAAGCCGGGACCCATCGTGGCGATCTCGAACAGCACCCCGCTCGGCTCGCGGAAGTAGATCGAGCGAAACCAGAAGCGGTCGATCTCCGGGGTGGGCTGCGCGCCGCCATCGAGAGCCCGCTGGCGCCACTCCCCGTGGTCGGACATCGTCGAGGCCCAGGCCACGTGGTGCACGGTGCCTCCGCCGGGCCGTCCCCGCTCGTCCGGCGGGGCGTCGTAGGCGATCGACCCCCCGCGCTCGGAGCCCCGGGCCTCCCAGCCGTCGTCGGTGGGCTCGAACGCGAGCGCCTCCTCGAGCAGCGAGCGGCTCGCCTCTGGATCGGCCGCGTACGCGCGCACTGAGTGAAAGCCCTGCAGCGCCAGCTGCGCCGGTACGTCGGGGTGGTGGGCTACCAGGGGGGGATCGTCCGTGGGATCCACGATCAGCTCGTGCGCGAGCCCCTCGGGATCGGTGAAGTGCAGACCACCGCCGACTCGCTCGGTCTGCGCGTCCGCATCGGCCAGCCGTTCTGTCCAGAAGTCGATGGCCTGTTCTGAGGCCACCCGCGACACCACGCGGTGCACCATGCCTGACCCGGCTCGCCCGGGCGCGGCGCCGGGGTACTCGAAGAAGGTGAGGTCGGCGCCCGGGGAGCCTGCTTCGTCGGCGTAGAACAGGTGGTAGACGGTCGGGTCGTCCTGGTTCACCGTCTTCTTCACCAGGCGCAGGCCGAGCACGCGCGTATAGAAGTCGAGATTGCGCTGCGCGTCACCCGTGACCGCGGTGATGTGGTGGACGCCCTCGAGCTTCATCGCTTTCCTCCCGTGCCGGTTGAGATGATCTCTTCTCGGCCGAAGGCTAGGAGAGTGGCGCGGCCAGCGCCGTTCGATCCCGCCGGCGTACCTCGCGCAGGGCGCGGGCCAGGCGCTTCACGCCCTCGTCGAGCTGGTCCGGCTCCACGAGCGAGAACGACAGCCGAAGGCTCGTACGCTGGCGGCGCTCGGCGGTCACCGCGCCGCCCGGCGTGAACGACACCCCGTGGCGCACCGCTTCGGAGTAGAACGTGCGCTCCTCCACCGGCCGGCGAAGGGTGACCCACACGTGGTGTCCTCCCCGCGGCACGATGGCGTCGTGCTCGCCCGCGAGGTGGCTCTCCAGGGAAGCGATGAGCGCGTCCCGGCGCTCGCGGTAGTAGGGCAGGCTCTTCGCGAGCTGCCTGTCGTAGGCGTCCCCGGCCAGGTAGCGCGCGGCCATGTGCTGAATGAGCGTCGGGGTATGGAAGTCAGAGCCCTGCTTGAGCATGGCCAGGCGGTCGCGCACCGGTCCCCGCGCTGCTATCCACCCCACACGCAGCCCTCCTCCCACCACCTTCGACAGCGAGTTCACGTGAATCACGTGACCGGGGGCGTCGCGGCGCAGCGACACCGTGCGCTCGCCCTCGTAACGCAGGTCGGAGTACACCCCGTCCTCGAGCACGAAGAGGTTTCGCTCCACCACCAGCTTGGCGAGGCGCTCGCGGCGCTCAGGGGAGAGGTCCACCCCCATGGGGTTCTGGCAGCCCGGTTGAAGCGCGAGCATCTGCACGTCGTGGCGGGCGAGCACCTGCTCGAGGGCGTCCACGTCGAGGCCGTTCTCGTCCACCGGGATGCCGATGAGCCGGGCGCCGGTCGAGCGCAGGGCGAGCATCGTGCCGGTGAAGGTGGGCGACTCAACGGCCACCACCTCGCCGGGTTGGAGCAGGGCGCGCGCGGTCAGGTCGATCGCCTGCTGGGCGCCCGAGGTCACGATGATCTCCTCCGCGTCGCTCGCCGCTCCGGTGAGCCGCCCGCGCTTGGCCAGCTGCTCGCGCAGGTCGGGCAGGCCCTCGGCCTGTAGGTAGGAGATCGCTCCCCCGCCCTCGTCGGCAAACACCTGCGCGGCGATCTCCGCCAGTTCGTCGGCGGGATGAAAGCGCGGCGAGGGCCAGCCCGTGGCCAGCGAGATCATGTCCTCCTGGCTGGGGAAGCGAAACGCGTCCGAGAGGATGTCCTCCTGGTAGGTGGCGGGGCGGTCGGGCAGCACATAGGCCTGCCAGTCGTCGCCCTCCGCCTCGGCCGCCGCCGGTGTCAGCGCGCGTACGAAGGTGCCTCGCCCGACGCTGGCGGTCACGTAGCCCTCCTCGGCCAGCCGGCGGTACACGCGGGCGGCGGTGAGGTGGTTGATCTGAACCTGCGCAGCCAGGGAACGCGTGGGAGGAAGCTTCTCGCCGGGCCCGAGCTCACCCCTCTCGATTGCGCCGCGGAAGTCGTCCACCAGCTGCTGGGTGAGCGAAGTCCGGCTTTCCCGATCGAGATGAGACAAATCGACCTTGTACGACATTGTCTGATCCATACGGGGGCTTCATACTAGCTCTTGCTTGATCGCACCGCAACTTGTAGGACAGAGAGGAAGCTATGGCTCATACAAAGACCCAATCTCACCCCGACGTGACCGTACGCCTGGCGAACTCCGGCGACCACAACGCCTTGCTACGCCTCGCCACGCTCGATTCGGCAACTGTCCCATCGAGCCCCATCGTCGTGGCGGAGACCGGTGGAGAGCTGATGGCCGCGGTGGCGATCGACGGCAGTGCCGCGATCGCTGATCCCTTTCACCCCACGGCCGCGCTGGTGCAGATGCTCGAGCTGCGCGCGGTCCAGCTTCGCTCAGGGGCCCCCGGGCGGGGATCCCTGCGGGGTCGCCTCGCAGGCGCCCTTAGCGACTCGCGCCCCGTCCCCCATCTCCCCTGACCCCGTTTCAGCGAGGCTCGGGCGCGGTAGTGAATCCTGCATGCCGACCGAACCCGCCCCGCTCACCCTCGCCGACGCCGTCCACCGTGCCGTGCAGGCGGTGGACCCGTCGGGCCTCGGCGACTCCTCGGGCGAGGTGCTCGAGCGTTTCGAGGACCGCGACGAGCCGATCGCATCACTCCACGATCCCGAGCAGGTGCTGGCCGAGTCCTTTGGCGCGATAGATCCCCAGGAGGAGGACGGGAGGATTCAGATGATTCGCGCCACGGCCACCTACCTGGCCTTTCGTCGCACAGAGGTGACTGACGACGACGAGCACCTGCTGCGGTTGGCCGCTCGGGCCGAGTACGACGGCCACCCGCCGCAGCCGGTGCTGGCATTCCTGGAGGACCGCGGTATCGAGGTCTGACGCCGCCTCGAGACCGGGGAAGGTCAGCGGGCGTGTTTCGCCCGAAGGCCCCAGAGATGGAGCTGGTCGTACTCACCAGGAGGCTGCTCGCTCCGCTACGTGAGGCC
>JBBJNU010000083.1:0-7430 GCA_037721005.1 Thermoleophilaceae bacterium | reverse complement strand
TCTTCATCTCCGGTTGGAGCACCTGGAGCTTCTGCATCGACTTCACCGACTTGAACGTGAGCGGCAGGATCACCAGCCGGACCGTGAAGGTCAGCAGGATGATCGCCACGCCCCAGGAGTCGGTCAGGCCGTGCCAGAACCCGAGCACGTCCTCGAGCACATCGAGCACCGGCTTGGGGATGATCGCGAAGGGTGGCATGGTCATTTGGTCGCTCTGGCGCGAAAGAGGTTCTGGTCCGCGGCGAAGTCGACGCCGCCGTGCGACCAGGGGTTACAGCGCAGGACACGCCAAGCGGCGAGCACGAGCCCCCTCAGTATGCCGAACCTGCGGACCGCGTCCACGGCGTACTGCGAACAGCTCGGATGGTACTTACACCGTTGCGGGATGGCTGGAGAGATCCAGCGCTGGTAGGCCCGGACAGGCGCCACAGCGATATCTCGCAGGCCGGCTTGCTCGGTACTCACGAGGGCGCGCCCCCAGCCAACCCGGCGCCCTCGAGCACCTCGGCCAGGGCTGTCGCGATACCGCGCTCACCCTCCTCGGCGGCCAGTGCTCCCGCGGCGGGCCTGGCCACGATCACGAAGTCATAGCCCGTGGGCAGCTCGCCCACCGTTGCCCAGAAGGCCTCGCGAAGAAGGCGTTTGACCCGGTTGCGGTCCACGGCGCCGCCGACCTTTCGGCCCACGGAGATCCCGAGTCGCGGCTCTTCGCCGTCTCCCGTGCGAGGGAACGAGTAGACCACGAGGTGCCGGCTCGCGTGTGACTTTCCCTCGCGGTAGACCTTGTCGAACTCACCACTCCGCGAGAGCCTGAGGCGCTTGCGGCGCGGGCGGGACGGATTGCCCTCGCCTGGGCCAGCCATAGGTCAGACCGACAGCCGGCTGCGGCCCTTCGAGCGACGCCGCTTGAGTACCTGGCGCCCCGCCCGCGTGCTCATCCGGGCTCGGAAGCCGTGGGTGCGAGCACGCTTCCGTTTCTTGGGCTGGTAGGTGCGCTTCATAAGGAGAACGAGGGCCGGGGCCTCTCGGCCGCGGAGTATAGGCAGAGCCCAGAAGCGCCGCCGGGGCGGACTTCCCCGCGATTTGCGGCAAGGCCGGGGCAGCAGTGGCGGAGGCTCGAGGAGGAGCTCGGCTGCGGCTGTACACTCGCGCCTCCCGAGGGACGGAAGATCGCCTCAGCGCCCCGTTCCTCCATCGTCTTACTGAGAATCGACCAAGCCCCTGGGGGGTTGCGGCTGTCCCGTGCATGAAGAGTTGGCATCCACTTGGAGCAGCGTCCGCGCCGAGTTGCGCCGGGACGTGCCCGACTTCAAGTTCCACATGTGGCTCGAGCCGCTGCGCCTGGCCGACATGAACGGCGGCACGCTCTACGTGCGGGCGCCCGAGCACCTTCGCACCTGGGTTCGCGACCGCTATCTCCTACTGATCCGCCAGGCGGCATCGCGCGCCGTCGGGCCGAATGTGCTGGTGGAGATCGTCGGCGAGGACTGGGTGCCCCCACCGCCCTCCTCTGCCAGGCAAAGCGCTCCCGGCCATCCGCAGAGCCACGAGTCGCCCGATCCGCATGGGCTTCGCCTGCGCCCTAAGTACACCTTCGAGCAATTCGTGATCGGCACGAGCAATCGCTTCGCCCACGCCGCGGCGCTGGCCGTCGCCGAGACGCCCGGACAGGCCTACAACCCACTCTTCATCCACGGCCGGCCGGGCCTCGGCAAGACCCACCTCCTGCACTCGATCGGCAACTACGTCATGCGCCACGGCGGTAGCCTGCGGGTTCGATACAGCACCGTGGAGGAGTTCACGAACGAGTTCGTACGGGCCGTGCGGGCACGCGACACCGACGCCTTCAAGGAAAGCTTCCGTGGAGTGGACGTGCTCCTGCTCGACGACGTGCAGTTTCTCGCCGACAAGGCGCGCACCGAAGAGGAGCTCTTTCACACCTTCAACGTGCTGCACGACTCCGGTCGCCAGCTCGTGATGACCTCCGATCGATCGCCCTCGGAGCTCGTCGGGCTCGAGGACCGTCTCGGTGAGCGCTTCGCCTCCGGGCTCGTGGTGGCTCTCGACCCTCCAGAGCTGCCCGTGCGCCGCGCCATCCTCGAGAAGCGCGCGCGCCTCGATTCCGTGGAGGCCTCCTCCGACCTGCTCGACGAGATCGCCGCTCGCGTGACCACGAGTGTTCGCGCGCTTGAAGCTGCCTTGATTCAGGTGGTGGCCTACGCGTCGCTACGTGGCGAGCCGCCGACGCCCGGCCTTGCCGCTCACCTACTCAGGAGCCTGGATTCCGAGCCTCGGCGCGAGCCGTGCACCGTGGCCGCTGTTCTCGACGCGACAGCACAGCAATTCGGTCTGGGTGTGGACGCGATCGTGGCCCGTGATCGCCGTCCGGCTGTGGCTCAGGCCCGCAAGGTCGCCATGTACCTCGCGCGCGAGCTCACCGCCGAGAGCCTGCCGGCGATCGGCCGGGGTTTTGGCGGGCGCGATCACACCACCGTTCTGCACGCCGTGCGAAGCGTCACCACCGAGCTTGCGCGCAACCCGGAGCTCGCCCTCACCGTCCACAGCCTGCGTGAGAGCCTGCGCACCACCCACTGAATGGCTGCTCCGGCTGCAAGAATCCCCAGGCCGTCCCCAGCCCGCGGGAGCTTCTAACGTGAGGCCCACCGCTCAAATCTCGCCCCTTCCCCTATATCCACATGCCCTACTTCTTCAAGACTGGATAAGAGACAATTGAAGTTCACCGTTTCCCGTGAAACATTCCTAAGCCAGCTGTCCGTAGCCGCTCGGGGAGTTTCCACCCGTAGTGCAATCCAGACGCTCGCCGGCGTACTCATCACGCTCGACGACGGCAAGGCCGAGTTGCAGGCCACCGATACCGACCTCGGAATCCGGGCCCAGCTTGACGCGGAGATCGCCGAGCCCGGTGCGGTCGTGGTTCCTGGACGGCTCCTGCTCGACGTGGCTCGTTCGCTCCCGAAGGATTCGATCTCGCTCGAGTACCGCTCCGCACAACAGGACCTCGAGGTGATCTCGGGGTCCGCGTCCTTCCATCTCAGGACCCTGCCGCGTGATGACTTCCCCAAGCTGCCCTCGCCGGATGCCGGTTCAGCGATGGCCGTGCCCGCGGCCGCCTTCATCGAGACGATTGGCCGGGTGGCGCGGTCGGCCTCGCGCGACGAGACCCGGCCGCACCTGACGGGTGTGTTGGTCACAGCCTCCGGCGGCGAACTGCGGATGGTGGCCACGGATTCCTACCGTCTCTCCGTGAAGGAGACGAAGCTCGAGAGCGTCCTCGAGGGGAGCCTCGAGGCAAACGTTCCGGCCCGAACCTTGCAGGAGCTCAGCCGGATCGCGAGCGCCAACGGGGCGGAGACCATCGGGGTGACCGCCCTCGAGAACCAGGTCGTGTTCAGTGCCGGCGACGTTGTTCTCTCCTCGCGCCTCGTAGAAGGTCGATTCCCGAACTATCAGCAGCTACTGCCCACCGAGTACGAGCACGAGCTGCGTGTCGATCGGGGCGAGATGCTCGAGGTGGTCCGCCGTATCAGCCTGCTCGCTCAGAAGAATGCTCCCCTGCGGCTGTCGTTTTCCGAGGGCACGCTCGAGGTCTCGGCGCAAACGCCGGATGTGGGAGAAGCCCGCGAGGCGCTCCCCGTGCCCTTCAAGGGGGAGCCGCTCGAGATCGGCTTCAACGCTGAGTTCTTCCGGGACGGTCTCGAGAGCGCCGAGAGCGAGGAGCTGGTTCTGAAGCTGATCAGTCCGCTACGCCCGGGCCTCATCCAGTCCGGCGACGACGGTGGCTTCATTTACCTGGTGATGCCGATCCGTCTGAACGTGTAAGGCCCTGCCGTGGGGCGCAGTCCCCTCGCCGTCACCTCGGTGGAGCTCAGGGACTTCCGCAACTACGAGCGCACGCGGCTGGAGTTGGCTGACGGGTTGACTGTGTTGGCCGGGCCGAATGGCGCCGGCAAGACCAACCTTCTCGAAGCCGTGTTCTTCGGGTGCACGGCTCGATCCCCGAGAACCGCGAACGATCGTGAGCTCGTGCGCCACGGGTCGAAGGTGGCGCGCGTGACGGCGGCCACGCTCGAAGACGGCGGCGCCGAGCATCTCATCGAGGTGGGCTTCGAGCCGGGCGAGGCAAAGACCGTGAAGATCGACGGAGCGTCTGTGGAGAACCTGTCGACTTCGCCGGCCCGCCCCCTGGTGAGTGTCTTCCTGCCCGAGCGCCTCGAGCTGATCAAGGGGGCCCCCGGTCCGCGCCGGGCTCACCTCGACCACCTCGTGGCCGCGCTCTGGCCGGCGAGGGCTGAGACTCGGGCGCGTTACTCCCGGACGCTGGCCCAGCGCAACGCTCTCCTCGGGCGAATCCGGGCCGGCGTGGCCTCCACCGGCTCGCTCGACGTCTGGGACGCAGAGCTCGCCCGCAACGGGGTTGCCTTGATGCAGGACCGCGCCGAAGCGACCACTCTTCTCGCGCCATCGTTCGCGGAGCGCGCCCGCGAGCTTGGGCTGTCGGGTGACGTTGCCCTGTCCTATCGGCCCCGCTCCCCGGCGCGCGACGCAGCGAGCCTCGTCGCCGAGCTGGCCGGCCGGCGCGCCGCCGACCTCGACCGCGGGTTCACGGCCCACGGCCCCCACCGTGACGACCTCAGGCTCACCCACGCCGACCGGGCGCTTCGCAACTTCGGGTCACAGGGCCAGCAGCGGGTGGCTCTCCTGGCCCTGCTCTTCGCCGAGCGCGACCTGCTCATGGTGGAGCGCGGTCGCCCGCCGCTCATGCTGCTCGACGACGTGATGTCCGAGCTCGACCCGGCGCGCCGAGACCTCCTCGCAGGCTTCCTTTGCGGTGGTGGTCAGGCGTTGCTGACCACCACTGACCTGGCGCACGTACCCGGCGCGGAGCACGGAGCACCCGGCGTCGTGGAGGTTGCCGAGGGCGCCCTCGGCGGCGCCGAGGTCAGGGAGGCCGCGTGAGGCGCCCGGGCCCGCGCAGCCTGAGCGACGCGCTCGAGCGGGTGACGCGCGAGGCGGCGCCGGTCTCGACACTCGCCCTGGTTCAGGGCACCTGGGAGGCCAGCGCCGGGCCGGTAATTGCGGCTGAGGCCACGCCGATCGCCGAGCGGGCTGGCACGCTCACCGTGGCCTGCCGGTCGGCCGTGTGGGCGGCCGAGCTCGAGCTGCTCGCGCCGGACCTCATCGGCCGCCTCAACGCCGGGCTTCCCGGGCCGTCCGACGGGCCCCTGAAGGCCCTGCGCGTGCGTTCCGGCGCACGCCGCTGAACGCCCCAGGCGTCTCGACCGGGACGCTTCTCGTAACAGAGGGAAACCCGGGCCCGCTCTAGGCGCGCGTTTTGTGCCGCTTTGCGGGTATTTTGTAACATATGCGTGGCCCGGTCCGACAGCGACACCTGCTAGTATCGATCGCCGTTGGACACAGTGCCCCGACCCGACTGAGAGCAGTTTCGGGCCGGGGTCTTCTCATGTCTTGGACACGGAAGGGTTGAGCTTGGCGAAGGACGGCAACAACGGCGGCTCGGGGAGCTACGGCGCGCAGGACATCACCGTGCTGGAGGGCCTCGAGGCGGTGCGCAAGCGCCCCGGCATGTACATCGGATCGACCGGGGTCCGGGGGTTACATCACCTCATCTACGAGGTGATGGACAACTCGGTCGACGAGGCGCTGGCCGGGGAGTGCGATCGCGTGGAGATTGCGATTCATCCCGACAACTCGGTCACCGTGACCGACAACGGCCGCGGCATCCCCGTCGAGATGCACGAGAAGGAGCAGCGCCCCGCTGCGGAGGTGGTGCTCACCGTGCTCCACGCCGGGGGAAAGTTCGGCGACGGGGGCGGGTACAAGGTCTCGGGTGGCTTGCACGGCGTCGGGGTGTCGGTGGTGAATGCCCTCGCCGAGAAGCTCGACCTGACCGTGTGGCGCGACGGCCACGAGTGGACACAGTCCTACGAGCGAGGCGCCCCTCAGGGTGCCCTGACCAAGGGCGAGGCCACCGACCGCCGCGGCACCAGCATCACCTTCCTGCCCGACCTCGAGATCTTCGAGACGATCGACTACGAGCGCCAGACGCTCGAGCAGCGCTTTCGCGAGATGGCCTTCCTCACCAAGGGCCTGGAGATCACCTTTGCCGACGAGCGGGGAGAGGGTTTTTCGACCTCCTTCAAGTACGACGGCGGCATCGTGGACTTCGTGCACTACCTCCACGCTCAGGGAACCAAGGAGCCACTGCACAAGAAGGTGGTCTTCGTGGAGGACGCCGGCGAGGTCGGCGAGGTCGAGGTCGCCCTGCAGTGGAACAACTCCTACCAGGAGAACCTGCTCTCGTTCGCCAACAACATCAACACGCACGAGGGCGGTACGCATCTGTCGGGCTTCCGCTCCGCGCTCACGCGCACGATCAACGCCTACGCGCGGTCCAAGGGCGAGCTCAAGGAGAAGGATCCCAACCTCTCGGGCGAGGACGTCCGCGAGGGCCTCACCGCGATCATCTCGGTGAAGATCGCCGATCCGCAGTTCGAGGGCCAGACCAAGACCAAGCTCGGGAATCCGCCGGTCGAGGGCTACGTGCAGGCCGCCGTGAACCGCGGCCTCGCCGAGTTCCTGGAGGAGAACCCCAAGGAAGCGCGCACGATCATCATGAAGTCGATCCAGGCGGCGCGCGCCCGCGAGGCCGCGCACAAGGCGCGCGACCTGACCCGCCGCAAGTCGGCGCTCGAGAACTCGACCCTGCCGGGCAAGCTCGCCGACTGCTCGGTGCGCGATCCGCGGCTCGCGGAGCTGTTCGTGGTCGAGGGCGACTCCGCGGGCGGCTCCGCCAAGCAGGGGCGCGACCGCAACACCCAGGCCGTGCTGCCGCTGCGCGGCAAGATCATCAACGTCGAGAAGCACCGCATCGACAAGGTGCTCGGCAACAACGAAATCAGGGCGCTCATCACAGCGATCGGCACGGGCATCCGCGACGAGTTCGACATCGAGAAGGCCCGCTACCACAAGGTCGTGATCATGTGCGACGCCGACGTGGACGGTGCCCACATCCGCACATTGGTGCTCACCTTCCTGTTCCGCGAGATGCCCGAGCTGATCGAGCACGGCTACGTGTATCTGGCCAAGGCCCCTCTCTACAAGATGAAGGCGGGCAGCCAGGAGATGTGGATCGAAAAGGAGTCAGAGCTCGAGGAGGTGCTGCTCCGCGACAAGCTCGAGCGCATCGTGATCAAGGGCAGGGCGGGGAGCGAGTTCAAGCCCACCCACACGCGCTGGCAGAAGTTCGGCCGTCTTCTCAAGCAGTACGAGGGGTGGGCGTCGGCGCTGCGGGCCGACTACGGGCACGACACGATCACCTTCCTCGAGGAGTCGCAGATCCTGGACGAAGAGGTAACCGACGCCGCGGGCGTGATCGCGCTGGCCGGCCG
>JBBJNU010000082.1:0-7490 GCA_037721005.1 Thermoleophilaceae bacterium | reverse complement strand
AGCACAGCCCGATGCGGGAGGAGCACAGCCCGATGCGGGAGGAGCACAGCCCGATGCGGGAGGAGCACAGCCCGATCGCCGATCGGGCGAGCACCGGACGAAACTCTCGTCCCCCGAGCTCGTACTGGTCTCCAACCGCGGCCCGGCCACGTTCGAACGCGGCGACGACGGCGATCTGCTGCCCAAGCGCGGTGGTGGCGGCCTCGTTACGGCGCTCACAGGCCTGGTGCACCACCGCGACGCTCTCTGGGTGGCCTCGGCCATGTCCGACGAAGATGCCGAGGCGGCCCACAAGAACGGCGGGCGCGCCTTTGAGTGCGAGATCGAGGACTTGACCTACCGCATCCGGCTCGTTCAGTCCGACCCCGAGGCCTACGAGCGCTTCTACAACGTGGTCGCGAACCCGATGCTGTGGTTCATCCAGCACTACCTCTGGGACCTCTCCAACGCTCCCGACATTCGCCAGTGGGAGGTGGACTCCTACGAGCACGGCTACCGCGTGGTCAACCGCGACCTGGCCGACGCGGTGCTCGAGGAGATCGAGGGCGTGGAAGACGTGGTGGTGATGATGCACGACTACCACCTCTACACGGCGCCGAGGCAGATCCGCCGCGCACGCCCGGACGTGTTCCTGCACCACTTCGTGCACATTCCGTGGACCCAGCCCGACGCCTGGCGGGTACTGCCGCGCGACATGCGCGAGGACCTCTACGAGGGCATCCTCTCCAACGACATCGTCGCCTTCCACACGCACTCCTACCGGCGCAACTTCCTGCTCTGCTGCCGCGAGCTCTTCGATCTCGACGTGGACGAGAAGGCGGGCATCGTGCGGTTCGAGGACCGAGAGGTCTGGGTGCGCACCTACCCGCTGCCGATCTCGGCCGAGACCTTCCGCAAGAACGCCCAGCGGGCATCCGTGCACGAGTACGAGCGCGAGATCCTGCGCCGCCGGCGCGAGCACCTCATCCTGCGCGTGGACCGTGCCGACCTGTCCAAGAACATCCTGCGCGGCTTCGCGGCCTTCGACCTCTTCCTCGAGCAGCACCCCGAGTTCGTCGAGGAGGTCACTTTCATCGCCCATCTGATTCCTTCGCGCCAGGACGTGCCCGAGTACGCGGAGTACCTCGAGCGGATCGAGGCGCTGGTGGCCGTGGTCAACCACCGCCACGGCACCACCGACTGGATGCCGATCGACCTGCGCCTGCGCGAGAACCTCGAGGAGGCGATCGCCGCCTACAAGCACTACGACCTGCTGATGGTGAACGCGATGTTCGACGGGATGAACCTGATCGCGAAGGAGGGGCCGCTCGTGAACGAGCGCCACGGGGTCTCCCTGCTCTCCGAGAACACCGGTGCGCACGAGGAGCTCGCCGAGTTCGCGCTGTCGGTGAACCCCTTCGACGTCCAGGAGCAGGCCGAAGCCATCCACCGGGCGCTGTCGATGTCCGCGCAGGAGCGCTCGTGGCGGGCCGAGGGGCTCAAGAGGGTGGTGGAGGCGCGCGACCCGGGCGACTGGGTCGACGATCAGCTCGCCGACATCGAGGCCAAGCGCGCGGGCCGCCCGCCGGTGGGCTGAGCGGAAGCCTCAGGGGGCAGGGTCGGGCGTGAACTCGCCCGGCATCGGGCGCCGAGGAGCCTCTGATGAGGGAACGCGCGGTGGTGGCGGCGAAGCCAGGGACTCGGGCGGCGCAGGCGCGGGCCGCAGTGTTGGTTCGGGCGCTTGGGGTGGGAGTGGGGGCCCTGGTTCGCGCGAGCGAGGTGGGGAGCGAGGCGGCCTCGGGCGTGGCGAACGTCGCCGCGGGCGGCGGCTCACCCGAGGCGGGTGCTCCCTTGAGCGGTTCTGGGCGGGCGGTAAGGGCCGAGCCCGCGCCGGCGGCTCGGGTCGCTGGTACTCAGGACGAGGCGAAAGCGGCCTGACGGGCGCAACCAGGTCGGGCTCACCAGTCGGCAGGTCCTCCTCACACGCCCTCGGGCCCAGCGCAATCAGCATGCCTGCGGCCAGCAACGCGGCCAGGCGGCCGGCGTTGCGCCACCGCACGCGCTGGAGCACGCTTCTGCCTCCTCGAGCTGTCACATCCTCGGAAGGCCCCGGAGGCCCGGAGTTCGCCCCCCTGTTGCTAACCTCCCGCGGCCGTGGCCCCGCTATATGACCTCATGTTGCTTCTCGACGCGACCGCCCCCGAAGAGCGTCGTCAGACCATCGTCGGAGAGGTCGAGTCGCTGCTCAACGACGGCGGGAGCATCGTCGGCGCACACGATTGGGGCAGCCGGAAGATGTCGTTCGAGATCGACCACCGTCCCGAGGCCGCCTACCACCTCTACCAGTTCGAGGGCGACAACACGCTCCTCGAGCGGTTGAACCAGCGGCTGAAGATCACCGACGGCGTCTTGCGCTTCCGCGTGATACGCCAGCGCCCCGGCGCCCCGCCGCCCCCGCCGGTCACCGAGGCTTCGCGCGCGGTGCCCGAGGAGGAGCCGGACGGCCGCGTGGCCGCTCGTGCCGCCGCCGACGCGGCGCCCGAGCAGGCCGAACCGGAGTAGAGATCGGCCGGTCGGGTCCAGCGCTCCGACCGCTGTGAGCGCCGAGTAAGCGCACCGTTCGCTTGCTTTCGTTACGCCTCTGCGACAACTCTCGTAAAGAGCAGGCTCTCTCTGTCAGGGTCGGCCCATGGGCGCCGACCCTCTGAGTACTCTCGATTCTCGATCTTCCAGCCGACCAAGGAGCGCATCTCATGGCAGCCACCAACATCAACCGCGTCGTCCTCACGGGCAACCTCACGCGCGATCCGGAGCTGCGCTCCACGCCCAGCGGCACCCCTGTCTGCTCGCTGCGAGTGGCCTGCAACACCCGGCGCAAGGACGCCTCGGGCAGCTGGGTGGACAAGCCCAACTACTTCGACGTCACCGTCTGGGGCGCCCAGGGCGAAAATTGCGCGAACTACCTCTCGAAGGGCCGCCCGGTCGCCCTCGACGGCAGGCTCGAATGGCGTGAATGGCAGGACAAGGAGGGCAACAAGCGCCAGTCGATCGACATCATCGCCGACTCCGTTCAGTTCCTCGGCTCCCGCGAGGGCGGCGAGAACGGCGGCGGCAACGGCTCGCGCTTCACACCGCAGAGCGACGTGCCGGCGGACACCGCCGACTTCCAGAGCGCTCCAGCGGGCGGCGCCTCCGACGACGACATCCCGTTCTAGGCCTCCCGCGTAGCGGGATCCGCACGGTGACATGCAGCGAACTCAGGGCCGTCCCCGGGCGGCCGTTAGAATTCCGCGCTCTGTCGAGGTGCGTCCGCCGTTCGCGGACCCGCGGGTCTCGAAGGGAACGGGTGAACACCGTACCCCAAGGGGAGGAACGCAGCCCGATCGTCGCCGGAGGAGCGCAAGGCCGATCGCCGATCGGTCGAGCACCGCACGGAAGGCTTCGGGTGAGCACCGCACCATTTCCAACGCTAAAAGGAGCTCACAATGGCGCAGGCGATCCTGCTTCAGCCGGTGGACACGTTGGGCGAGCGAGGCGAGGTTGTCGACGTCTCCGACGGGTACCTGCGCAACTTCCTCGTTCCGCGCAAGCTCGCGCAGCCGGCCACCAAGGCGTCGATTGCCGACGCCGGGCGGCGCAAGGAGGCGGCGGAGCGCGCCGCGGTCGAGCAGGTCGAGCGGGCCGAGGAAAACGCGGCGCTGCTGCGCAAGACCGTGCTCACCATCTCTCACCAGGCGGGCGGCGACGGGCGGCTCTTCGGCTCGGTCACCGCTCAGGAGATTGCGGACGCCATACGCCAGGCCCGCGGGGTGAAGCTCGACAAGCGCAAGGTGCTGCTGAGCGAGCCGATCAAGTCGACCGGTACCCACATGGTCACGGTCGAGGTTTCCGAGGGTGTCACCGCCTCCATCAAGACAATAGTTACGGCGGAATAAGCGGCGCTCACCGTTGTCATCGGTCCTCGCTTGGCTACAGCCAAGCATCGTCCCTCTTCCTAGGTGAGCTTGCTTCTTCCGCCGTAACCCGCCCCTGGAAGCGCCGCTGATGGCTGTCATTCCTGAGCAGAACGGTGGGAGCCACGGAGCCTCGGTTCCGCCCCAGAATGACGAGGCCGAGGTCGCGGTGCTCGGCACGATCCTGCTCACCGAGCAGGCGCTCGACCAGATCTTCGTGGACCTCAAGATGGGGGCTGAGGACTTCTACCGTCCTCGCCACCAGCTGATCTTCCGGGCGATGCTGCGCCTGAAGGAGAAGGCCGAGCCCGAGGCGGTGGACGTGATCACCGTGTGCGACGACCTTCGTCGCGAGGGCCAGCTCGAGGAGGCCGGTGGAGCTGACTACGTGCACTCCCTACCGGCCATGGTGCCCGCCGCGGGAGCGGTGCGCGACTACGCGCGCATCGTCACCGAGCACTCGATGCTCCGTCGCCTGCTGGGGGCCGCCCGTCAGATCCAGGAGGACGTGGCCACGCGCAGCAGCGATCCGCGCTCGCTGATCGAGCAGGCCGAGCAGTCGATCTTCCGCGCGGGCCAGCACGACGAGGGCAGCCAGCTGCGCCCGATCGAGGATGTGCTCCACGAGGAGCTCGACAAGCTCGAACGGCTCTCTAAGGAAGGCCAATCGCTCACCGGCACCCCCTCGGGCTTCGCCGACCTCGACGAGATCACCGGCGGCTTTCAGCCGGGCAACCTGATCGTTCTTGCCGCACGCCCCGCGATGGGGAAATCGGCCCTGGCCGCCAACATGGCCGAAAACGCCGCCGTTGACCATGGCCGACCGGTCGCCCTGTTCTCCCTCGAAATGTCAGAGGGGGAGCTGGCCCAGCGCTTCATCGCGTCGCGTGGGCGGATCGGCGGCGAATCGCTTCGCAAGGGCCGCGTGAAGCCCGAACAGTGGCCCAAGGTCCTCCAGGCCACCGAGAAGCTCACGAAGTCGCCCATCTTCATCGACGACTCCAGTGACATCGGGGTGCTTGAGCTACGCGCCAAGGCTCGCCGCCTGCACCAGCGCCACCCGCTCGGGCTGCTCATCGTGGACTACCTTCAGCTCATGCGGCCCGAGGACCACCGCGACGGGCGCGTCGAGCAGGTCGGCAAGATCAGCCGAGGGTTGAAGATTCTCGCCCGCGAGCTGCACATCCCCGTGATCGCGATATCCCAGCTCTCGCGAGCGGTGGAGTCGCGCAATCCGCCCAAGCCGCAGATGTCCGATCTACGAGAGAGCGGAAACATCGAGCAGGACTCCGATCTCGTGATGTTCGTGTACCGCGACGAGTACTACAACGAGGACTCCGAGAAGCAGGGCATCGCCGAGGTGATCATCGGCAAGCACCGCAACGGACCTATCGGGAGCGTGGAGCTCTCGTTCCTCGACCGCTATCCGAAGTTCATGAGCAAGGCCCGCGAGGGCGCGTCCAACGCCACCGGCGCCGGATCGGAAGGTGGCATGTGAGCCCGCTGCGTCCCGTGCCCCCATTCCGGCCGGGCTCGGACGATGGCGCGTGCGTGCTGGGCGTCTGCGACGGCACGGGCTGGATCGCCCTCGACGACGGCACCGCCGCCGCCTGCGATTGCCGCAAGCAGCGCATCGTGCGCGCGGTGAGCGCCGGGATGGGCACCGGGGTGCCCAAGCGCTTCCGGGGCGTCGGCTTCGACCGCAAGCCGTTGGCCGACCTCGACCCCATGGTGCTCCGCCCGGTGCGCGCCTTCGTCGAGCGGATCGAGACCAACGTGGACGAGGGCCGGGGGTTGTGGTTCGCAGGCGACGTGGGCACCGGCAAGACGTCGCTGGCCATGCTCGTATCCCTGGCCGCCGAGCGGGCTGGGCGTTCGGTCGCCATCTATCCGGTCACGCGCCTGCTGGCGGAGATCAAGGACACCTACGACAGCCAGACGGGTGGCAACTACATGCGCCTGTTCAGGCGCCTCACCAGCGTCGACCTGCTCCAGCTCGACGACCTCGGAGCCGAGAAGCGCACCGACTGGGTGCTCGAGCAGCTCTACGCCATCGTGAACGAGCGCTGGCAGGACGAGCGCTCCATCGTCGTGACCACGAACACCACCGACCTCGACGACCTCCGCCAGCAGATCGGGCCGCGCACGGTGTCCCGTCTGCTCGAGATCTGCGACGAGCCACTGCCGCTCATGGGCCCTGACCTGCGCCTGAGCTCAGCCGGCTGACCGGGCCTGCCCACCCCCCGCCTAGACTCAAACCCGCATGCCAGGCCTCGTGATAGTCGGCGCCCAGTGGGGCGATGAGGGCAAGGGAAAGGTGGTCGACCTGATCGCCGAGCAGGCCGACGCCGTGATCCGCTTCCAGGGCGGCAACAACGCCGGCCACACCATCGTCCGCGACGGCGAGACCTTCAAGTTCCACCTCATCCCCTCCGGGATCCTCTACCCCGGCAAGGCTTGCGTGATCGGCAACGGTGTGGTGGTGGATCCGCGGGTGCTCACGGAGGAGATCGAGGGTCTGCGCCGCCGTGGGGTGGACCTGAGCGGCCTGCGCATCTCGGCCAACGCCCACCTGATCATGCCCTACCACCTGCTGCTCGACCACGCCGGTGAGGCCAGGCTCGGCAAGCGCGAGATCGGCACGACCAAGCGCGGGATCGGCCCCTGCTACGCCGACAAGGCGGCGCGCCTGGGCATCCGCGTCCAGGACGTGCTCGACGAGAAGATCCTCAAGCAGAAGATCGCCGCTGCGCTGGAGCCCAAGCAACCGAGCCTGCGGGAGTTCGCAAAGGATCCTCGCCTCGACCTCCACGCGATGACCGAGGACTACCTCGCGCTGGGTCACCGGCTCGAGCCCTACATCGCCGACACCCCGCCCATCGCCTGGAACGCCCTGGACGAGGGCCGGCTGGTGGTGTTCGAGGGAGCCCAGGGCACGCTGCTCGACATCGACCACGGCACCTATCCCTTCGTGACCTCGTCGAACCCCGTGGCCGGCTCGGCCTGCGTGGGCGCCGGCGTGGGACCCAAGTCGATCGACGACGTGTGGGGCATCTCCAAGGCCTACTGCACGCGCGTGGGCGCTGGGCCGTTCCCTACCGAGCTGCACGACGACATGGGCGCCCGCATCCAGGAGGCCGGGCACGAGTTCGGGACCACCACCGGCCGTCCGCGGCGCTGTGGCTGGCTCGACCTCGTGGCCCTGCGCTACGCCGTCCGGGTGAACGGCCTCACCGGTGTGGTGATCACCAAGCTCGACGTGCTCACGGGCATCGACCCCCTGCGCGCCGCGGTGCGCTACTCCGGCCCGGAGGGGGCGAGCTTCGATGAGTTCCCCTACCACCAGTCGGTGCTCCATCGTGCACGTGGCGAGCTCGTGGAGCTGCCCGGTTGGCAGGAGGACGTCACCGCCGCGCGCAACATGTCCGATCTTCCGGCGGCCGCCCAGTCCTACCTGGCGTTCATCGAGGAACAGCTCGGGGTGCCCGTGGTGATGGTGAGCGTGGGCCCGGCCCGCCACGAGATGATCTGGACCGAGGCCGCGGAGCGGCTCCGGCC
>JBBJNU010000081.1:0-7512 GCA_037721005.1 Thermoleophilaceae bacterium | reverse complement strand
AGCGTTCCCGCGCCGCGGTACCCGCCACTTCTTCGTGAGCCTGGATCTGCTCGGCTATCTGCGCCCCGATGCGCATGACCGGGTTCAACGAGGTCAGCGGGTCCTGGAAGATCATGGCTATCTCAGCGCCCCGGATCCGGCGTAGCTCCTCCTCCGATGCCGTCACGAGATCCACGTCGCCGAACCAGGCCGACCCGGCGAAGCGGGCGTTGGGCGAACGCGAGAGACCGAGGAGGGTGAGGGCCGTGACCGACTTGCCCGAGCCCGACTCCCCCACCACCGCCAGCACCTCGCCGGCCGCCAGCTGGAAGGTCACTCCGTCCACGGCGCTCACCGTGCCCTCCTCGGTGTCAAACCCCACCTCGAGGCCCCGCACGTCGAGCAGAGCTCCACTCGCTGGGGCCATCACGTGAGCCTGATCCGAGGGTCGAGGTAGGCGTAGAGAATGTCCACGACCGCGTTCAGCACCACGATGAAGAACGCGCCGAACATCACCACGGCCAACACGGGCGGCACGTCGAACTGAGCAATCGAGTCGGCGGCGAACTGCCCCACGCCCTCGAGGTCGAAGACGGTCTCGGTGAGGATGGCCCCTCCGCCCACCACCAGGCCGAAATCAAGCCCCCAGAGGGTCACGAAGGGGATGAGCGAGTTGCGCAGCACGTGGCGTACGAGCACCCGCCGCTCCGAGAGCCCCTTGGCCCGGGCGGTGCGAACGAAGTCCTCGTTCATCGTGTCGAGCAGGTTGGAGCGAAGGATGCGTGAGTAGATCCCGATGAACAGGAGGGCGAGGGCTGTCCACGGAAGGATGAGGTGGTAGGCCCAGCCGATGGGGTCCTTCGTGAGCTCGACGTAACCGCCGTCGTCGAAGATGCCGGCCTTGAAACCCAGGTAGTAGTTCATCAGCGCCCCGATCCAGAACACCGGCAGAGAGATGCCCACGAGGGCCAGCACCGTGATCACCTTGTCGGCGAGCCCCCCGGCGCGCATGGCGCCCAGCAGGCCGAAGCCGACCGCCACGACCATCCACAGAACCGCTGCGCCGAGGGCCAGCGACAGCGTTCGCGGGACCCCCTTGGCGATCTCCTCCAACACGTCGAGCTGGGTGGTGTAGGACACCAGGTCGCCCGTGAAGACCTTCTTCATCGTCGTCGCGTACTGCACGTGGAGCGGCTCGTCGAAGCCCCACTCCGTGCGTATGGCGGCGATCTGGCGCTCTGTGGGCTGCTTGCCCGCCATCCGCTCGGCCGGATCGCTGTTGGGGATCACGTTGAAGATGAGGAACGTGAGCACCGAGACGGCAAACATCACGAACAGCATCTGCATGAGCCGTCTGACGGCGAAGCGGGCCACTACGTCTCCATGCGCAACTTGGCCCGGGGGTCGAACGCGTCGCGCACGCCGTCCCCGAACACGTTCAGGGCGAGCACGGTGAGCACGAGCATCAGCCCCGGAGCGATGGCCAGGTGCGGGGCGGTCACGATGCGTTCGACCCCCGAGTCGATCATGTTGCCCCAGCTCGGCTCGGGCGCCCGTACGCCCGCGCCGAGGAAGGAGAGCGCGGCTTCGAGCAGGATCGCGTTGGCCACGAGGATCGGGAAGAAGACCACGACCGTAGAGGAGAGGTTCGGAAGGATCTCCGAGAACATCGTGCGAAGCGGCCCCGCGCCCTGGGCACGGGCCGCCTCCACGAACTCCTTCTCCCTCAATGAGAGCACCTGGCCGCGGACCGGGCGCGCCAGATAGGGCACGTAGACCACCGCGATCACGAAGATCGGGATGAGCTTCGAGTCGCCCGCGATCACGATCGGGCCGACCTTGAGGCCTCCGAGCGCAAGTGCGGTGCCAAGGGCCACCCCCAGCAGCACCACCGGGAAGGCCCAGATCACGTCGAGCACCGTTCGGATCACGCCGTCCACCGGGCCGCGGAAGTAGCCCGCCACCAGGCCGACGGCCACCGCGACCAGCGTGGTGATCAACGCCGCGAGGATCCCGATCAAGAGCGAGTTGCGCGCGCCGTAGAGCAGGCGCACCATGCTGTCGCGCCCATTCTGATCAGCACCGAGAAAGTACTCCTTGCCCCACGTGGGATCGATCGGCACGCCTTGCAACGAGACAACGTTCTGAGGCTTGCCCTCCACCATGATCTTGCCGTCGAGGTTGTTGGCGAGTGGCCCCCGTCCCGCGGCGCCCTCCCACACCGGCGCCGCGAACGCGCTGGCGACCAGCATCATGAACAGCAAGCCGAAGGCCAGCGCCATGCGGTTGCGCCGCAACCGCCGCAGCGCCGCACGCCAGGGCCCGAGTCCCTCGGCCTCGACCATCCCGGCGGCTACTCCTTGAGGCAGAAGGCCGAGTAGTCGGTGTTGTAGACGGGGTGAAAGGACTTGCAATTCTCGAAGTCCATCCGCTCGGAAAGGAAGATGCTGCGCTTCTCGGATCCGTACGGCGCCACGTAGGACTTCTCGATCAGGAGCCTGTCGGCCTCGGCCGCTGCCTGCTGGACCTCCTCGTCGTCCGCCGACCCGGCCTGCACGGTGTCGATCAGCTTGTTCAGCTCGGGATCGTCGACATTGCCAAAGTTCTGGTTGTTCGTGGGCTGGATCGCCTCGCCGTCGACGAGGAAGAGAAAGTTGCCCGGATGCGGGAAGTCCTCGAACCAGTTGGCGAAGCCGGTTGCTGCTTTTGTCTTCGCGTTGCCAATGGTCTGAAAGTAGACGCCGCCGTCGAGGCTCTTGAGCTCGGCCTTCAGACCGATCTTGTTGAGCAGGTCTGCGTAGTACTGACCGATCTCGGGACGGTTCTCGTCGTTGTTGGTGTACACCTCGACCGCGGTGCCCTCCTCGCCGGCGTCCTCGATCAGCGCGCGTGCCTTGTCGAGGTCAGCCGGGCCGTCGGGTGCCCCGAACGGGCACGGCTCGATCTTCTCGTAGCCGGGCAGACTCGACGGCAGGAAGTTGCATTCCGGCGCGAGGCGCCCTCCGAAGAGCCGCGTGAGGGCGCCCGAGTCGATCGCGTGGTTCACCGCTTCGCGCACCTCCTGCTTGTCGAACGGCGGCACGCGCGTGTTCATGAAGAAGTAGTAGGTGGAAACGGTGGTGTACTCCTTGTAACGGTCGCTGTACTTGCTGCGCACCTCCGGCAGGCGGTCGGGGAGCGGCGGGTCCTGCATGTAGTCGAGATCGCCCTTGATCACCTGGTCCGTCTGGCGGTTCGCCGACTTGATGATCTTCGTGGTGATCTTGTCGACCTTGCCCTTGGGAATCTCGGGAATGTCGAAGCCCTTGACCTGCTCCATGACGAACTCGCGGTTGGGCACCGACTTGGTGAACTCATAGGGCCCGACGCCGGGGGGCGGGGTCTTCGACATGTTCTTGAAGGGAGTGTCTGAGGGCACGATGCCCGAGAAGTTCATCGCGAGCACGTTCATGAACTGCCCGTCGGCCTTTTCGAGGCTGATGGTCACCTCACCGCTCTGGTCGTCGGTCTCGATTCCCGAGATGTCGCCGTCGGACTTGCCGGAGTCCACGTATTCACCGGCGCCCTCGATGCCCTCGAAGAAGAACGACCCTCCGGACTCGAGGTTGAGCACGCGCTTGATGGTGTGCTCCCAGTCGCTCGCCTTGACGGGCTTGCCGTCGGAGTACTTGAGGCCCTTGCGAAGGGTGAAGGTGTAGGTCTTGCCGCCGTTCGAGACCTTGGGCATGGCCTTGGCCACGCCCGGGATGAGCTGGGTCCCGGCCTCGCCCTCCTCGTGGCGGTAGGTCACGGGCGGCGTGTACACGAGCCACTGCGGCTCCCAGCCGTTCACCGTGTAAGAGAGCGCGGGATCGAGAAAATCGGGCTGCGAGGACTGAGAGATGGTGATCTCGCCGCCGGTTGCGCCGCCCTCGGACGAACTGCCGCAGGCCCCTACTGCGAACGGGACCGAGACAACCGCGATCAACAGTGCGAGCTTTCTCATGCGTTCGGTTTCGCCCTGGCGTCCGGAAGCCCTTTCCTACTTCAGGCAGAGGCTCGACCAGTCGAGGCCGAAAACGGGGTGATACCGCGAGCAGTTGGCAACATCCATGCGCTCCGAGAGCAGCACGCCGCTCGTCTCCACGCCGTAAGGGACGAGCGTGGCGCCCTCGACAGCGTCACGATCGATCTCCGCCCACTTGCCGGCTGATTTTGCGGGCTCGCCCTCGAGCTCGGTGAGCGAGATCCGTGTATCGAGCACCGGCTCGTCCACCGCCTCGAGGTAGCGCGCCGGATGTGGCGCCGCCGGCAGCCGCCGCGCGTAGGTGAATGGGGCGCGCGCGGCCTCCCGAACGGTGCGCGCGGGACGGGCGCGTAGCCCGATCTTGCGCAGGGTCGCAACGAGGTAGCCCTCGAGCTCTCGATCACGCCGCTGGGATGCGGACGCCACGACGATCCGCGGCCGCGGGCGATCGGCTCCCTGGATCAGCGCACGCGCCCGCACGAGGTCGGAGTTGTCCTGGCGTTCGCCGTACGGGCAGGGATCGAGGGGCTCGTGACCTGCCACGGCGGGAGGCAGCACGTTGCAGGCCGGCTCGAGGAAGTTGTCACTCAAGCGGGCAAGGGTTGCCTCGTCGAGCGAGAAGGCGACCGCGCGGCGCACGTCCTCCTGGTCGAAAGGCGGCCGGTCTTCGTTCAGGGAGATCTGGTGCACGGTGAGCGTCGGATACTCGGAGTACCGGTCCTTGAACTCGGAGCGCACCCGGGGCAGCACGCCGATCGGCGGCCGGCCTTCCACGGCATCGGTGAACCCGTCGATCGCCGAGCGCGTGGCGCTCGCCGCGTCCTGCACCACCCCGGTCACCTCATTTGCGTTGCCGGCCGGGACGCCAGGCAGCTCAAAGCCCGGAGTACGCACAAGCACGAACGCCGTCCCCGGGCGAGCTCGCGCCAGCCGGTAGGGACCGACGCCGGGCGGTGGCGCCGCGGTCAGGTCGCGCACCTGCGTGCCCGGCGGCGCCGGCGCCGCCAGAGGAGAGGCCAGCGCGAAGCGGAAGGCTGGGTCAGGCTCCCTGAGGCGCACTCGGACCTTCAGCGTGCGCTCGTCGGCCGCTACCCCGGACAGGTCGCCACCCGGTACGAGGGCGCGCGAGTACACGCGGGCGCCCACGACGTTCCCGAACAGCTCCGGTCCCGCCGGGTTGAGCCGCAGCGCTCGCTTCACCGCGCGTTCGAAATCTCCCGCGCGCAGGGGGCGGCCGTCGGAGTAACGAAGGCCTCTGCGCAGCACAAAGGTGAAGGTGCGCGAGTCCTGTGACACCTCTGGCTGGCGCGTTGCGAGGCCCGGGACGAGGCTGGTCCCAGCCATTCCCTCGGCGCGGGCATAGGTGAGCGGTGGCGTATGCACGAGCCAGAGAGCCCGGAGAGCCGCCGGATCGGAGGTCACGGCGGGGTCGAGCGATCCCGGCTCCCTGGCGAGCGCCACCGTGATCGAGCCGCCCTTGAACGCGTCGCCCTCCTTCGGGCTGGAATCGCGGGTGCACCCCCCGCCGGCCGCGGCGAGCGCCACGACGGCCATGGCCGCGGTTGCCCTCGCCGGGCGAGCCACTAAGAGGCCAGCTCGTCACGCATCGCCGCGAGAGACTTGCGGATCAGGCGGGACACGTGCATCTGGGAGAGTCCCACCCTTTCCGCGATCTGGGTCTGCGGAAGGCCCTCCTCGAAGCGCATGCGAAGGATCTCCCGTTCCCGTGGGTCGAGCTGGCCGAGTGCCGGCTCGAGGTCGGCCCGGTCCTCCGAGCGCTCGAAGCCCTCGTCCGCTTCCCCGATCGAGTCGAGCGGGTCTCCCTCGCCCTCCTCCCCGACGGGTCCGGCCGAGAGCGACAGGGCGGTGTAGGCCGAGCCCACTTCGAGTGCCTCGAGCACTTCCTCGGGCGTCGAGCCGAGGGCCTCCGCGATCTCCGCGACGCTGGGTGAGCGCCCCAGCTTGGAGGTCAGCCGGTCGATCGTCTGAGAGATCCGTGCGTTCAGCTCCTGCAGCGCGCGAGGCACTCGGATGGCCCAGCCCTTGTCGCGGAAGTGGCGCTTGATCTCCCCGACCACGTTGGGAGTGGCGTAGGTGGCGAGGGACACCTCGCGGTCGAGGTCGAACCGGTCGATGGCCTTGATCAGGCCGATGGCGCCCACCTGCTCGATGTCGTCGAGCGGCTCACCACGGCCGGCGTAGCGGCGGGCGAGCGAGCGAACCAACGGCAGGTGGCGGGACACCAGGCGCTCCCGGGCGCCGGCGTCACCCAGCTCGTGGTAGCGGCGCAGCAGCTCGCGGTCTTCAGCGCGGGCGCGCTCGCGCGAGGCTTCGCGCGCTTCGGTCACCCCACAGGCCCCGCGATCTTCACGAGCCGGATCACGATGTGGCCATCCGCCGCGTCCTCGACTCCGTAGGAATCGACCACGGTGCTGAGGATGCGGCCGAGCGTGAGCTTGCCCGGGGTGTCGTCGGGTTCCTGCAACGCCTCCGCGAGAGCGTCGGAGCGCAGGGGGCCGACGTTCGCGCGGATCTGTCCTTCCGTGACTTCGAAGGAGAGGGAGACGTGCCCGAGCGAGCCGGCCTCGGCCAGCGACCGCTCGATGGCCAACTGGAGGTCGTCCATCGCCTCGTAACCGAAGTCCGCACGCTCGGCAATGGCCCCGACGATCAGCCGCACCACCGGCGCGAAGGCCTCGTCGAGCGGCGCCTCGAGGGCGATGCGGTCAGGCTTCGACAATCGTGCCCCAACCGACCACGAAGTCTTCACGCATCAGGCACGCCGTTTGACCGGGCGCTGCCCCACCCACGTCGCGACCGAGGCTGAGTTCGAGCGAATCCGATCGGGCACCGGCCCTCACGGTGCAGGGCACGGACGCCGCGTGGTAGCGGAGCTTCACCGCCTCCACCGTCTCGGCCGGGCGGTGCACCCGCGCGGGAGAGAGCGACACTGCGCGCGTGGCGAGCTCGGCCCTTGGACCGACGATCACCCGGTTGCGCCGGGCGTCCTTTCCGAGGACGAACAGCGGCTCGGGCGCCGCGATCCCTAGCCCACGGCGCTGACCCACCGTGAAGTTGTGGTGGCCAGCGTGGCTGCCGAGCACGGCGCCGTCGCGGGTCACGATGTCCCCAGCCGCCGCGTGAAGCCTCTCGCCTCCGTGACGGCGCATGAACGCCTTCGAGCCGGTGCCCGCGAGGAAGCAGAGATCTTGGCTCTCACGCTTGTCAGCCACCGACAGCCCCGCGTTTCGCGCCAGCTCGCGCACGCGCGGCTTCTCGAGCTCGCCGAGCGGGAAGCGCAGCCGGTCGAGCTCGTGTGACTCGAGGCGAGCGAGCACGTAGCTCTGGTCCTTCAGGGGATCCACTCCCGCTCGCAGGAGGGGGCCCTCCTCGTCGTGGCCGATCCGCGCGTAGTGGCCCGTTACGAGACGTGCCGCGCCAAGGCGCTCGGACAGAGCCAGCATCGATCCGAAACGCACGAGTCCGTTGCACCGCACGCAGGGGTTGGGCGTTGAGCCCCCCGCGTA
>JBBJNU010000080.1:0-7612 GCA_037721005.1 Thermoleophilaceae bacterium | reverse complement strand
AAGTGGGCAACGGCGTGGCGCTCTCGCCGGATCAGCTCGGCGAGCTCGAGAGCCTTCTTCTTTCCTTTGACCCCGCGAACTCGGAAAAACTCGGCGAGGCGACGGGGCGCGACGCCCCGGTGGACGAATACGACGACCTCACCGCGGCCGAGATCATCTCCCTGGTGGGCTCCCTGGAGCGTCCCGACCTCCGCGCGCTGCGTGACTACGAGAACGCCCATAAGGCGCGCAAGACGGTGATTGAGGCGATCGATTCTGCAATCGCTCGACCGGGGGCATCCGAACGTCCCCTCGGTGCGTAGAACGATTTGCTGACAGACCGGTTGCAGGCTCTGTGAAGGGCTAACGTTCTCGCGTAGACTGAAGCGAGGCCGGGGGGTGCGGCATACCATGGGACAGAAGTCATTCATCTTCGTCGTGCTGCTGCTCTTGGCGCTGATCGTCGGCGCGGGCGGCGTTTACGCCTATGACTCCTCGAACTCGGAGCGCATGGCCGAGGGGGTCACGGTCGCCGGGGTGCCCGTTGGGGGCATGACCACGAGTGAGGCCCGTGCTGAGGTGCAGGAGCAGGTGGCCGCCCCCCTTAATCGGCCTATCGTGATCAGGCGCGCTGAACAGCGCTTCACGCTCTCCGCGCAGGACGCCGACGTGAGCGCCGATGTGGGCGGCATGGTCGACGAGGCGCTTCGCGCGAGCCGCGAAGGCAACGTGGCCACCCGCGCGTGGCGCGACGCTACCGACGGCGAAGCCAATGTTCGGGTGAAAGCCCGCGTGAGCTACTCCAAGGAGGCCGTGCAGGGCCTCGTGAAGCGGGTGGCGAAGGGCGTGTACCGCCCCGCGAGAGACGCCACGCTGGACTTTCCCGCCTTGACCAAGGTGTCCTCCCAGAACGGCCTGGAGGTCAAGACGGGCAAGCTCGAGGGCAAGGTTCGGGCCGCGCTCACACGCTCCGGCGATCGCACCATCGCCATTCCCACGAGGACGACCCGGGCAAAGGTCACGAAGCAGGACCTGGTCGAGAAGTACCCGACCCTCATGGTCGTGGACCGGGGTGCCTTCCGCCTTCGCTTCTACAAGAACCTCAAGCTCCAGAAGGAGTACACGATCGCCGTGGGCCAGGTGGGCCTCGAGACCCCGGCTGGCCTTTACTCGGTCCAGAACAAGGCAGTGGACCCCGCTTGGAGCGTGCCGAACTCCGACTGGGCCGGTTCGCTCGCGGGCACGGTCGTGCCCGGCGGCACCGCCGAGAACCCGCTCAAGTCGCGCTGGATGGGCATCTACGACGGTGCCGGCATCCACGGCACCGACGACGTCGCGTCGCTAGGCACGGCGGCGTCACACGGCTGCGTGCGCATGGCGGTGCCCGACGTGATCGAGCTCTACGACCAGGTCGCCGTCAGCACCCCCGTCTACGTCGCCTGACGGCCGGGGAGCGCCCTGGCCGGCGGGTCATCGTTCGTCTCGCCTGCTGAAGCAGGCATCGCCTCCTCTTCCTTGGCCAGAACCCTCTCCGGCTCGTCAGGTGGCGGAGACCTCAAACTCCTATCGATTTCACCGGCACCTCGGTCCAGCCCTGCTCCTCCAGGGAGGCCTTGCGGGTGAGGTGGCGAATGCACAGGGTGCCTATGAACACCCCCCGTTCTCTCTTGACCATGACCGCGTACCACATGGTCGAGGCGTCGCTCGTGCCGCGAATGCGAAACCACGGCGAGGGGGCCTTTCCCTCGTCGTCGATGAGGCCCGCTTCCTCGAGCTGGCCGAGGGTCGCTACCCGCCCGTCCTGAGTGTTGACGAAGAACCTCGACACGCCTTCTCCTGAAGTTCCCGGCCCGACGCCGGGCACTTCGGGGCCTCACCCTAGTTGGGCGCGTTCGCTCGCCCGCTTCGACACCTCCCTGCGCTCGCAGGGGATGGCGGAACGCACACGTCGCGCCTACGGGGTGGACGTTGGCCAGCTCGCGGAGTGGGCGTCCCGGCACAACCTCGCGCCCGGGGACCTCGACCACCGGGCGATACGGCGCTTCGCCGGCGTGCTCTCGGAGCGCGGTGCCTCGAAGTCCACCGTGGGTCGCAAGCTCGCCGCTGTGCGCTCGTTCTACAGGATGCTCGTGCAGCGTGAGGAGATCGAGTCGAGCCCGGCCGACCTGGTCACGAGCCCCAAGCCGGACTCCTACCTGCCCGCCGTCCTCAAGGCGCCAGAGACCTCTGATCTGCTCGCGAGCATGCCCGCCTCAACACCGCTCGAGCTGCGCGACCGCGCCATGTTCGAGCTCGCGTACTCCGCCGGCCTGCGCGCCGAGGAGCTCGTGAACGCCGACGTGGCCGATCTCGACCCAGACGGCGAGGAGCTGCGCGTGCACGGGAAGGGCGGGCGCACGCGAGTGCTGCCCGCCGGCGAACCGGCCTGGCGCGCGATCGAGGCCTACCTGCAGCGCGGACGCCCTTCGCTGGAGCGCGAAAACGACCCGGCTCTCTTCCTCTCGAAGAGCGGGCGCCGGCTCTCCACGTCGGACCTGCGCCGGCGCTTAGCCCAGGCGGTGAGGCGGGCCGCGCTGCAGTCGGGCGTGACCCCACATACCCTGCGCCACTCCTTCGCCACGCACCTCCTCGAGGGGGGCGCGGACCTCCGTGTAATTCAGGAGCTGCTGGGACACAGCTCCATCTCGACGACGCAGACCTACACTCGGGTAGAGTCCAGCCGGCTCAGAATGGCCTACGCGCAGGCACATCCACGCGCCTGAACGGACGGGAAAAGGGTGGAGACAAACCTCAAGGCGATCGAGCTGAAGGATCTATGGGGCCGCTACAAGGAGAGCGCCGACCCCCGGGCGCGTGAGCGGCTCGTTCTTGCCTACGCCCCGCTGGTCAAGTACGTGGCCGGCCGCATGTCCAGTGGGCTGCCCGCCCACGTGGAGGAAGCCGACCTCATCTCCTACGGTCTGCTCGGGCTGATCTCGGCGATCGAGCGCTTCGAGCCCGAGCGCGAGATCCGCTTCGAGACCTTCGCCATCACACGCATCAAGGGGTCGATCATCGACGAGCTGCGCTCGCTGGACTGGGTGCCCCGCTCGGTGAGGGCCAAGGCCCGCGAGATCGAGAGGGCCAACGCCAAGCTCGAGCACCAACTGCACCGCGCCCCCACTGACCAGGAGATGGCCGATCAGCTCGAGTCCACGGTCGAGGAGTTCCAGGAGTCCCTCGTGAAGATCTCCAACTCCTCCGTGGTGGCCCTGGACGAGCTGTGGACGGTGTCGGACTCCTCCGGAGACCAGGTCTCGCTGCTCGACACGATTCAGGACCAGACGGCGGTCGATCCCGCCCAGGAGATGGACCTCACCGACATGAAGGACCGGCTGGCGGACGCGATCGCGCGCCTGCCCGAGCGCGAGAAGCTGGTGGTGGCTCTCTACTACTACGAGAACCTGACCCTGCGCGAGATCGGCGAGGTGCTCGGCGTGACCGAGTCGAGGGTCTCGCAGCTGCACACGAAGGCCGTGCTGCGGCTCAAGTCGCGCCTGCAGGGCGACCCTCTTACCGAGTCGGTCTGACAAAGGTCCCGTGGGGCCTCTGGCAATTCCCGACCGGCGCGCGGAGACCGACGAGCTACACAAGCGCCTGCGTCAGCAGGCCGCCGTGGCCGAGCTCGGCAACCGCGCCCTGGCTGGTCTCGGGCTGGAGGAGCTGATGGGCGAGGTGGTGGAGGCCGTCTCGGGGGAGTTGGGGGCCCCCCTCGTCTCCGTCGTCGAGCTCTCGCCTGAGAAGCGCGCGTTCGTGCACCGTGCCGGAGTCGGCCTCTCCGACACCCGCGACGAGAGGTTCCTCCGGCGCGGAAGCGACAGCCAGATGGAGTTCATCCTCGCTGCCCCCGAGCCGGTGCTCGTGCCCGACCTGGCCGCGGAGGAGCGCTTTCACCCTTCACGCCGCCTCCTCGACGAGGGCGCTCGGAGCAGCATGAGCGTTCGCATCGGCCCCGCCGAGATGCCCTTCGGGTTGCTGGACGCAAGCAGCCGCCGCATTCGCGACTTCACCGAGGACGATGCCGGCTTCCTGCTCGGTCTGGCCAACACGATCGCCGCCGTGGCCCAGCGCGAGCGCACGGAGGCTGCGATCCGCTCCGAGCACCGCCGGCTCGAGGACGCGCTGGCCAACGTGTCCGAGAGCGAAGCCCGCTTTCGCGAGCTGGCCGACGATGCCCCCGTGTTCATCTGGACGGCAGACGCCGAGGGCATGATCGACTTCATCAACCGCGGCTGGATCGAGTTCACGGGGCGTGAGCGCGAGGAGGAGCTGGGAGATTCCTGGCTCGTCGGGGTTCACCCCGAGGACGCGCCGGGCGTGGAGTCGACATGGTGGCGGGCGCACCGGCGCCGTACGCCGTGGGAACGCGAGTACCGGCTGCGTCGCCACGATGGCGCCTACCGGTGGATCGTGGACCGCGGGGTGCCGCGCTTCGCCGGACAGGAGCTGGTGGGATGGGTCGGTAGCGCAACCGACATCCATGAACGCAAGGAGATGGAGGTCAAGCTCGCCGCCGCCGCCGCGCGCGACCACGAGGTGGCCGAGACCCTGCAGCGCTCGCTGCTCCCCGAGCGCCTTCCCCACATCGACGGCGTGGCCCTCGAAGCGCGCTATCTGCCCGCCGCACGCGAAGCCGCCATCGGCGGCGACTGGTACGACGCCCTCGAGCTCGACGACGGCCGGGTGGCGGTCGTGGTGGGAGACGTGGTGGGCCACGGCCTGCGAGCCGCCACGGTGATGGGTCAGCTGCGAAACGCCTTCCGGGCCTACGCCCTGGTGGAGACCTCTCCGGCCCAGACCCTCACCCGCCTGAACCGCCTTCTTGCCAAGGATGACGCCGACACCATGGCCACTGCGCTCTACGTGATCCTCGATCGTGACACGGGGCAGATCGTGTTCTCGAGCGCGGGGCATCCTCCGGCCCTCGTGTTGATCCCCGGACCGGCCCGCTTCCTCGAGGGAGGGCGTTCCGTGCCTCTGGGCACCGCCGAGGTTTCCTCCTACCACGACGCCACGTCAGGCATCGACCCCGGCTCGACCCTCCTGCTCTACACCGACGGCCTCGTCGAGCGCCGTGACACCTCTCTCGACGACCGTCTGACCCAGCTGCGCTCGGTGGCCTCGATCGCCGGCGGAGAGCTCGGCGACGTGTGTGACCAGATCCTTGGCGGCATGCTCGGCGGCATGAGCGCCCCGGATGACGTGGCCCTTCTGGCCGTCCGGCCCGAGGCGGTGCCCGAGGGCGCGTTGTCGATGCGCCTTCCGGCGGATCCCGCTGCCCTCGCTCCTCTGCGCCGGCGCCTCGGGCGCTTCTTGGCCGCGGCCGGAGCGACCGGGGACGAGCGCTCTGACATCACGCTGTGCGTGAGCGAGGCAGCGATGAACGCGATCGAGCACGCCTACGGACCGGCCGACGCCGAGTTCGAGATCGAGGGCTCCGAGAAGGCCGGCCGGTTGACGGTGACCGTGCGCGACTCGGGGGCTTGGCGCGAGGCCCGCAGCGTCCGCGGCGAGCGGGGGCGCGGACTCGACATCATGAAGGCCCTGATGGAGGAGGTAGAGGTCATTCCCAGTGCCCGCGGCACCACCGTGCGCCTGAGCCACACGCTCACCGGTTCACCCGGCCGGGCGGCCTCGTGAGCACCCTGGCCGACATCTCGCTCGAGCGCCAGGGCGACGCCGTTACGGCCCGGCTGCGGGGGGAGGTGGACATGACCAACGCCTCGTTCGTTCGCGAGGAGCTGACCAGCGCGGTGTCGAACGAGGCCCGCGTGCTCGTGATCGACCTCTCCGAGGCGAGCTACCTGGACTCCGCTGCGATCGAGGTGCTCTTCGAGCTCTCCCGCCGGCTCACGCGCCGGCGTCAGGAGTTGTCGCTCGTCGTGCCCTCGAGCTCTCCGCTACGGCGGATGCTCACGGTGTGTGACGTGACCACGGTTGCGCCTATGCACGACACCCTTGCGGCAGCACTGGCCGGTTACCCTGCAGCGATATGAAGAAGGAGCTTCGTCCCTTCCACGATCACGTGACCTGCGAGGTGTGCGGGCGCACGATCCTCAAAGGCGAACGCACCGAGGCGTACCTCGCTCCGGGCGGCGAGCGCCACGGTGTGTGCGAGCTGTGCTTCGTGCGCGCCGAGCACGCAGGTTGGATACGCGAGTCGGCGCACGGACTGGCCCCGGCCAGGGGGCCACGTCCGCCCGAGCGCAGGCAGATCTTCGGGCGGCTCCGCCGGCGCGGTGGAGGGGCGTTCGGCGACGGCGAGGAGCTGGGGGAGCCACCCCCCGCCGAATCCGAGGCCGAGACCGAGCAGCCTTCGCCCAACGGCGATGCTCCGGCTCCGCGACCGAGCCGCAGGCGCGAACGCCCCCAGAGCCCCCGCCACGTGCGGGCGGTGCCCACCACCGCCGAGGTCAAGGTGGAGCGCGCCCTCACGCTGTTCAACGCCTCCTCACATCAGCGCACTGTCGCCGGCCTGGCGCGGTCGCTGGGGCCGCCGTGGGTCACGGCGATGCCCGACCCCGACGCGCCTTCTACGGTCACCGTGCTCGTGGCCTGGGAGCTCTCGTGGTATCTCTATCGGGTGGACCTGGGTGATGCAGCCGAGCCGGTCACCCAACTGCAAAAGGGTGACACGCTCGACGACATCGACGGTGAGCTGCGCGACTTCAACGCCGCTCTGGACAACGACGGACGACTGGTGATAGGAGCCGAGACCGGATGATCTACTGCGTGGTGCCCGAGGCGCTGGAGGAGGAGCTGTTCGAGCGGCTCTCGACCTACTACGCGGAGGACCCTCACGTGGAGGTGATCGTGGACCGCCGCGCCCAGGGCGGCAAGCCGGGCACGCACGAGTCCTACTCCGACCGCCGCCGCCAGCGGGCCAAGGGCACGTTTCCGCCGATAGAGCACCCCTCGGCGAGCAACTGACCCGCCCCTCTCGATGAAGGTGGTGGTGCACGTGGACGGGGGGGCCCGCGGCAACCCCGGGCCGGCGGCCGCGGGGGCCGTTGCCGCCGATCCCGGGGGGGAGGTGCTGCTCGAGCGCGGCCTGTACATCGGGGAAGCCACCAACAACGTGGCCGAGTACAGGGCGGTGCTGCTGGGCCTCGAGCTGGCGCGCGAGCTGGGCGCCTCGGACGTCGAGGTGGTGAACGACTCGGAGCTGGTGTCGAAGCAGATAGGCGGCCAGTACAAGGTCAAGCACGCCGGCCTGAAGCCGCTCTACCTCGAGGCGATGCGCGAGCTGCGCGGCTTCGAGAAGTGGAAGGTGCGCAGCGTGCGGCGCGAATCGAACGAGCGGGCCGACGAGCTGGTGAACCAGGCGCTGGACGCCGAAAGGCTCTAGCGCAGGAGGCGGGTGCCGAGCTCGCGCCTGGCCGTTACGGCAAGCCCGGCCACGCTGATCGTGGCCTTTTCCACCGCTCCGCCCTGGTTCGGCCAGAGACCGAGCTGGCGCATCGAGCTCTGCACGTCATAGAACGAGTGCTCGCGGCACACCTTGCCGTCGCGGAACTCGAAGATGTCGGTCCCTGTGGTCTCGAGGCGCTTGCCCGTGGCGGGGAGACCGATCCACAGCGGCCCGGAGTTCAGG
>JBBJNU010000079.1:0-7681 GCA_037721005.1 Thermoleophilaceae bacterium | reverse complement strand
AGAGCCCTCGTCCGGACTCGAACCGGAGACCCCTTCCTTACCATGGAAGTGCTCTACCAACTGAGCTACGAGGGCGCTTGGTGGCGGAGCCTAGCGCGCCACAGCGCACGAGGGTTTGGCACCGCGACCCTCATAGAGCTTCTCGATGGCGGGAGCAGGATTCGAACCTGCGAAGGCTGAGCCAACGCGTTTACAGCGCGTCCCCGTTGACCGCTTGGGTATCCCGCCGAGGCGGATGAAGACTAGCCCGTCGCGACCGCTAGAAGAGGTAGATCGAGGAAAGCTTCGCCGCGCTCGACCTCGTAGCGTGCGTACTTCGGGCCGCCGAGCAAGAGGCCCACGCCACCGGCAACAGCCGCTGCGGGAATGAACCATTGGCGCCCATCGCCTACGAGCACGAAGAGACGATCGCAGCGGTCAGGGCTCATCCGCTTGACCACGCCATTCCAGCTGCGATTGCCTCCTCGCGTGCACACGCTCACGCTCCAGCGGCCTTTCACGAATTGGCCTGTCGTCTTGACCTGGACTCGAAGCGGCACGTGATCGATCTCGACCATGAGATCCCAATCTGGGCTACGCCCGAACGGAAAGGCGACGGTGTGGCCGCGACTCCATAGCCAAGCCGCCGCTGCTTTCTCTCCTATGTCGCCCTGCTCCGCCGGGTTCATACCACCGAACATACGTTCGGTGTCGGACGTACCCTACGAGGCGTCCCTCAACCTCTGCGCCTCGGGCAGGCACTCGAGCTTCTTCAGCGTGTTGTTCTCGATCTGGCGGATGCGCTCGCGCGTCACCCCGAAGGCGCGACCCACCTCCTCGAGCGTCCGCGCCTGGTGGCCGAGTAGCCCGTAGCGCATCTCGATCACCTCGCGCTCGCGCTGAGGCAGGGCATCGAGCGCCTTGCGCACGTTCTCGCGCCGCAGGTTCTCAGAGGCCGTCTCGAACGGGGACTCGGCCGCCTGGTCCTCCACGAAGTCGCCCAGCTCTGAGTCCTCCTCCTCGCCGATCGGCTTCTCGAGGGAGATCGGCTGCTGGGCGATGCGCAAGATGTCCTTCACGTCGCGCGCGGTCCACTGCAGCTCGTGCGCGATCTCCTCGGCCTCGGGCTCGCGGCCGAACTCCTGCACGAGCTGGCGCTCCACGTGCACGACCTTGTTGAGCTTCTCCACCATGTGCACCGGGATGCGGATGGTGCGCGCCTTGTCGGCGATCGCACGAGTCACTGCCTGGCGGATCCACCACGTTGCGTAGGTCGAGAACTTGTAGCCGCGGCGGTAGTCGAACTTCTCGACTGCGCGGATGAGCCCGAGCGAGCCCTCCTGGATCAGGTCGAGGAACGACAGGCCCCGCCCGAGGTAGCCCTTGGCGATCGATACCACCAAGCGCAGGTTGGCCTCCACCATCTGCTGCTTGGCGACCATGTCGCCGCGCTCGATGCGCTTGGCCAGCGACACCTCCTCCTCCGCGGTGAGCAGCTCGACCCGGCCGATAGAACGCAGGTAGAGGCGCAACGAGTCGAGGCTGGGCTCCACCGTGAGGTCGATCTCTGGCTTCTTCGAGGCCGCGGGCTGGCCGTCCTGCGACGCCGGCTGCGCTCCGTCGGCGGAGGCTGCGGCAGGCTTGCCGTCCTTTGAGACCACGTCGATCTCGTTCTCCACCAGGCTCGCGTGAAGCGACTGCACCTGTTCCTTGGTGACCTCGACCTCCTCGAGGCACGCCGCGATCTCCTCGAAGGTCAGGTAGCCACGTTCGCGGCCCTCCGCGAGAAGCGCCTGCAGCTCCTCGACCTCGAGGACCGGCGCCTCTGGCCGCTCCACGAGAAGCACTGCACCATCGTCTTTCTCCCTCACCCTCACTCCAATCGGACGCTCGCTGGTCCGGCCCGGGCCCTCGTCCCGTGCCGCTCTCCTCCGCTGCTTTTTCTTCGCTGCGTCCGCGGCGCTGCCGCGAGGGGCTGAGCCTTGAATTGGACGCGCTCTACGACGGTCCCAGCTTCGAGCCGCGGCCAATGTAGCAACGATCGTGCGGATAGGCACTTCCCCCGTCGCGTTATCGTCATTGGGTGAGATGACCGACCTCACGGTGACCGCAGTCGATGACGTTCAGGCGCGCCGCCCGACCACGCACCTGAGTCTCTCGCGGGTAGGGGTCACCGGGGTGGAGAAGGTGCTGAGAATTCACCCGAGCGGCGGGAGCGAGCAGCTCTTCTTCGCCGAGCTCGAGTGCTTCGTTGACCTCGCTGCGCTGCAGAAGGGCGCGCACATGTCGCGCTTCGAAGAGGTCGTGAACGAGGCCATCGACGAGGTCGTGCTCGGCGAGTCCTTCCGCGCCGAGACGCTCGCCGCCCACATCGCCGAACGGGTGCGCGATCGCCAGGGCGGCGCTCGCGCCGAGGTGACCATCGCCGCCCGCTATCCCGAGGAGCGCTCCACTCCCGCGACAGGCTCGCTCACGCAGGAGATCTACACCGTGTTCGGCTCGGCGGTGGCTTCAGAGCACGGCACGCGACGACTCATCGGCGTGGAGGCGCAGGGCATGACCGCCTGCCCCTGTGCGCAGGAGATGGTGAGCGCCAACTCGCGCGAAAGGCTGACCGAGGAGGGTTTCTCAGACCACGAGATCGAGCGCATCTTCGCCAGCGTGCCGGTGGCCACCCACAACCAGCGCGGGATAGGCACGCTGCACGTCGGCTGCCCCGAAGGATGTGAGGAGGAGATCGACGCTCGGCGGCTGCTGCGCATCGTCGAGCGCTCCATGAGCTCTGAGATCTACGAGCTGCTCAAGCGCCCTGACGAGGTGGAGGTAGTCGAGCACGCTCACGCGCATCCACGCTTCGTGGAGGACTGCGTGCGGGAGATGGTTCGCATGGTGGCCGCCGACCTCGGCGCGCTCACCGACGATGCCTTCCTACATGCGCGCCAGGAAAACCTCGAGACCATCCACCGTCACTCGGTGGTGGCCGAGCGCCACGGCCTCCTGGGTGAGCTGCGCGGCGAGCTGGCTTCGGGGGGCGCCTCAGCGCGGCACATGACGCGGCGCGAGTGGCTCGAGGGCGCAGCCCCACAGGCCTGACCCCACCTTCGGCCAAAAGGCGCGATGAACGCTCAAGGGGTACTGGGCGATCGCCGATGGGGCGCACATGAACCCCTTTTCGCTTGAAGACCATGCGCGTATTCCCCTCTCCCAGGACGCCGCGCTCGTGGCAGCGCTGGCCGGCACCGCGATGCCCTTCGCGCATTCGGCTGAGGACCAAGCCGAGCGCTGGCTTCGCGCAATTCGGCTGCACGGCCGCGTCGGCGAGGCGATGCAGGCGCTAGGCATAGGCGAGGCGCCCCTCATGACCAGGGCCGAGCCCCCGGCCGTAGATGACACGACTGCACCCGCCGGAGACGTGGCCGCCCGTGCTGTGTCCATCGCCGGCAGTTTCGCCGCCGAACGCGACGCCTCATGCGTGGGCACCCTCGATCTGCTGTTTGCGCTCTTCGAGATCTACGGCGGGCTGATCGACCGCGCGCTCTACCTGCGCGGAGCCTCAAAGGACGAGTTGCTCGCCCGCCTCGCCGCGATGGAGCCGGCGGAAAGCAGCTTCTAGCCCACGGCTTCGGCTGCGGCTTCCTCTCGCGTGATCGCGTCAATCCGCCGCCGGTAGTTGAGGAAGTAGTCGGCCCCCGAGACGAGGGTCACCAACACCATCGAGTACACGAGCGCCTGTACCCACACGGCGTCGGCGTCCGGGGCTGCGATCAGCGCCAGTATCGCGGCCAGCTGCACCGCGGTCTTGAGCTTGCCCAGGCGACTGGCCGGGATCACGACTCCCTGCTGAGCGGCGGCCATCCGCAGTCCGCTCACGGCGAGCTCCCGCGCGATGATCACCATGGCCACCCACGCGGCCACCCGGTCGAGGCTCACGAGGGCGAGCGCCGCCGCGACCACCAGGAGCTTGTCGGCCAGAGGGTCCATCACCTTCCCAAAGGTGGTGACCGACTTGCTCGCGCGCGCGATGTAGCCGTCGAGGCCGTCGGTGAGCGCAGCCAGCACGAACACCGCCGCTGCGATTGCGTCGCCGTGGGCAATCTCTTCCGTGAGCGCGACGACCACGACCGGCACTAGCAAGATCCGCAGCACGGTGAGCACGTTCGGTGTGTTGAGGGGAAAGAGGCGCACGCGCTACCTACCCCTGAGCCCCGAAGCGTTGCGCCGCCGGCTGAGGTACTCGAGCCCGAGGGTCGAGCCCACCGGACCTAGGGGCGAAACCGTGGCCGCCAACAGCGGCCAGGGAAACACCCCTCGGCTGCAGCCCACCGCCACGGCAACGCAGAGCAGGATCCACCCGACTCCGTGCGACCACCCGAGCACCGACTCAGCTCCCTCTCCAAGCCCGGCGAGCACGACCACCAGCAGCGTGGCGAACAGGGCAAGCTCGACGAGCGAGAAGAGGCGTACGGCCGAGAAGTAGGACACCGGCCCAGCCTAGGGTGCGTCCGTGGACAGGAGGCCGCGCCGCGCGATCACGAGCCCCCCGAGAGCCAAGATCACCAGCAGCGATATGGCCACGATCGCCTCCGGCCGGCCGAGATCGCCAAAGCTCCCGCCAAGCGCCACGTAGGCGAACACCTTCGGGGTGCCCCCCGCGAGCGTGCCGAGCAGAAGCTCGCGGAGGCGCACGCGCGAAAGCCCGGCCGCGTAGTTCACCATTCCCCACGGCAGCCCGGGCACGATCCGGCCGTAGAACGAGGCGAGCAGACCGTTGCGCTCGAGCGCCGCGCTCACACGCGGCGCCCGCTCGAGGACGCGCCGGCGTAGGTGCTCTCCGGCGACCCTGCGAGCTAGCCAGAACTGGACAACGGCCTGCACCAGCACACCGGTGAGCGCCAGGACCGTGCCCAGCGCAGTGCCGAAGAGCAGGCCAGTGGCCCCCGCGCTTATCGGCCAGGGCACCACCACGCTGATCAGGGCGAACACGAGTGGCCATACGAAGGGGGCAGCGCCACCGAGGCCGTCTCCGAACTCGCGGACGCGGCCGGTGGAGGGAACGGAGCCGGTGATCGCCACGGCCAGCACCGCACCAACCACAAGCGCAAGGACGGCGGCGCGCAGGACAAGAGCGCTTCGGGCGTTGCGCTCCTGCGCCCTCGGGGTCGGGTCGCTCAGGCTTCCCCCGCAAGGTGCTTGCGGCGCATGGACCACATTTGCGACGCCCGCTCCAACTCCAGAGCCGCGGACCACGGGAGGGCCGGGGGGCCGAGCTCCGCGCGCAGCGAGCGCGCCGTGCGCCGCGCCAGTTCGGGATCGGCGGCGGGGCGGGCGGCCAGAGCGGAGGCGAGGCTCTCAACCTCGGCGTCCTCCACGGCGGCCCACACGAGGCCGAGCTCCGCGGCGCGGGCGCCGTCGATGCGCTCGCCGAACAGCGCCATGGCCGAGGCGGCCTCTCGCTGCCCGGTGCGACCCAGAAGCACGCCGTGCCCCCCACCCGGGTGGAGGCCTATCGGCAGGAACCCGGAGACGATCTTGGCGTCGTTGGCGATCACCCGGAGGTCGGTGGCGAAGGCCAGGTTCACTCCGGCCCCCACGGCGCCGCCCCGGATGGCCGCGATCGTGGGAGGTTCGAGCTCGCCCACGCGCTGAAAGGACCGGTACACATCGCTCAGTCCGGAGTAGGCCTCGGGAGCCGCGGGGTCCTCTCCCGCGGCCGCGAGCGTGGCGCGGTCGCCGCCCGCGCAGAAGAAGCCTCCAGCGCCCTGAACCACGACGGCGCCGACCTCATGATCCGAGTCCACCTCGTCGCACGCCGCCGCCAGGTCCCTGGCCATGTCACGTGTGAGCGCGTTGCGGCGGCCGGGGGCGTCGAGGGTGATGGTGGCCACTCCGGACTCTCGCTCGACGCAGATCTCTGAGGCCATTCCCAGAAGCTATACCTCAGCCGTACAGCCAAAGGAAAGGATCCCGTGCCCGCAAAGGACGAAGAGCTTCCCAGCACGCTCGAGCGCTCGCCGAAGAAGGTGCGCGACACCTACGAGAAGACCCTCGACAGCGCTCACGAGCAGTACGACTCCGAGCAGCGAGCCCATCAGACGGCTTGGGCCTCGGTCAAGCACGTGGCTGAGAAGAAGGGCGACCACTGGGAGCTAAAGGACGAGCAGGGTCCCTCCGACTCCCAGGCCGAGAACGCCGGCGGCATCGATGCCAACAAGAGAAAGGCGGCGCTGCTGGACGACGCAAGGGAGGCAGGCATCGATGGCCGATCGAAGATGAAGAAAGACGAGCTCGTGCAGGCCCTGCAGAAGCACTCCGAGACCGAGACGGCCAGAGCGCGGCGCTGAGCGCGTGCCACGATGCTCGTGAGTTGATCTACCGCGCCCTCTTCAGGCTGATCCTCCAGCGGGTGGATCCCGAGCGAGCGCACGCGTTCGCCTCCCTGGCCCTCAGGCGGGTGGCCGCCATCGGTCTGGTGCGAGACGTGCTGGTGCGTACCCTGGCCCGCCCCGACCCGACCCTCCGGGTCCGCGCGCTCGGTCTCGATTTCCCCAGCCCGCTCGGCGTGGCAGCCGGCGTGGACAAGGACGCCACTTGGATCGAGGGTCTCGCGGCTCTCGGCTTCGGCTTCGTGGAGGTGGGCACGGTGACGGCCAAGGCCCAGCCCGGCAACCCCCGTCCGCGCGTCTTTCGGCTCATGGGCGACCGGGCGCTCGTGAACCGAATGGGGTTCCCCAACACTGGCGCCCCCGAGGTGGCCGCTCGCCTGAAGGGCCGCGCGGTCCGGCCCGTGGTGGGAGTGAACATCGGCAAGACCAAATCCGCGGCGCTCGATGACGCCGGGGCGGACTACCGCGAATCGGCCCGGCTCCTGGCTCCCCTCGCCGACTACCTGGTGCTCAACGTGTCCTCGCCCAATACCCCCGGGTTGCGCGACATCCAGGGCGCCTCAGAGCGGCTGGCCTCGCTGGTGTCAGAGGTGCTTGAGGAGCTCGATACCCGGGCTCGCCACGTGCCCCTGCTGGTGAAGATCGCTCCCGACCTCACCGATGCCGAAGTCGATGCCCTGGCCGATCAGGCAGTGGCGCTCGGGCTCGACGGGATCGTCGCCGTGAACACCACGACCAGCAGGGATCGCCTCGGGGCTGAAGCCGGCTCGGCCGGCGCCGCCGAAGCCGGCGGGCTATCGGGGCCGCCGCTCAAGGCCCGCGGCTTGGAGATCATCGAGCGCCTCCATGCCCGTGCCGGAGATCGGTTGGTGCTCATCTCGGTCGGAGGAATCGAGACGCCTGAGGACGCATGGCAGCGCCTCGCGGCCGGAGCCACGCTCGTGCAGGCCTATACCGCCTTCGTGTATGGCGGGCCGCTGTGGGCCTCTCGGATGAATCGAGGGCTGGCGAAGCTGATGCGAAGGTCGGCTACGAGAAGTCCGGCTGCGCGGCGTGGGCATGCTCCGCCCGCCCCTTCGGCTCCTCCCACTCCTCCTGCCGGCCGAGTGCCGTGAGGTCGAGGAAGTAGTAGGAGCCGCCGGTCATCTCGGCGCCACGGGCGTAGTTCGAGTAGGTGTGGAACACGCGATCGCCGTCGCGCAGGAAGTAGCTGGTACCGGGCATCTCGAGCGGCCCCTCCCCCTCGAAGTAGTGTCCCGTGCCCGCCTCGTCGTGCTCAGCCTTGGTCCGGTAGTTGTATTCGACCGGGGCCACTGACT
>JBBJNU010000005.1:0-26135 GCA_037721005.1 Thermoleophilaceae bacterium | reverse complement strand
CTTCCCATTCCGAACAGAGCAGTTAAGCCCCTCCGCGCCGATGGTACTTGGCCTGCAAGGGCCTGGGAGAGTAGGTCGCCGCCGATTTCTTACATGATCTGACGAGGCCCGCCCGCAGCGGGCGGGCCTTCTGTCAGCGCGATCCCTCCCGAACTTACTTTGACCACCCTCGCCATCGTCCTGATCATCCTGGCGGCGGTCGTGCTGCTTGCGTTCATCGGGGGGCTGCTGGGCGCCCGCCGGCGGGAGAAGGTGCAGGCGCCCGACTATGAGCGGCATCTGCGGGAGGCCGACCATGCCCTCGAACAGGCGCGTGCTAGTGACCGCGGCTGGGACCGGGCGATGATGGAAGAGGTGGTGCGGGACGCCCTCGCCCGGGACCGCCCAAACGTCGCGTTCAACCGGCTCGAGCTGGTGTTGGTGGACGATCGCCCGGGGGTAGAGGAGGACCGAGCACATTTCGAGGCCACGAGCAGCGAGGGGCGCGTCCTGGTCGTGCTCGCGCGCGGGGAAGCGGGCTGGATTGCCGAGCCGGTGGTCTGACCGAGCACCGCGCTCCCCACCCGCTCACACCCGGGCTCTTGGATCCGCCGGTTGCAAGCTCACCGTCGCCCGGGGATCCGGCGCCCTCCGATGGGGGGGCCATTGCCGGTCTCGTGCCCGGCTTCTCAGGCGAGAACGCCCTCGAACAGCGTCTCGCCGTCGATTTGGTGATGGTGGAGGGTCTCGGCTGGGGTAAGCCCAGGCGAGGTCACCCGGAGGGCGCCATCGGCGTCCACGTGTCGCATCTGCTCGACACGATCGACGAGTGGGGTGAGCAGGGGGCGCGCCGGGCCGAGCTGCGCTTCATAGCCCTGGTCCACGACACGCTCAAGGGCAGCGTGAAGGAGTGGCTGCCCCGAACGGGCGAGAACCACCATGCGATGCGAGCCCGGCGCTTCGCCGAGAACTTCACCTCCGACGAGCGCCTTCTGGCCACGATCGAGCTGCACGACCGGCCCTACGCCATCTGGAAGCGAATGCGGCGCACCGGTGACCCACAACAGGATGCGGTTGCCGGGATGATCGAGCGCGTGCCGGACCTCAGGCTCTTCATGCGCTTCATGGAGATCGACGGCTCGTCCGAAGGCAAGGACCCGGAGCCGGTTCGGTGGTTCAGGGGCGAGCTGGCTGCCCGCAGCGCCCCGGAGTAGCGGCGCCCCGCAGCGAACACGCGTCCCGCGTGCGGCCTCGGGGCTGGCTCGAGCAGTGGCTTCCCGCTGAATCGGGCCCCTCGGGGCGCGGGCCTTGGCCTACCCAGACCGGCAACCCATCCTCGGCCAGACCGTACTCCCCAAGGGTCGAGAACTCTACAAGCAGGTCGACTTGATCGAGAAACAGGGTGGCGAAGCGCTGCTTGAGACGCGGGAACATGTGTTCGTCAAGCTACGCTGGCGAGCGGACAGAACGGGGTCACGCTGCAAGGGTCCTTGCAGCGTGGCGAGGCTGTGCTCAGCGGCGCACGGTGACGATCCCCGATGTGGCCAGGGGGTCCGAGTAGCGGTAGCGGTACTGGCCCGGCTTACGCCCACGCAGCCGGAAGTTGAAGTAGCCCCTTGAGCTGGTGAGCACCTGGGCCACTTCGCGAAACTTCCCTCGCGAGTTCCGCCGGTACTCCACCCGCACGGAGTGGCCCGCGCCCGGACGTACGTGGCCCCAGAAGCGGGTTCCTGAGATCACGAAGGGGTGGGGGAAGATGGCGTTGGCGGGCTTGGGCCTGCGGTCACGAAAGAGCAGCCCGGACTGAAACTCGGCGAAGCGCTGCGGGCCCCTCCCGGAGAGGAGGCCGTCCGTCAGGCGGAACTGGTTGATCTCGCGCACGCGGGGGGTGGACCACGCGATGAAGGCCGCCTTCTGTAAGTACGCCTTCTGTTGCGAGAGGGATACGCCCGCGAACGGATCGGGCGGGCTCGTCTGGTAGCCGAACTCCGTGTAGTAGAGGTCCAGGCGCTTGCCGGCCCCGGGCTGGAACGCTCCCAGCCGAGTGAGGCGATCGACCACCTTGAGCAGCCGGCGGCCGTCGTTGATCGCGGCGTCGTCCTTGTTGGCCGAGCGCAGGTTGGGCGCGAGGAGGAGTTGGTAGGGATGGTGACCGACGGCGTCCATCGGCACCGGCTGGAAGTTCTTGCACCGGCCACGGCGGATGGGCCGGTAGCGCGCATCCCGGCACGCCATGGCACGCAGGAAACGCAGCGGGCGCAAGGGCACGGTGTCGCCCGTGCCTTGGCGCCCGGCGGCGGCCAGCTCGCCCACCAGCGCCAACGAATCGGGGTCGAGAGCCTTGATGCGGGGGTAGGCCGCCTGCACGAGGGAGCGGTAGACATGGGGCGCGACGGCCCCGATCCTGTCGCTCTGCGGCTGTAGCCAGACGCCCTGGTTGGGCTCGTTGGAAACGCCCCAGTGGTCCACGAAGGGCGCGTAACGCCCAACGACCGCCGCCGTAAAGGCGCCGAACTCCGCCGGTTGGGGCTTCCACAGCTTGTTGTCGCGTTGGGGCTCACGGCTCGCCCAGACCGGAGCGGGCGTGGTGATCGTGACCATGATCTTCAGGCCGTGCCGTGACGCTGACTCGACCACCCTGTCGAGCCCGGCGAAGCGATAGCGCGGCTCGAATGGATTGGCGGCGTCGAAATCCCCGGGGCGCACCCGCGACTCCTCGTCGGGGGCGATCTGGTTCCAGAAGGCGGACACCCGCAGGCGATCGACCCCAAGGGTTCGGAAGATCGCCATGTTCTTGTCGACCTCTGCCTGGGAAGCGCCGAGCAGCAGCTGATCGTCCATGATCGAGACATCGGCCCGCGGCCCGGCCGAGGCGCCGGCAGGCATCGCGAGCGCCACGGCGGCGATCAGCCAGACGGCGAGGATCACCGGGCGCAGCCGTAGTTGAGGACGTGAAATAGCCATGGTCAGAGGGACAGACACTCAGAGGGTGCAAACCGCGGACCGAGTCCAAAGTAGCGCCGCGGCGCAGCGGACGATGATGACATGCGCCAAGCGGTATCATCGCCGAGGACGGTACGCTCGGGCGGAGGTGGATTCCCCGTTTCGCCATCGTTTTCGCGTGCGCTACGCCGAATGCGACCCCCAGGGGGTGGTGTTCAACGCCCACTACCTCGCCTACGCCGATCTCGTGATGACCGAGCTCTGGCGCGAAGGGGTCCCCGGGGGCTACCCGGCGATGATCGACGCGGGCGCCGACATGGTGGTGGCCGAGGCCAACCTGCGCTTTCGCTCTTCCGCCCGGTTCGACGATGAGATCGACGCACAGCTCGCCGTCACCCGCCTCGGCACGACCGGCATGACGACGCTCATCCGGCTGCTGAGCGACGGAGAGCTGGTATGCGAGATCGACCTGCGCCACGTGTTCGTGGCCGCCGATGGCAGCGGGAAGGTGCCCATCCCCGACACGGTGCGAAACGGGCTGGAGCCACACCTCGCCGAGCCGGCGACCGATGCAGTTTCGTCCTAGTGGTGCACCTGCGGATAGTCGCTCACGAGGGCCAGGCCGAGCACGCGCTCGAGTTGCTCGAGGGCTCAGGCTCCGTGTGCAACGTGGCTTTGTTCGAAGGTGCGGCGCGCAAGCCCAAGGGGGACGTGATCCTCGCCGACGTGGCGCGCGAGGACGCCAGCGTGATCATCGAAGACCTTCGCGCGCTGGGGATTCCAAAGGAAGGCTCGATCTCCATAGAGAACGTCGATACACAGATCTCTGACGCTGCCGACCGAGCCGTCAAGCATGCGCCGGGCCTCCCGTCCGACGCCGTCATCTGGGAGGACGTGGAGAGCCGCAGCGAAGAGATGACCGAGCTCTCGCTCACGTTCGTGCTCTTCATGGTGGCTTCGATGCAGTTGGCGGGGGTCGCCATATTGCTCGACCAGCCCGTCCTCCTGGTAGGGGCGATGGTGGTCGGCCCTGAGTTCGGCCCGTTGGCCAGCCTGTGCGTAGCTGTCGTCGAGCGAAAATCGCATCTCGCTCGCCGCTCTCTCGTTGCCCTGGTGGTGGGCTTCCCCGTCGGTGTCGTGCTCACCCTTCTGGCGACCCTGTTCTTCGATGGGGTCGACCTCGTCCCCGGCCGGTTCGACCCGGAGGAGCATCCCCTCACCGGCTTCGTGTCCAACCCGGACTTCTTCTCGGCCTTCGTCGCGCTCGTGGCCGGGATGGCGGGCATGCTCTCACTCACTTCCGCAAAGTCGGGTGCGCTGGTCGGCGTGCTCGTGTCCGTGACCACCATTCCCGCGGCCGCGAACATCGGTGTGGCTGCGGCACTGGGCGCCTGGGGGGAGGCGGCCGGCGCAACGGCGCAACTGGCCATAAACCTCGCGGCCATTGTGCTGGCCGGCGTGATCACGCTCTACCTGCAGCGGCGCTTCTACGTAACCCGCCGCCGAAAGCATCGATCGGATCCGGCGCGCCTAGCCGCCGGTCTGCCTCTTGGGAGCCGGCGCAGCGTGGTCACCGGGTCGGGGTCGACCCCGTCCGACGATTCGGCCTAGAGGGCTCACCAGCCGCCGGTGACGGTTCCTCGCGCGGGCTGAGCCCAAGCTCGTCCTTACGCTCTTCCATCGCGGCGATCAGCAGCTGCAGGTGTGAGTCGAAGTCCTCGCCCAGCGCCTCGGCCCCCTCGCGAACCTCGTCACGGTTCACCGCCGCGGCGAAGCTCGGCGCCTTGAGCTTCTTCTTCACCGACTTCGGCGTCATGCCCTCGATTCCGGTCGGGCGTACGAGCGCACATGCAGCCACGAAGCCCGACAGCTCATCCACCGCGTACAGGGTCTTGGCCATGCGGGTCTCGCGCGGCACGCCGAGGAACGTGGCGTGGCCCGCCACGGCGTCGATCAGCTCCGGTGGATAGCCCTTCTCGCGGAAGAGCTCCAACGCGATCCGCGGGTGGCCGGTCTCGAGGTCGGGGTAGCGCTCGTAGTCGAGGTCGTGAAGGATGGCGGTCGCCGCCCAGAGATCCTCGTCCTCGCCGTACTTGCGCGCGTAGGCCACCATGCCGGCTTCGACGCCCAGCACGTGCTTTCGCAGCGAGTCGGACTCCGTCCATTCGCAGAAGAGCGTCCAGGCCTCGTCGCGCGTGGGTGCGGACACGCGAGAAGGTTATCGCTGCCCTGGACCGAAAAGGCTCGCGAGATGGCCTTCGATACCCTCATCGAGCCGTCCGGCTTCCCCGAGACGACGGCCCCCTGTATGGAGAAGTTCGTAATCGAAGGCGGTCAGCCGCTGTCGGGCACGCTCGTGCCCGCCGGCAACAAGAACGCGGCGCTTCCAGCGCTGGCGGCGACCCTCCTCACCGAGGAGGAGGTCGTGCTGCGCAACATTCCGCGGATCCGGGACGTGGAGGCCATGATCGCCCTTCTGCGCGCCCTCGGGGTGACCGCCGAGTGGCGGGAGGACAACACCGTGGCCCTGTGCGCCGCGAACGTGACGCGCACCGAGCTCGATGCCTCGCTCTCTGAGCGCATACGCGCCTCCTTCCTCCTGGCCGGTCCGCTGCTCGCCCGTTTTCGCAACGCCACCATGCCCCCTCCGGGCGGCGACGTGATCGGGCGCCGGCGCCTCGATCCGCATCTCGACGCCTTCCGCGCTCTGGGCGCCCACGTGAAGTCCGGCCGCTCGTACGACATCAGCGCCCCCGATGGCCTGAAGGCCTGCGACTTCTTCATGGACGAGCCCTCGGTGATGGCCACCGAGAACGCACTCATGGCCGCCGCCCTCACACCGGGCTCCACCGTGATCCACAACGCGGCTTCCGAGCCCCACGTGCAGGACCTCGCCCGTCTTCTCCTCGCGATGGGAGCGCGCATCGAGGGAATCGGCTCCAATGTGGTGGTCGTGCACGGGGCCCAGGAGCTGGGAGGCGCCGACTACACGATCGGGCCGGACTACATCGAGATCGGCTCGTTCGTCGCGCTGGCCGCCTGCACGGGGGGCGAGCTTCGGGTCGAAGGCGTGGTTCCCGAGGACCTGCGAATGACCCGCCTGGCCTTTGCCCGCCTGGGCTGCGACATGGAGCTCGATGGCAACGATCTCACGATCCCTGCCGGCCAGAAGCTTCAGGTGCGCGACGACGAGGGCGACCACGTGTCGAAGATCGAGGACGGCCCCTGGCCCGCGTTCCCGGCCGACCTCACGTCGATAGCCCTGGCCATGGCCACCCAGGCCGAGGGCATGGTCCTCATCCACGAGAAGATGTTCGAGAACCGCTTGTTCTTCGTGGACAAGCTCGTTTCCATGGGCGCTCGGGTGATCGTCTGCGACCCGCATCGCGTGGTCGTGAGCGGCCCGAGCCGGCTTCATGGCGAGCGCATGGAGAGCCCCGACATTCGCGCCGGCATGGCCATGCTCATCGCGGCACTCTGCGCCGAGGGCAGGTCGGAGATCGGCAACATCCGCCAGATCGACCGCGGCTACGAGCGCATCGATGAGCGTCTGCGCTCGCTCGGGGCCCGTATCGAGCGGACCGCCACCGAGCCGCAGCCGCTGCCGGTCTAGCACGATCGGAGGTCACTCATGATTCACCCGATCCCCCCGGGCACGCGCGACGTGCTGCCCGACGAGATGCGGGAGCTCCGCGCGATCACCGAGGGCCTGCGTTCGGTGTTCGAGGATGCCGGCTACGGCGAGGTGGCCACACCTGCCCTCGAGTACGAGGAGGTGTTGAGGACCGGTGACGCCGACGCCGCGGGCGCGGGCTACCGCACCTTCGACGAGCGAGGCCAGGTGATGGCCCTGCGCTCGGACATGACGATCCCCATCGCCCGCCTGGTGGCCACCAGGTTCCGGCGCACCGACGGCGAGCCGCTGCGGCTCTCCTACCTCGGGAACGCCTACCGCGCCGTGAAGCTCGGCACGGGTCACCAGCGCGAGCTGCTGCAGGCGGGCATCGAGCTCATCGGCGTGGCCGGACCTGACCGCGACGCCGAGGTGATCGCCCTCGCCCTGGCTGCGCTCGACGAGGTGGGGCTCGCCCGCCATCGCGTGGGCCTGGGCGACGGCGCGCTCTACCGAACGCTGATGGCCGCGTTCGAGGTGCCGGACGATCGCCGCGAGGAGCTGCTGGCGTGTCTGGCACGCCGCGATCTCGTGACCCTTGAGGCACTCGTGCGCGACCTGGGGCTGAAGACGGAGGCTTACGAAGCGCTGGTGAGCTACCCCGAGCTGCGTGGGGGCCCCGAGATCCTCGACAGGGCGGACGGTCCCGCGGCCGGGGCGCTGGACGGCCTACGCGCGCTGCACGCCGCCCTCCACGATCGCGGAGTCGCGGACCGCGTGATCCTCGACCTCGGGCTCGTGCGCGAGCTGAACTACTACACGGGCGCGGTGTGGGAGGTCTATGACCCCGCGGTGGGCTTTGTGCTTGGCGGGGGTGGGCGCTACGACGACCTCATCGGGCGCTTCGGTGCCCCCCGGCCGGCGTGCGGGGTGGCCCTCGACGTGCAGCGGGTGCACATCGCCCAGGCCGAGGAGGAGAAGCTGCAATGACTGCAAGCGATCTGCTCACGATCGCCGTGCCGCGCGGGGCGCTCCTCGGGGGAAGCCTCGACCTGCTCGATGGCCTTGGCATCGACACGTCCGAGGTGCGCAGCAACCACCGCAAGCTGCTCTTCGAGGACGTGGGCATCGTGACCATGCGCCCCTCGGACGTTCCCACCTACGTGGAGCACGGCGCGGCAGACATCGGGATCACCGGCAAGGACGTGCTGCTTGAGCAGCCCGAGCGGGCCGTCTACGAGCTGCTGGACCTCGGCTACGGGCGCTGTGAGATGGTGGTGGCCGCCCACCGCGACCACGATCCCCTCGGCGAGGCCTTACGCCGCCTGGGCCGGGTGCGGATAGCGACGAAGTACCCGCTCATCGCCGCGCGTCACTTCTCCGAGACCGGCCGCCAGGCCGAGATCGTGGGCGTGAAGGGCTCCGTGGAGCTCGCGCCTCTCACCGGTCTGGTGGACGGCATCGTGGATCTCACCGCCACCGGCAAGACCCTCGCCGAAAACGACCTCACGGTGCTGGAGGAGATCGTGACCTGCACCGCGCGCCTGGTGGCCAACCCGGTTGCTCACAAGCTCAAGGCGGCGCAGATCGACGATCTCGTGGGCCGCATCAGGGGTGCGCTGCCGTGAAGGTCTCACAAGGAGACCTTGCGCGCCGCTCCCAGGCGCCCGACCTGCGGGAGGACGTCCTGGCAATCCTCAAAGCTGTGCGCGAGGAAGGCGACCGCGCCGTGCTGCGCTTCACCGAGCGCTTCGACAGAGCGGACCTGCGCCCGGAGCAACTGGCCGTTCCGGCGCAGGAGCTCGAGGCTTCGGTAGGGATCCTTCCGCCGGATGTGCTCGGCGGACTTCGCGTGGCGATCGCCAACGTGCGCGCGGTGGTGCGGGCCCAGCTTCGTGATGAGGTGTCGGTCACGCTGCCCCAGGGCCACGAGGTGACGGTTGTGGAGGTGCCGGTCTCGCGCGCGGGTATCTACGCGCCGGCTGGCAAGGCGGCCTATCCCTCCACGGTGATCATGGGTGCGGTCACAGCGCGCGCGGCCGGGGTCAACGAGATCGCGGTTTGTGCTCCGCCGGGACCGGGTGGCGAGGCGCACCCGGTGATTTTGGCCGCCTGCGTGCTCTGCGGGGTTACCGAGGTCTACCGGATGGGCGGCGCCCAGGCGATCGCGGCGATGGCCTACGGCACCGAGTCGGTCAAAGCGGTGGACGTGATCGCCGGCCCGGGCAACGCCTACGTGCAGGAGGCAAAGCGCCAAGTGGTGGGGCACGTGGGAATCGACGGTATCGCCGGGCCGAGCGAGCTGGTGGTGGTGGCCTCACCGGGAGCCGACCCCGAGCTGGTGGCGCTCGATCTTCTCGCGCAGGCCGAGCACGGCCCCGAGGGGCTTGTGGCGCTCATCGCGACCGAGCGGGGACTGCTCGCGAGGGTCACGGATCGAGTGAAGGAGATGGCCCCGAGCCGACCCTCGGTGTCCGATGGCGCCGAGCTGCGCACCGAGCACATCCCCGAGCCCCGCGCCGCGCTCCGGGCCGCAGAAGACATCGCCCCCGAGCATCTTCAACTGGTGGGCTTCGAGGTGGAGGCGATGGCTGGCCGCGTGCGCAAAGCGGGCTGCCTGTTCGTGGGCTCGCGCGCGGGCACCGCCTTCGGGGACTACGTGGCCGGCTCGAACCACGTGCTGCCCACCGGAGGCGCGGCCCGCTTTCAGTCTGCGCTCTCGGCCTCCACCTTCCGGCGCCGCATGGCCCGCGTATCGTTGCCCGAGGGCGCGCCAGCGCGCCTTGCCCCGGCCGGCGCCGCAGTGGCCCGCGCCGAGGGCTTCCCCGTACACGCCGAGTCAATGGAGCGCCGCGCATGAGCCGCCGCGTAGAGATAGCCCGCGCCACGAACGAGACCGAGATCCGGCTCCTGCTGGACCTCGACGGCGTTGCCGGCGCTGGAGATCGCACGACAGGGGTCGGCTTCTTCGACCATCTGCTCGACGCTCTGGCCCGCCACGGGGCGCTCGAGCTGGACGTGGCCGTGCAGGGCGATCTCGAGACAGGCCCGCACCACACGGTGGAGGACACCGGCCTGGCTTTCGGCCAAGCGCTCGACGAGGCCCTGGGCGACCGTGCTCGGATTCGCCGCTACGGGCACGCCGTGGTGCCGATGGACGAAGCCCGCGTTTCGTGTGCGCTCGACGTGTCGGGGCGGGCGTACGCGTCCCTCGAAGGCGTAGCACTGCCCGCCGAGTTGGTGGGTGATTTCGATTCCGACCTCCTCGAGGAGTGGCTGCGTGCTGTGGCCAACTCAGCAAACCTCACCCTCCACGTGAACATCGAGCGTGGCACTAACACACATCACATGATCGAGGCGGCGGTGAAGGCCTTCGCCCGTGCGTTGCGCGAGGCGGTGTCGATCGACCCCGACGAGACCGGGGTGCCCTCCACCAAGGGACTCTTGTGAATGCGCCAAGGCTGGCGATCCTCGACTACGGAATGGGCAACCTGCGCTCGGCGGCAAAGGCCTTCGAGCACGTGGGTGCCGAGATCGAGGTGACAAAGGACCGCGAGCGGGTGCGCGCCGCCGATGGCGTGGTGCTCCCCGGCGTTGGGGCCTTCCCAAAGGCGATGGAGGCGGTGCGGAGACTGGAGCTCGACGAGCTGTTGCGCGAACGCCACGAGGCGGGCGTGCCGATCCTCGGCATCTGCCTCGGCATGCAGCTCCTGTTCGAGAGCACCACCGAATTGGGTGGTGCTCTCGGAATCGGACTGCTGCGGGGGGCGGTGGAGGCCCTCGACGCTCCGGGGCTCAAGGTACCTCAGATCGGCTGGAACCCGGTCAGCTGGAGCGGCGAGCCGGTGCTGGCCGACGGCTTGCCGGACCCGTGCGCCTTCTACCACGTGCACTCCTTCGCCGCCCGGCCGGACGACGAGGCCGACGTGGCCGCCACCGCCACCTACGGCTCGGAGTTCGTGAGCGTGGTCGAACGCGGACGCGTGTACGGCACTCAGTTCCATCCCGAGAAGTCGGGTCCGGACGGACTCGCGCTGCTGCGCAACTTCGGCGCAGTCTGTGCGGTCGAGACACCGGCGTGATCCTTCTCCCCGCCATCGACATCCGCGACGGCAAGGCGGTGCGTCTGCGCCAGGGCCGCTTCGAAGACGAGACCGTGTACGCCGACGATCCGCTCGAGGCCGCCCGCTCGTTCGTCGAAGCCGGAGCGCGTTACCTGCACGTGGTGGATCTCGACGGCGCGCGCGACGGCGAGCCGGCCAACCTGCATCACCTCAAGCGCATAGCCCGCGAGGCCGGGGTGCCTGTGCAGTACGGCGGCGGCCTGCGATCGGTGATGTCCGTACGTAAGGCCCTGGCCGCCGGCGCCGAGCGCGTGGTGGTGGGCACCGCCGCCTACAACGATGCGGACTTCCTGGCCGAGGCCCTCGAATGCTGGGACCCCCGGGTGCTCGTGGCAGTGGATGTGCGGGGCGGACACGTGTCCGTGTCGGGCTGGACCCGTGAGACCAAGATGCGCGCCGAGGAGCTGATCGCCCGGCTCCAAGAGCAGGGGGCCAGGCGCTTCGTGTACACCAACGCCGACCGCGACGGGATGCTCGACGGCGTGGACCCGGACGAGGTTCGGCGTATCGCCGCAGCGGTGCGCGGGCGGTTCATCATGTCGGGCGGCGTGGGGTCGGTGGAGGACCTGCGCGCGCTTCGCGACATGCGTCTGGTGAACCTCGCTGGCGTAATCTCGGGCAAGGCGCTCTACGAGGGGCGGTTCACCGTCCGCGAGGGCCGGGCCGAGCTGGAAGCACCCCCGTGCTCCTGAAGCGGGTGATCCCCTGCCTCGACGTGGACAAGGGCCGCGTGGTGAAGGGCACGAACTTCGTGGACATCCGCGACGCCGGTGACCCCGTCGAGCTGGCTGCGCGCTACCAGGAGGAGGGCGCCGACGAGATCGTGTTCCTCGACATCACCGCCTCCCACGAGCGCCGGGAGACGGTGGCCGACCTCGCGCGCCGCTGTGCCGACGAGGTGTTCATACCGTTCACGATCGGCGGCGGCATCCGCTCGGCCACCGACGCCCAGTCCGTGCTCGACGCGGGGTGCGACAAGGTCTCCGTGAACTCCGCCGCGGTGGCCCGTCCCGAGCTGTTGGGCGAGATGGCGGAGGTGTTCGGGGCACAGTGCGTGGTGCTGGCCATCGATGCTCGTAAGCGAACCGATGAGGACGGCTACGAGGTGGTCGTGCAGGGCGGACGCACCGAGACCGGCCGCGAGGCCATCGAGTGGGCTCGTGAGGGCGTCGCGCGCGGGGCGGGGGAGATCCTGCTCACGAGCATGGACCGCGACGGCACCGAGCACGGCTACGAGCTCGAGCTCACGCGGCGTGTGGTCGACGCCGTGGAGGTGCCGGTGATCGCCTCAGGGGGAGCAGGGCACCTCGACCACCTGGTGGACGCTGTGGAGCAGGGCGGAGCCGATGCCGTGCTCTGCGCGTCGATCTTCCACTACGGGCAGCACACCGTGCGCGAGGCCAAGGAGCGTATGGCTGAGGCCGGGATTCCCGTGCGGGTGTGAGCGCGAGAAGTGCAGCCGACCTAGGGGAACGCTTGGCCACGGTGCCCGGCATGGACGTGCTGCTGCCGGCACTCGACGGCCTCGGGCCGGTTTACCTCGTCGGCGGCGCGGTGAGGGATCTCCTCGTGGGCCAACCCTCGTTCGATCTCGATCTCGCGGTGGAGGGCGATGCCCGGGAGATCGCGGCCCGCCTCGCGCAGCGCCTGGGCGGGGAGGCAGTCGATCACGATCGTTTCGGCACAGCGACCGTGCGGGCTCGGAGCTTCGTTGCCGACCTGGCGACCACCCGCCGGGAGCGCTACCCCCACCCCGGCACGCTGCCCGAGGTTGAGCCCGCCGGTTTGCACGAGGACCTCCACCGGCGCGACTTCACGGTGAACGCCATGGCGATCGCCCTCGCCGAACCCGAACGGGGCGTTCTCGTCGATCCGCTGAGTGGCCGCGAGGACCTGGACGCGGGCGTGGTCCGGGTTCTGCATCCGCTCTCCTTCCTCGACGACCCCACCCGGCTCCTGCGGGCGCTGCGCTACGAGGCACGGCTCGGCTTTGCCCTCGATCCGGACACGGAGCGCCTTGTGCGGGAGGCCGCGGACGCCCGCGTGTTCGCCACGGTGTCCGGGGCGCGGGTGCGCGACGAGCTGATGGACCTGCTGGGGGAGCCGGAGGCCCCGGCAGCGGTCGCGCGTATGCGCGGCCTCGGGGTCGCCGCGGCGCTGGACCCTCTGCTCGATGCCGACCCCGATCGCGTGGCCGGGGCAGCGCTCGGGTCGACCGACACGGGGGCCGATCCGGCCCTTGCGGCGCTGGCGGCCCTGTGCTGTGCCGCGCCGGGGGACCTGGAGCACTTCTTGGCGGGCCTCTCGCTCCCCGCCGGACAGCGTGAGGCCGTGCTGCGCGCCGCGCACCGTGGGCCAAGCCTGGCCACCGAGCTCAAGCGCGACCTGCGGCGGTCGGAGCTCCACGCCCTGCTCTCGGGCGAACCGCCCGAAGCCCTGGCCCTCGCCCTGGGCCTCGGCGCCCCCGGCGAGCCGGTGCTGCACTTCGTGTCCGAGCTGAGCCACATCCGCCTGGACATAGACGGGGGCGACCTCGTCGCGGCCGGCCTTTCGCCGTCGCCCGCCGTCGGGCGTGCCCTCGAGGAGACGTTGCGGCGCAAGCTCGACGGTCAGGTGGGCGGACGCGAGGCCCAGCTGCGCCTCGCCATCGAAGTTGCCCGGGAGGAGCCGTGAGCGAAGAGGTCATCGAGGTCGAGCTCCCCGGCGCCCGGGTGGCGTTCTCCACCCGCCGCGGCGGCGTGAGCGAGGGGCCCTACGAATCCCTCAACCTGGGGTTGCTCACCGATGATGTGGCCGAACGGGTAGCCGAGAACCGCGCCCGGCTCGCCCACGCGGTGGGCCTCGATCCCGCCCGTGTGGCGACGGGCTGGCAGAAGCACGGCGTGGAGATCGCATCGTGGGACGGACCGCTGGACAGCGGCGCCGAGCTCCGCGAGGTGGACGGCCACACGACTAGGGAACCGGATCTGGGCCTGCTCGTGCTCGTGGCCGACTGCCTTCCGGTGGCCCTCGCCGGAGGAGGGCGAGCAGCGATGCTCCACGCCGGCTGGCGCGGGCTGGCGGGGGGCATCCTCGAGAAGGGCGCTGACCTGTTCGACCAGCCGCCGACCGCCGTCGTGGGTCCCGGGATCGGTGGCTGCTGCTACGAGGTCGGACCCGAGGTGCTCGAAGCCTTCGCCGACCTCGACGGCGTGGCCGATGGGCGCATCCTCGACCTGCGCAAGGTGGCCGAGGCAAAGCTTCGCGGCGCCGGCGTAACCACGATCGAGCACACCGACCTCTGCACGTCGTGCCGGGGGGACCTGTTCTTCTCGCACCGCCGGGACGATGGGCTCACGGGGCGCCAGTGCGGCATGGTGTGGCTGACCGCATGACGCACCAGTTTGCCGATCTCGACCCGGTTGCCGTGCGCAAGAATTTGGACTCCGTGCGCGAGGCGATCTACGCGGCCGGACGGGACCCCGGCAGCGTGGAGATCTGCGCGGCGATCAAGTACGTGGCGGCGGAGGAGCTGCCCGCCCTGGCGGAGGCCGGTGTCACGCTCGTGGGAGAGAACCGCGCTCAGGACCTGGTGGCGAAGCAAGCAGCTCATGCCGAGCTCTTCGAATGGGACTTCATCGGCGCGCTGCAGAGCCGCAAGGTGCGCGACGTGGCGCCTGTCGTGCGCCTGATCCACTCCGTGGCCTCCGACTCGGCCCTCGGCCAGCTCGAGAAGCACCCGGCCGGGGAGATCCTCGTGCAGGTGAACGTGGCAGAGGAGCAGGACAAGGCCGGGATAGCCCCGGACGGCCTGGGCGACTTCATCGCGCGCTGCCCCGTGCCCGTCGGCGGTCTGGCCACGATGCCGCCATTGGTGGAGCGAGCTGAGGACAACCGCCGCCACTTCGCCCGCCTCGCCGAGCTGGCTGACGAGCACGGCCTCACCCGCCTTTCGATGGGCACGACTCAGGACTACGCGGTGGCTTTGGAGGAGGGGGCCACGATCGTGAGGATCGGGTCCGCGCTGTACGTCTAAGAACCTAAGGCGGGTCGGCGAGGAACTCGGCGACCGCCTTCGAGAGGCTCGATCCGCGCCAGGCCAGCGGCGACTCTCCCTCGTCCTCGACCACGAGCTTTGCCCGCGGCAGCCGGCGCGCGTACTCCTCGGCCACCCCCAGTGGATGGCCCGGGTCGGTGTCGTCGCGGCTTGCGACGACCAGCACCGGCACGTCAAGCGTGTTCAGCCCATCTAGCCCGTCGAACGCTGCCGAGCGCGGCACCACCCCCAGGGCATCCGCGACGGCGTCCAGGCGCCTGTGGCGCTCGAGGCGCTGGCGCACGGCCTTGAGGGCAATCTCCCGGAAGCGCTCCGGTATGCGGTTGACCCCGGAGAGCTCGAGAAACGCATCGATATCCGCCTTGTCGAGCGCGCGGGCGAGGCAATCCCATTCTTCGAGGTCCTCCGAGCGGGGCTCACCCTCGTAGGCCGGGGTGATCTGCACGAGCGCCGACACACGCTCGGGCTCTTCGAGCGCGAGCGCCAGCGCTGTGGCGGCGCCCATCGAGCTGCCGGCGAGCACTGGGCGGTCGAGGTCGAGCAGGTCCAGCACTGCGCGCAGATCCTCCAGGAGGTCGCGGTACTCGTAGGCGCCCGGCTCGGGAGCGGGCGCGGACTCGCCGTGGCCGCGGGCGTCATAGGACGCAACGCGGAACCCCTGGCGGGCCAGCAGGCTGGAGCCCTGGAGAACGTAGCGCCGCGTGGCCGTGAGCCCATGCAGGAGGAGGATCGGCCGACCCTCCCCGGTCACGTCGCCGGTCAGGCCTGTTTGCTGAATGTCGAAGGTATGGCTCACAGGGGTCAAAGGACAGGGTCTACCCGGTAAGTTATGGCGAAGGGTTTTAGCCCCTGTCCGCGAACCCCAACCCCCGATGGCTGTCTCAGACACCTGGCACAAGGCACTCGTGTACTTCGGCCTCGCCGAGGAGGAGGAGCCGCGCTACGAGGCGGTGCCCGAGCCCGAGCCGGAGTCCGAGATGGAGGACCGCTACCGCGAGCGCCCGAACGTGCGGCGCCTGCAGCGCCGCCGCCGCGACGAGTTCGACGACATCTTCGCCGACGACTCACCGCCGCGCGACTCGGGACGCGAGACCCGGGTGCTGCGTCCAGTGGCGTCCTCGGGCAACGGGTCGGGCGGGGACCTCCAGGTGCATCTCGTGGTGCCGAAGAGCTTCAACGACGCCCAGCAGATCGCCGACCAGTTTAAGGACTCGATCCCGGTGATACTCAACCTGCAGGGCATCGATGCCGACCTCTCGAAGCGCCTGATCGACTTCTCCTCGGGCCTCACCTACGCGCTCGACGGCGGCATGCAGCGCATCGCCGACAAGGTCTTCCTGCTCACACCGCGCAACGTGGACGTGTCCGCGGAGGAGAAGGCCCGGTTGATCGAGAAGGGCTTCTTCAACCAGAGCTGACCCGGACGCGTCTAGAGTCCGCGCCCGGATGAAGCTCGGGTTCATAGGCGCGGGCAGCATGGCCTCGGCACTCGCGCGGGGGCTCGGAGAGCCGGCGATCGTGTTCGACCCGGATGCCGTCCGGGCAGAGGCCTTCGCCAAGGAGATCTCGGGCACCGTCGCCGAGTCCAATTCCGCGCTCGCCCGGGACGCCGATCTGGTGGTGCTCGCGCACAAGCCGGCCCAGCTCGACGAGGTGGCGATAGAGACCAAGGGCGAGGCGCGCGCCGTGGCGTCGATCGTCGCCACGGTGTCCACCGCGCGGCTTGAGCACGCCTACCCCGACACGCCGGTCTACCGCTTCATGCCGAACATCCCGGCGGAGGTCGGGCGCGGGGTGATCTGTTACGCGCCGGGAGAGCTGGCCGAAGAGGGCCCTGAGGACGAGGTGATGCGGCTCTTCGGCCGTTGCGGCGTGGTCATCCCGCTCGAGGAGCGGCTGCTCGAGCCGGCGATGGCGCTCATGTCGTGCGGGCCGGCGTTCCTGGCCATGGTGGTGGAGGCCCTGACAGATGCAGGCGCGCGCCACGGTCTCGACCCCCGCCAGGCGACCCGGCTGGTGGTCGAGACCATGGCGGGTACCGCCGCCCACCTCGACGCGAACGATCTGGACGCCGCGGGGCTGCGGAGCCGCGTAGCCACACCGGGCGGCCTGACCGAGAAGGGTCTCGAGGTGCTCGAGGAGAAGGGCCTGGCCGAGGCCCTCGGTGCCGCGGTGGACCTCGTGGTGGGTGAGTCCACGAAATGACCCCGTTGGCGCTCTCCATCGGCCGCGGCGACGTCGCCGACTACGTGGACACGCTCGTGACGGTGTTCGTGGTCCTGATCTTCATCCAGATCATCGTCTCGTTCATCCCGCGGATGCCCTACAACCGCTACCTCAGCGCCGTGCTGGGCTTCGTGGGAGATGTGGTGAACCCCTACCTCGGTCTCTTCCGGCGCTTTCTGCCGATGGTCCGCATCGGGCCGGGCGCCCTCGATCTCAGCCCGATGGTGGGCACGATCGTGCTGCTGATCGTGGGCGGCCTCGTGTCCGGCGCCATCCGGGGCTAGGAGCGCCAGTGAGTCGCGTGGCCGGCTGGGTGCGCGCGCTCGCGGCAACAGTGGCCGTGATCGCGCTCGACCAAGGGTCGAAGCAGATCGTGGTCAACTCCATCGAACGGGGGCAGAGCGAGAACGTCTTCTTCGGTCTCGACCTCACGAACACCCGCAACCGCGGAGTGGCGTTCGGCTTCCTGGAGGGCCAGACGGTGGTCGTCTCGATTCTGATCGCCGGTGCGCTCGTGCTCCTCTGCGTGTACTTCGCCCTCAACGCCACGCGGCCCGTGCTCTGGCTGCCGGTGGGGATGCTGCTCGGCGGAGCGCTCGGCAACCTCATCGATCGGGTACGGGAGGGGGCGGTGATTGACTTCATCGATCCGGTCGCGTGGCCGGCCTTCAACCTGGCCGACACCGCGATCGTGCTGGGCGTGCTGGCGTTGCTCTACGTGGCGGAGGCCAAGCCGGGACATGCTCTTCCAAGCCACGGATAGCGAGGCGGGCATGCGCCTGGATGCCGGCCTGGTGGCCCGCGAGGCGGCGCCCACTCGCTCTGCGGCGCAGCGGCTGATCGAGCACGGCCTCGTGACGGTGAACGGCAGTCCGCGCCCGAAGTCACACCGGCTGGCGGTGGGCGAGAGGGTGGAGGTGGCCACCCCGCCGCTACCCGAGGGGGGCGACCCCGAGCTCACAGTGGAGTTCGGCGTGGCCTATGAGGACGAGCACCTGCTCGTGGTGGATAAGCCCGCAGGCCTGGTGGTGCACCCGGGGGCCGGCCGGCGGCAGGGGACCTTGGCCCAGGCACTCGCGGGGAGGGCGGCCGGCGGGGAGGATCCCGACCGCAGGGGGGTGGTGCACCGCCTCGACCGGGACACGTCGGGGCTGCTGGTGGTGGCCAAGTCAGAGGCCGCGTACGAGGCGCTGAGCCGCGCGATCCGCGAACGTGAGGTCACCCGTGGCTACCTCGCCCTGGTGAGCGGACGGCCCGGGGCCCGCACGGCCACGATCGACGCGCCGCTGGGCCGGGATCGCCATCGCCGTACGCTCGTCTCGACCGAGACCGACCAGCCGCGCGAGGCCGTGACCCATTTCAAGGTGCTGGATGCGCTGCCCCGCACGACTCTCCTGGCGGTCACGCTCGAAACCGGACGTACCCATCAGATACGCGCCCACCTCTCGGCGATCGACCACCCGGTTTGCGGCGATCCTCGCTACGGAGGCACGGCATGTGGGCGCCGCCTCGGACTGGACCGCCAGTTCTTACACGCGAACGTGCTCGGGTTTAGTCATCCAGTCACCAGGGAAGCCTTGATGTGCGAGTCCAAACCACCCACCGATCTGCGTCGAGCACTCGACACGGCCCGGTGGGAGCCAGCCTCCGAAGGGCCAGACGGAGGCTGAAGTAAGGAAGGAGACGAGGCGACCTCACCGTCGCCTCGTCTCGTTTCCGGGCTTGCCGGGGCGAGATTTACTCCGCGCGCAAGATTCGCAGTCCGGCGGCGTTGTAAACGCCAGCGGGCCGGCCTCCCTTCCCCTATATCCGGTGGTCGGGTCCGCGGTCCGAAGGTGGCGGGGCGGCTACGATGGCCGCCCCGCTTCCGTTCTTGGGCTCTATGCTGCGGGCTCATCCAAATCCTCGCCGGACCGGCGTGGCCCTGCCCGAGCGCATCTGCTCGGGTCCACGCGATCGGCCGGTGAAGGAGAGAATGCCGCACCGAAAAGGGAGCAAAGTTGGCTGAAGTAACACTCAAGGACCTGCTGGAGGCCGGCGTGCATTTCGGCCACCAGACACGGCGCTGGAATCCGAAGATGCGGCGGTTCATCTTCGGGGAGAACGGCGGCATCCACATCATCGATCTGCAGCGAACCGAGGTCCTCCTCGGGCGCGCCCAGGAGTTCGCCTCGGCCGTGGGAAGCCGGGGCGGAACCATCCTGTTCGTGGGCACGAAGAAGCAGGCCCGCGACACGGTCGCCGAGGCGGCCAGGGCGGCCGGGATGCCCTATGTGGATAAGCGCTGGCTCGGTGGACTGCTGACCAACTTCCAGACCGTGTCGAAGCGCATCAAGCGCCTGCACGAGCTCAGGGACTGGACCGAGAGCGGCACGATGGACCTGCTCCCCACCCGCGAGCGCATTGCTGCCACCAAGGAGCGCGACAAACTCGAGTTCAACCTGGGCGGCGTGGCCGACATGCAACGTCCGCCCGACGCCATGTTCGTGGTGGACATGAAGACCGAGACGATCGCGGTGCGCGAGGCCCAGCGCCTGAACATCCCGATCATCGCCCTCACCGACACGAACTGCGATCCGGACCCCGTGAGCTACGTGATCCCGGGCAACGACGACGCGATCCGTTCCTGCAAGCTCATCGTGGAGGCCATCGCGGGGGTTGTGGGTGAGGAGCGCGAGCGCTTTCGCGCCGAGGAGGAGGCCGCGCGCCGCGAGGCCGAGGAGGCAGCCCAGCGCGAGGCCGAGGAGCGCCAGCGCAAGGAGGCCGAGGAGACCGCCAAGCGCGAGGCCGAGGAGCAGGCGGCTCGCGAGGCGCAGGAGGCCGCCGGCGAGGCCGAGCAGCCCCAACCCGTTGCCGCGCCTGCGGCTCCCGCTCCCGCCACGCCCCCGGGCGAGCAGCGCACCTTCGATCCGGACGAGGGCAACGGGTGAGCGGCACCGTCTCCGCACAGGACGTGAAGGAGCTGCGCGAGCGCACCGGCGCAGGGATGATGGATTGCAAGGGCGCCCTGCAGGAGACCGGTGGGGACATGGATAAGGCCATCGAGCTTCTGCGCGTGAAGGGTCAGGCCAAGGCTGCCAAGCGCGGCGAGCGAGCGGCCAGCGAAGGGCTCGTGCACTCCTACGTGCACCACAACGGCAGGGTCGGTGCTCTCGTGGAGGTGGACTGCGAGACCGACTTCGTGGCCCGCAACGACGACTTCGCCGAGTTCGCTCGGGAGGTGGCCTCCCACGTGGCTGCGGCCAGCCCGCTCTACGTGTCCGAGGAGGACGTTCCTGAGGACGTTCGCGCAGGCGAGATGCGCGTTTTTGCCGAGCAGGCCGGCGAGGAGGGCAAGCCCGAGGGGGTGCAGCAGAAGATCGCCGAGGGGCGTATGCGCAAGTGGCTGGAGGAGAACGTGCTACTCAACCAGCCCCACGTGAACTCGGACAAGCACGACGGCGCCACGATCGAGGAGATGCGCGCGGCGCTGTCGGCCGGTACGGGCGAGAATGTGGTCGTGCGCCGCTTCGCCCGCTTCCAGATCGGGGACTAGCGGTGCCCCCTCCGCAGGAGGAGTCGGCCAAGTTCGGTCGCATCCTCCTGAAGCTGTCGGGCGAGGCGCTGATGGGAGAGCTCGAATACGGGGCAGACCCGGACCGCATCCAGGCGATCGCCCGCCAGGTGAAGCTCGTTGCTGAGCGCGGGGTGGAGGTGGCCGTGGTGGTCGGCGGGGGCAACATCTACCGCGGCCTGGCCGGCGCCGCCGCGGGAATGGACCGGGCCACCGGCGACTACATGGGCATGCTCGCCACCGTGTTGAACGCGCTGGCCCTCCAGGATGCCCTCGAGAAGGCCGGCGCCGTGACGCGCACCCTCTCGGCCATCACCATCTCCGAGGTCGCCGAGCCCTACATCCGCCGCCGGGCCATCCGCCACCTGGAGCGCGGGCGCGTGGTGATCTTCGCCGCGGGCACCGGCAACCCGTTCTTCACGACGGACACGGCCGCCGCCCTTCGCGCTCTCGAGATCCGCGCCGAGGTGATTCTCATGGCCAAGAACGGGGTGGAAGGGGTCTACACCGCCGACCCTCGGAAGGACGAGAGCGCCGCGTTCATCTCGACCATCTCCCACCGCGAGGCGATTGAGCGCCAGCTGCAGGTCATGGACTCCACCGCGCTGTCCCTGTGCATGGACAACGACCTTCCGATCCACGTGTTCAACATGGACGACGAGGCCAACATCGATCGCATAGTGTGCGGCGAGCGAGTGGGGACCGTGGTGAGCACAGATGGATGACGACATCGTCAAGGATTTCCTCGACGATGCCGGCGACCGCATGGGCAAGTCGGTCGAGGCCACGCGTGGTGAGTTCTCCAGCGTGCGCACCGGCCGTGCCTCGCCCCAGCTGCTCGACCGGGTAGAGGTGGACTACTACGGCTCGGTCACGCCGCTCAAGCAGCTCTCGAACATCTCCGCCTCCGAGGCCCGGCTGCTCACGATCACCCCCTACGACAAGTCCTCGATCAAGGCCATCGAGAAGGCGATCATCGAGTCCGACGTTGGGCTCACCCCCTCCAACGACGGCAACCTCATCCGGATCTCGATTCCCGAGCTCACCGAAGAGCGCCGGCGCGAGATGGTGAAGGTGGTGCACGGGATCGCCGAACAGGGCCGCGTGGCCATCCGTAACACGCGCCGCGAGGTGATGCAGGACCTGCGCGAGCTCAAGAAGGAGGGCGACATCGGCGCCGACGACGAGCACCGCGCCGAGACCGAGCTGCAGAAGCTCACCGACCAGCACAGCGGCTTGATCGACTCCGTGCTGGCCGGCAAGGAAGAAGAGATCCTGCAGGTGTGAGCGGGGAAGGTTCTCCCCGCTACGTCGCCATCATCACCGACGGCAACGGGCGCTGGGCCGAGGGGCGTGGAGTGCCGGTGATCGAAGGCCACCAGGCGGGCGCGGACGTGGTGAAGGAGCGTCTGCGCGACGCGGCGCGGCTGGGTGTGGCCGAGCTCACCGTGTACTCGTTCTCCACCGAGAACTGGAGCCGTTCGCCCGAGGAGGTGCAGGGGCTGATGGCCATGTTCGGCCAGCGCATCGATCGCGAGACCCCCGAGCTGGACGCGGAGGGGGTGCGGATGCGTTTCATCGGGCGGCGTGAGGGCGTGCCGGCCGAACTGGGCGAGAAGATGGACTGGGCCGAGGGCGTGACGGCCGGAAACTCGCGAATCACCCTCTTCGTGGCCTTCAACTACGGCGGCCGAGCGGAGATCGTGGACGCGGCGCGAAAGTTCACGGGTGAGACCGAAGAAGAGTTCCGCCGCGAGCTCTACGCACCCGACATGCACGATCCCGACCTGCTGATACGAACGAGCGGCGAGCAGCGCATCTCGAACTACCTGCTGTGGCAGTGCGCCTACTCGGAGTTCGTGTTCCGCGACGAGCTGTGGCCGGACTTCGATCGCGCCGCCTTCGAGGCTTCCCTGGCCGAATACGCGCACCGCCGGCGGCGCTACGGGGCCCGATGAGCTCGCGTCTGGGTCGCCGGGCTCCCGACCTGATTACCCCGGAGCGCGAGAAGCGCGGCTCGGACCTCGGGCGGCGGATCCTCTTCGCCATCCCGGCCGTGATCTTCGCGCTGGCCATCGTGCTGGCCGGCGGCACGGTCTTCGCGATCGGGCTGATCCTGCTCGGGGTGCTGGCCCTGCGCGAGCTGTACACGCTGATGCGCCGTGCGCGGCCGGTCGACCTCGCGGGCTACCTCACGATCGCCGGGATGGTGCTCGTGGCCCTCTTCGCCGACCGCGCGGACGTGCTGATCGCCCTGGTGGCCGCGTTTCCCTTGATCTTCCTGCTCGCGCTCACGCGAGCCCGGATGGACAACGTGGCGTGGGGCATGGCGGCGACGGTGTTCGGGATCGTGTGGGTGGGCCTGCCCCTCGTGCACGCGATGCTCCTACGCGAGCTCGAGCACGGGGACGGCCTGCTGCTCGATGTGCTGTTGGCCACCTTTCTCGGAGACACAGCCGCCTACCTCGGCGGGCGGGCCTACGGGAGGCGCCTGCTGGCGCCCGACATCTCTCCAAACAAGACCGTGGAAGGTCTGGTGGCGGGTGTGGTGGGCGCCACCTTCTTCTTCTGGGCCGCGGGGCTCTACCAGGACTGGCTCGGCGGCTGGGAGGCACTCGCCATCGGCTTCTGCGTGGCCCTGGCGGCACCACTGGGCGATCTCTTCGAGTCTTCTCTGAAACGCGATCTCGAGGTGAAGGACACCGGCGCGCTCATGGGTCCCCATGGCGGCGTGCTCGACCGTCTGGACGCCGTGTTCTTCACAGTGGTGGTGGGCTACTACGCGGCCGTGGCGTTCGGGTACGGCTGAGAGCCTCTTCGGTGCCCCGACCTGCGATCGGGGCTGCGCTCCTCTCGCTGCACCGCACCGCATTCGCGCGCGATCGCCGCGAACGCCGAGGCCCTCGGCCGGGTGCTCGGTTTGGGCGAGGGCGATCTGCGCACGCTTCGTTTCGGCGCCGCGTTCCACGACATCGGCAAGCTCGCGATACCCGAGAGCGTGCTCAACAAGCCCGGTCCACTCACGCAATCCGAGCGGTTGCTGGTGGAGCGCCACACGGTGATCCGGCGACCAGATCCTGGCCCCGTCGAGTTTCTCGCCGATGTTCGACCGCTCGTGCGAGCCGGCCACGAGCGCTGGGACGGCGCCGGCTACCCGGACGGGCTTGCGGGCGAGGCGATCCCCCCTCGGCGCCCGCATCATCTTCGCCTGCGACACCTACGACGCGATGACCTCTCAGCGCCCGTACCGCGCGGCGCTCTCCGCCGCCGTGGCCCGCGCCGAGCTGGTGGGTTGCGCCGGCACGCAGTTGGACCCCCAGGTCGTGGAAGCTCTGCTCGACCTGCTGGGCAGCCCGGACGCGGCCGCTGCCTGAGCCACCAGCGACCCCTCCTACACTCAGGCGCGTGCGCAGGATCCTCGTAATCGGCTCGACCGGCTCGATCGGCATCCAGGCCCTGGACGTGATCTCAGGGAGCGATGCCGTCGAAGTGGTGGGATTGGCGGCGCACTCGAACTCGGAGCTGCTGCTCGAGCAGGCAGAGACCCACGGGGTGGACCGGATCGCCCTCGCCGACGCCCACGCCGCCGCCCGCGCTTCCGAGCGTTGGACGGGCGGGCGGGTGCTCTCCGGCGCCGAGGGGCTCATCGAGCTGATCACCGACACCGAGTGCGATCTGGTGCTCAACGCCCTGGTGGGCTCGGCGGGCCTTGGACCCACGGTGGCCGCGCTCGGGGAGGGGATCGACCTCGCGCTGGCCAACAAGGAAAGCCTCGTTGTGGGTGGCGAGCTGGTGATGGCGCTGGCCGAGGCCACCGGGGCCCAGATCCTCCCGGTGGACTCCGAGCATTCGGCCCTCTTCCAGCTCATGGCGGGCCAGGCGCCCGGCACTGTGGACCGGTTGGTGCTCACGGCGTCCGGCGGCCCCTTCCGCGGGCGCACCGACCTGTCGGGCATCACCGCCCAGGACGCCCTCGCTCACCCCACATGGGACATGGGGGGCAAGATCACCGTGGACTGCGCGACCCTGATGAACAAGGGGCTCGAGGTGATCGAGGCGCATCACCTCTTCGGGGTGGGCTATGACCGCATCGACGTGGTCGTGCACCCACAGTCCCTCGTGCACTCCCTGATCCAGCTCAACGACACGGCCCTGCTCGCTCACGTGGGCCCCACGGACATGCGAATCCCCATCTCCTACGCGCTGCACTACCCGGAGCGAGCCGACGTGCCCGTGCAGGCGCTCGACCTTGCTGCCCTCGGCTCGCTGACCTTCGAGGAGCCCGACCTCGACACCTTCGCGTGCCTGGCGCTGGCGATCGAGGCGGGCAAGGCGGGCGGCACCGCACCGTGCGTGCTCAACGCGGCCAACGAAGTGGCCGTTCACGCGTTTCTCGACGGCCGGATGCCGTTCGCCGGAATCGCCGAGGTGGTCGAGCGCTCGCTCGACGCCATCCCGGTAGCGCCGGTGGGCCACTTCGCGGATCTCTACACGGTGGACTCCCATGCCCGGGAGATCGCGCGCAGCCACGTCGAAGGGGTGCCGGCGTGACCTTCCTCAGCGTGATCCTCGCCGCGCTGGGATTCATCATCCTCGTGATCCTTCACGAGCTCGGTCACTTCGCCGTGGCCAAGATGGTGGGCATGCGGGTCGAGAAGTTCTCCCTGTTCTTCCCCCCCACGATCTTCTCGCGCCGGCGGGGCGAGACCGAGTACGCGATCGGCCTGATCCCCGCGGGCGGCTACGTGAAGATCACCGGCATGAACCCCGACGAGGAGTTGCCCGAGGAGGTGCGCGACCGTGCGTACCACGCGCAGAAGCCCTGGAAGCGCATCGCGGTGATTCTCGCGGGTCCGGGCGTGAACATGATCGTGGCCTTTGTGCTGCTGCTCAGCTTCTTCTGGCTCATCGGGGGAGAGACCGGCAGCGATCGCGTCGGAACGATCGAAAAGGGCTACCCGGCGGCAACCACGCTCGAGCCCGGGGACCGCCTGATCTCCGTGGACGGAAAGATGGGCGAGCCGATCGCGCTGTCGACGCAGATCGCCACCCATCGCTGCGCGGGCGCCCAGCGTGACGGATGCAAGGCCGCGAAGCCGGCCGAGCTCGTGGTCGAGCGCGACGGAGCGCGGATGCCGATCACGATCACGCCGATCTACGACGCCGCGGAGAAGCGCCCCCGGATCGGCTTCGGGTACGCAGCCGGGCCCCGGGAAACCCTGCCACTGGGCGAGGCCCTGACCACGTCGCTCGACCGGTTCTGGTTTGTGACCAAGACCACGCTGAGCCTCCCCGCGCGGATCTTCAACGCCGAGCAGCGCAAGGAGATCTCGGGCATCGTCGGTACGTACGAGGTCACCCGCCAGACCATCCTCACGAACATCGCCGACGTGGTGGCCATTCTCGCGTTGATCTCGCTCTCGCTGGCCATCGTGAACCTGTTCCCCTTCCTGCCCCTCGACGGCGGGCACATCTTCTGGGCGGTGGTAGAGAAGGTGCGAGGCAAGCCGGTGCCGCTCGTGGTGATGGAGCGCTCGGGGGTGATCGGCTTCATGCTCGTGATCGGGCTGTTCGTTATCGGGCTGACGAACGACATCGGGCGGCTGACCGGCGAAGGCTTCCAAGTTCGCTGAGGCGAGAACCTCGTGGTGCTCGCCCGAT
>JBBJNU010000078.1:0-7816 GCA_037721005.1 Thermoleophilaceae bacterium | reverse complement strand
CAACGCCTTCCAGAAGAAGGAAGACGACATGATCAAGGTCGTCTTCCAGCCCTGAGCCGCGGGCGTTAGTTCGCGCCGACCGCGCGGGCCCTCTCGACCGCCGACTCCACGCCCTGTCGCCACGGCTCGCCGTGCCCGCACAGGAGCGTGGTGGCGCCGGTCTGCGCGATCGCGTCCAGTGACGCCAGGTTGCGTTCGCTGTCGGCGGTGGCCGCTCCGGCCACGATCTGGGGACCGACCGTGCCGCGATAGGGATTGAGGGTCACGATGGCGTCGCCGGCGATCACGGCGTCGCGATCGGGCAGGTGAACCGAGCAGTGCCCGAGCGTGTGCCCCGGCGTGAAGAACACCTGCGGGGAGCCGGGCACCGCGAGTGGGCCTTCCTCGTAGCGCCTTACCTCCTTGATGGGCGTCGGAAAGAAAGCCCGCGCGCGCACGAACGAGGCCACGATGGGCAGCGCCTTGGGTTGCGTGGCGAGGTAGTACGAGCGTGGGCGCTCGTGTGAGTACTGCGTTGGGTGGCGGGTGAGCGGCACGTCGTTCTCATGCACCCACACCGGCACGCCGAGCTCCTTGCGGGCCCTCTCGGCAAACCCGATGTGGTCGAAGTGCGCGTGGGTGAGGATGACCGCCTCGATGTCGCCGGTACTCCGCCCGAGCTGGGCCAGCGCGTCCTGCAGCGAGCCCCACGAGCTGGGCACCCCCGTGTCCACCACGGTGAGCCGGCCCTCCTCCTCGAGCAGATACCAGTTGGTGTAGGAGTCCTCGATTCGGTGGACACCCTCAACTACGTTGGCTTGGAACATGGACCAGGCCTTACCCCGTTGGATCTGGCGATAACCGTGTAATCCCCGCCGCCCGCCTCCCCGTATCCGGGAGGTGAACTCCCAACCACAACGCCTGCCAGGCGCACGAGTGCTCATCACCGGCGCGAGCAGCGGCGTAGGCCTCGCCACCGCCCGGGCCTTTGCCGCCGAGGGAGCCGAGGTGGCCCTGGTCGCCCGAAGCAAGACCGGTCTCGGCCGGGCCGCCGCCCGGGTGCAGGAACACGGCGGCCGCGCTCATGTGCTGCCGGCCGACGTGTCCGACCGGGAGGCCCTGACGGCCGCTATCGACGAGGCGGCCCACCTGATGGGAGGCCTCGACATCGTCGTCCCCAACGCCGCGACCACGGTCTTCGGCGACTTCACCGAGGTGGACGCCGAGGCGTTTGACGAGGTCACCGCTGTGACCTTCACGGGCGCCGTGAACACGGTGCGTGCTGCCCTCCCCCACCTCGAGCGCTCGGCAGGGGTGATCGCGGCGGTGGGCTCAGCCAACGCCCGCGCGCCCCTCCCGACCTTCTCCAGCTACTCCGCGTCGAAACACGCCCTGCGCGGGCTCCTCAACACCCTCCGGTTGGAGCTGCGTGGTGCGGGCAGCCCAGTGCAAGTCACGATGGTGCACCCGGGGCCGATCGACACGCCGCTCTGGCGCCAGGTCACGAGCACGTCGGGCTTCCTGCCGCGGAGCCCTCCGCTTGCCTACTCGGCTGATTCGGTCGCCCGCGCCGTAGTGGAGGCGGCTATCAATCCAGGCAAGCCCGAGCGCAGCGTGGGACCGGAGTCGTGGGCCCTCGACGTAATCTTTCGAACTGCGCGCCCGGTGGCCGACGCCGCCCTCCTGGGCGTGCGCTGGTGGTACCGCGGGGGCCGCGTGCCCGCTCCCACCCCCGGCTCGCTCTGGCAGGCCGCCGGCTCGGGTAGGGATTCCGGGGGATTGATAGGTCGCGGCCTGGGAGACCTCGGCGCGCTCGCTCGCCTGCCCTTCACGATCGCGCGCGGCGAACGCCTCGAGAACGACGTGACGGGCGCGGCCGACGTGGCGGCGGCGGCTCCCGCCACCCAGAAGCCCGCAGGGGTACCCGTCGGGTAGAAACCAGGCGTATGAACTTCGAACGCCGAGGCAGCGGAGAGCCGCTGCTACTCCTTCACGGCATCGGCGGCGAGCTGTGCGTCTGGGACCCGGTGCTGGACCGCCTGGCCGAGCGCTTCGACGTGGTGGCTCTCGACCTTCCTGGCTTTGGCAAGTCGCCGGCGCTCCCGGAGGACGTGAGGCCCGACCCACCGGCGCTCGCCCGCGCCGTCGCCGGTCTGATGGACGATCTGGGGATTGCGGCGGCACACCTGGCCGGGAACTCGCTGGGCGGGTGGGTGGCGCTCGAGCTGGGCAAGACGGAGCGTGCGCGTTCAGTCACCGCCCTCTGCCCGGCAGGTCTTTGGGGCGTCCCGCTGCGCGCCGGAGGCGCATCGAACCGCTGGAGCACGCACGAGGTGGCGCGCATGCTTCGTCCGGTCCTGCCCCTTCTCATGCTTTCCCCGCGCGCGCGCGAGCTGGCCCTCGCGCACGTGGTCGCCCACCCCGAGCGCGTACCCCGCAAGGCCGCGAGCCGCATGGTGCGCTCCTATGCCCGGGCGACTGCCTATGAGGCCACGAGCACGGCGATGCGAGAGAGCTACTTCCGCGGGTCGGAGCTGATCAGGGTGCCCCTCACGCTGGCCTTCGGGCAGCTCGACCGACTGATCCGCCCCGTGCGCCTCAACGTGCCCGGTGCCCGCTCGGTGGTCCTGCCCGACTGCGGCCACATCCCGATATGGGATGACCCTGCCCTCGTCACCGACCTGATCACCGACACGTCGGGGCGCGCCGTCGCCCGCCAGGCTGCCTGATCTAGAGGTAGGTCAGAGGGTCCACGGGCTGGCCGTCGACCCGGGTCTCGAAGTGCAGGTGGTCGCCGAAGCAGTGCCCCGTGCATCCCACCAAGCCGATCGCCTGCCCCTGACGCACGACCGCACCCTTGCGGGTGAGAAACCGCGACAGGTGCGCGTAGCACGTGCTCAGCCGGGTGGTGTGCTGAACGCACACGTAGTTGCCGTAACCGCCCGTGGGTCCCGCGATCGCCACACCCCCGTCCTGGGAGGCGCGGATCACCGTGCCCGCCGGAGCCGCGATGTCCACGCCGGCGTGCAAGCGTCCCCACCGCTGGCCGAAGGGCGACACCACCGACCCGGACACCGGCCAGCCCAGGCCGCTGGCGCCCAACTGCAGCGGCGCGTCGTAGAAGGCGCCGACGCCGCCACCCAGAGCAAGCTCCACGCGTCGCTGTTCGGCCTCGAGCGCCTTGAGATGATCCACCTCGCGTCTGAGGCGCTTGTTCTGCTCGAGCACGCGGTCGGGAAGCTTCTCTCCGTCGGTGGCCGCCTCGGACTTGGCAGCCGAGCGGTTGCCCGGAGGCAGCACCTCCACCACCCTGGCGCGGCTTCTGGCCGCGGACGGCTTCTTGCGCTGGGCGCTCAACGCCGCCCGCGGCGCGGAGGCATCAAGCGTCGGCTCCGCGTCCTGGCGCGGCGCGTCGCCAGCCTTCGCCGATTCGGACGGCGGCGGCTCCGAGCCGCAACCCGTTGCGAGCGCAGCCAGGATCACCAGACCTGAGGCAAGGCGCTTCATGCGCGGAGGCGAGCGCCCGTCGAAAACATGCGCAGGTTCACCGCGAAGAGCGCCAGCGTGGCCGCCGTGAGCACCGCGAGCGACAGCGCGATGTTCACCTCGGTATAGCCCAGGAATCCGTAGCGAACGAGGCTGATCATGTAGTAGACCGGATCGAAGTGGGTGAGGGTCTGAAACGGCTCGGGTAGGAGCGACGCAGAGTAGAAGACGCCGCCGAGAAAGATGAGCGGCTGCAACACAAAGGTCTGAGCAAAGGACACGTCGTCGAACTGCTCGGCCCTCACACCCACGAGCACACCGAGCTGGGAGAAGAAGAAGCCCACGAGGAAGAGCGACGGGATCAACACCAGCGCGTGATCGACGGGCACCCCCACGAGAATCGACGACGCCGTGAAGGTGAGGGCTGCCACGATCATCCCGCGCAGGAACCCCCCGAGGGTGAACGCCAGCAGCAGCTCGACCGGTGAAGCGGGCGACGAGAGCTGGTCGTCGATCGCGCGCTGGAACTTCTGCTGGAGGATGGAGGAGGCGTTGTTGGAGAAGGCGTTGATCGCCCAGGCCATCATGATCAGCCCCGGGATGATGAACACCACGTAGTCGATGCCGTGCAGCTCATCGATCCGCGAGCCCAGCGCCGCGCCGAACACCGAGATGTAGAGGAAGGTCTCGAGCAGCGGGGCGCCCAGCGTCTGGCGCTTGATCTTGAAGAAGCGGCTGCACTCCCGGCGCACGAGCGAGAAGAAGCGGATCTGCGTCGCGGTCAAGACACGACCTCCTCTGGCTTGGCGCGCGAGAGCTCCTTGCGGCCCACCAGCTCGAGGTAGGCGTCCTCGAGGGTGGCCACCCCGAACTGAGCAGCCAGCTCAGGACTGGTGCCCGTGGCCACGATCTGGCCGTCGTTGATGAAGGCGATCTTGTCGCAGAGGCGCTCGGCCTCCTCGAGGTAGTGCGTGGTGAGCAGGATCGTGGTGCCCTCCTCGTTGATGCGCTGCACGTACTGCCACAGCTCGAGGCGCAGCTCCACGTCCACCCCCGCGGTGGGCTCGTCGAGGATGAGCAGTCGCGGACGGTGCATGAGCGCCCGCGCCAGGATCAGCCGGCGCTTCATGCCACCCGACAGGGTCTGCGTGCGCTCGTCCTTCTTCTCGCTCAGCGAAAAGGCCTCGAGCAGCTCCGCGGTGCGCTCCTTGCGCTCCTTCTTGGGCATCCCGAAGTAGCCGCCGTGGTAGTCGAGGGTCTCCTCCAGGGTGAGAAACCAGTCGAGGTTGAGATCTTGGGGTGCGAGGCCCACCGCGAGGCGGGCCTCGGCGTAGTGGTCGATGGCGTCGTGCCCGAACACGCGGATGGAGCCCGAGGTGGGCTGGGCGAGCCCGGTGGCGCAGTGGATGAGGGTGGACTTGCCGGCCCCGTTGGGCCCGAGCAACCCGAAGAACTCACCGGTCTCGATGTCGAGCGAGACCTCGCGCAGGGCCTCCGTACCCGTCGGGTAGCGCTTCACGAGATCGGTGATCTCGAGCGCCCGGCCGGTGTTCTCTTCTCGCGGAGCCATCCCGACTGACGATAGGCGAGACTTCCCGCCGGCCCATGAACCCGCTTTCCGACTACCCCCACACCCAGACCATCCAGACGCGTTGGAAAGACAACGACGTATACGGCCACGTGAACAACGTGGAGTACTTCTCCTTCTTCGACACGGCGATCAACGAGTGGCTGATCACCCAGGGCGGGCTCGACATCGCGGACGGCGAGGTGATCGGGGTATGCGCCGAGTCGCACTGCGAGTACAAGGCCGCGGTGGCCTTCCCCGAGGCCGTGCGCGTGCATCTGCGGGTGGGCAAGCTCGGGCGCTCGAGCGTGCGCTACGAGCTCGCGATCTCGCGCGAGGGTGACGAGTTGGTGGCCACAGGCTGGTTCGTGCACGTGTTCGTGGGCCGGGCGGATCGGTGCCCCGTCGAGATACCCGAGCCACTGCGCGGAGCCCTCGAACGGCTGGTGGCCGGATGAAAGTCCGCGGCGCCGTTCTCCGAGAGATGGGTCTGCCCGCTCCCTACGCCGAGTCGCGCCCGCTCGAGGTGGCCGATCTCGAGCTGGCCCCACCCGGACCCGGGGAGCTGCTCGTGCGCGTGGGAGCGGCCGGCCTCTGCCACTCGGACCTTTCGGTGATCGACGGCTCGCGCCCGCGCGTGATGCCGATGGTGCTGGGTCACGAGGCGGCCGGGGAGGTGGTGGAGGTGGGCGCCGGCACCGAGGGCTTCGCGGAGGGCGACCACGTGGTGATGTGCTTCGTGCCCTCGTGCGGAGCCTGCGAGCCTTGCCGGGCCGCCCGGCCCGCGCTGTGCGATCCAGGCGCCGTGGCCAACGGGGCGGGGTCGCTGCTGAGCGGTGATCGGCGGTGGAGCCACGACGGCGATGCCGTGATGCACCACCACCTCGGGGTCTCGGCCTTCGCCGATCACGTGGTGGTGTCCGCCCGGTCCGCCGTCCAGGTGGACAGATCACTGCCGTTCGACGTGGCCGCTCTCTTCGGGTGTGCCGTGCTCACGGGCGTGGGCGCGGTGGTGAACTCGGCAAGCGTAAGGGTGGGTGAGCGGGTGGCCATCTTCGGCCTCGGCGGAGTGGGCCTGGCCGCGCTTCTGGGAGCGCGGGCGGCCGGGGCGGTGGACATCGTGGCGGTGGACGTGGTGCCAGAGAAGCTCGAGCTGGCTCGTGAGCTGGGCGCCGATCACACCGTGCTTGCGGGCGACTCGGCGGTCGAGGACGTACGCCTGGCCACCGGTGGCGGCGCGGAGAAGGTGATCGAGACAGTGGGCAGCGAGAAGGTGCTCGCCCAGGCCTACGCCGCCACCCGCAGAGGGGGCACCACGGTCACTGTCGGGCTTCCGCATCCGAGCCGCCAGCTGGAGATCCCTGCGGTCACCCTGGTCGCCGAGGAGCGAACGCTGCGCGGCTCGTACCTCGGCTCCTGCGTGCCCGCCCTCGACATTCCCCGCTACATCGACCTCTACCTCGCCGGGCGCCTCCCGGTGGACCGTCTGCTCACCCACCGGATCTCCCTCGACGAGGTCAACGAGGGCTTCGACCGGCTCGCCAGTGGCGAAGCCGTGCGCCAGGCGATCGTGTTCTAAGGCCTGCTGCGCCCGTGCTGGTCGTGGGCGTCCACCCACTCCCCCGCCACCGCCGCCGCGCCCAGGGACAGCTCGCCGCACAGCACGGTGGCGGCCACGATCTCCGTGAGCTTGCGCACGCCCCCCTTGCCGTAGCAGCCCAGCAGCTCCAGGCACTCCCGCTGGGTGGCCAGACCCGTGCCGCCGCCGTACGTGGCCACGATGAGCGCCGGGATGGTGATCGAGTAGTAGTAGTCGCCGTTGGGCCGCATCTCGGCGTACACGAAGGCCGCCGAGGACTCGGCCACGTTGGCGGCGTCCTGGCCCGTTGCGATGAACATGGCGGTGATCCCGTTGGCTGAGTGGGCGCCGTTGTTGTTCACGCCCGACATGAAGCCCCCGAGGTTCGACACCTGCCGGGCGCGGTACATCGATTCGGTGTTCGAGCGCGTGACGCTTTCGAACAGCGCGTTGGGAATGGTGGCCTCGGCTATCACCCGCTTGCCGCGCGTGTTGAGCATGTTCACCCGCGAGGTCTTCTTGTCGGTGGCGAAGCTTCCCTCGAGGAAGAAGCGCTCGATGGGCTTGTGGCTGGCCACGATCCACGCGCAGGCCGCCGCGGTGGCCTTGCCCGTGAGGTTCTGACCGGCGGCGTCGCCCGTGGTGTAGTTGAAGCGCGTGTAGAGCATGCGCCCGGCGCTGTAGCGCTCGATGTCCTGGAGCTTTCCCGAGCTTGTCGTTGCCTCGGCGGCCTCCCGGATCTCGTCGAAGTGCTCGTCGATCCACTCGTTGAAGTCGCGCGCCTCGCGGGCGCTCTCGAAGAGGAACACCGGGGCGCGCTGCATGCGGTCGTCCATGATCGTGGTCTTCACCCCACCCGCCTCGTGAAGCAGGCGCATCCCGCGGTTGTAGCTCGCCACGAGCGTGCCCTCGGCGGTGGCCAGAGGAACGTAGAACTCACCCTGCGCGTGCTCGCCGTCCACCAAGAGCGGCCCGGCGAGGCCGATCGGAACCTGCGCCGCGCCCACGAAGTGCTCGACGTTGCCCTGCACTGTGGCCGGATCGAACGAGTAGCTCGACACGTGCTCGAGTCGTGCGCCGCAGCGGTCCTCGGCGAACTTGCGCCGCTGGTCCGCGGCCGCGCGCGTGTAGTCGTCCTCGTTGTCGCGCGGGACGGGAACGCGCCCGTTCTCGGTCGGCTGGGCCATGGGGCGCCACCCTAAGGG
>JBBJNU010000077.1:0-7877 GCA_037721005.1 Thermoleophilaceae bacterium | reverse complement strand
CCTGCAACCCGGCGCGTGCTTTGTGATCGGCTCAGGCAAGGCACAGAAGATCCAGATCGCGCCAACCACGACCACAGGAACCCGTCGCCAGCCTCAGATCGGATCCGACGAGCTCCCCGCTCCCGACGAGGTTGTAGACATCTTCAAAGCACCCGACGACCCCCTGCGGCTATGAACCGCGACGCCACGAGCACCCGCCCTGTCGATGCAGCGGAAAACGGCTCCCAAGCAGCGCTTGCCGAGCCGCTGCTCGACGCGCAAGCCGCCGCCGGCCTTCTCTCGGTCAAGCCGAGCTGGATCTACGAAGCCGTCCGCTGCGGACAGCTTCCGCACCTGCGGGTCGGGCGCCACATTCGCTTCCTCCGAAGTGACCTCGAGGCGTGGGTTCAGGACCGCCGCATCAACGCCTCGCTTGGCCGATAGACGCTGGCTCCCGACGATCTCCCGGACGATCTCGGGACAAAGTTTCGGGACAAAGTTTGGATTTAGCCACCCCACAAATGGAAAAACCCCGCCTAAGCGGGGCTTTCCTGAAGCGGCTGATGGGATTCGAACCCACGACCTTCTGCATGGCAAGCAGACGCTCTAGCCAACTGAGCTACAGCCGCGCGAGGCGGGAGTCTAGCGTCGCGCGCGGGCCAGTTGGCGTCCGGCGAGGGCCAGTCCGGTCACGCCGGTGAGCACCAACAGTGCCAGAGCTACGAGCCCCAGCGGCGAGGTGGGATCGTCCACCGTCGACCCCAGTGCGGTGTAGGAGAAGCCGCGTGGCGCCGCTCCGATCAGCGTTCCCAGGGCGATCTGCCATGGACGCACCTTCAGCAGGCCCGCGGCGTATGAGGCCGGGGCGTCCGGCACGCCGGGCGTGAGCCGTTGGACGATCACGGCGACGAGACCGTGGCGCTCGAGGGCGCCGGCCACCCGCTCGAGTCTCGGGCCCGACACTTCGGCCATCCCGTCACGGCCGATACGCCTGGCCAAGAGGAGGGCGAGCACGGCGCTCCCCACCGAAGCCGCCAAGGTGACCGCGGTGCCGAGCGCCGCCCCGAAGAGCAGACCGCTCACCCCGGCTAGCAGAGGCCCGGGCACGAGAGCCAGCCCCAGGAGCGCCGACACCACCACGTACGCCAGCGGCGCGCCGGGTCCGAAGGCATCCACCCACTCCCGCACGCGCGCCTCCGACAGCAAATCGCCCACCCAGAACACCAGGAAGGCGGCGACGAGTGAGGCCAGTAGGAGGACGAGCCGGGTCTTGGGCCCCAGGGTCGGAATACGCACCGCATGCAGGGTAGGCCGGGGCGCCATCAAAGAGCCCGGCCTGGTCCGTCGGTATCTGGTCGGAAAGCGCCAGTCAGCTGACGTCCCCTCCGGGGCTCGTCAGGCGGTGCGGCCCGGTGACCCAGGCGCGGGCCGCGCCGGGGCCTAGGCGGCGGTGGCGGGCGCGTTGCTCTTCGCCCAGGCGATGATGTTCTTCGAGCCGTTCACGTACATGCCGTCGGCCAGGCGCAGCACCGGTAGCTTCTCCTGACCGGTCATCTCCTTGAGCTCCGGGCGCTTGCCCTTCGTGAACAGCCCCATCGGGCGGTTCTTGTCGAAGATCTCAGTTTTGTAGGAGTGCCCGGCCTCCTTGAGCGCCTCGTGGCACTTGCGGCAGGGATGGAGCCCCGGGCCGCCATCGTCGAGGGAACAGGTGAGGAGAGTCGGTTGGCTTGGCACGGCTCGAAGCTTACGTGCTGAGGTGCGCCAGCACGCGGTCGTTCACCGCGTCGGGCGCCTCCTCGGGCAAGAAGTGCCCGGCGCCGGGGATCACCTCGGTGATGGCCTGGTCGCCGTGTTCGCGCAGCGCGTGGAACTGGGCCTCGTCGAACAGAGGGTCGCCGTCACCCATCAGGTAGAGGACCGGTACCTCCAGACGTTGATCGCGGTACTTGCCCTTGGCCACCGGCGCGAGCTCTCGCTGCAGGGTGTTGCGGTAGAGGAGCGTGCTCGCACGCACCTGCGAAGCGCGACGCAGCGGAGCCATATAGGTCTCGAGCTCCTCGTCTGAGAAGCGCTGGCCGTGGGCCGTCTGGGCGATCGTGCGAAAGAGAGCGGCCTTGCCCGCGTCCGGTACGCCTGGCGCCGCTATCGCCACCTGGTAGGCGAGACTCCCCATGCGCTTCATCGTTTCGAGGTCGGGCGCCGGCTCCGGCGGCCACGGGTGCGGCGCGGACATGAGCACGGCACGCTCCACGAGGTCCGGGCGTTGCAGGCAGAGCAGGAAGCCGAACCAGCAGCCCCAGTCGTGGCCCACGTAGCGGATGCGCTCGAGCCCGAGGGTCTCGCAGATGGCCACGGTGTCGTCGACGAAGGCCTGGTGGGAGAAGTCCTCGTCGGAGGGGTGCTCGGTCCACCCGAAGCCGCGCGAGTCGGGCGCGATCACACGGTGGCCCGCGGCGGCCAGCGCAGGTATGAGATGGCGCCACTCCCAGAAGTGCTGCGGCCACCCGTGGTGCAGGAATACGGGTTCACCGTCCGCCGGGCCGGCTGTGGCCACGTGGCGGCGCAGCCCGCGCACGGTGATCTCCTCGTGGGAGACACCGTCGATCTGGGGGAGGGGTGGGTTCATCTTCGTCGGGCGCCGCTGGCTACAGATACCAGTACCACGATCACGGCGCCGGCGGTGAGTAGAACGGCGCCGCCATCGTGCCACAGCGAGTCGGCCACCCCTTCACCGAGCGCTGCGCCACCCAGCAGCATGGCTACGCCGATGGGCACCACCCACGTTTCGCCCAGCACGAGCGAGCGCAGTCCGGCGAGGAAGCTCACGCCCCAACCGCCCCCGGGGCGTGCCTGGAGAGGGCGGCGATCTGCGCCTGGGTGGCCGCCACGAGAATCGCGGCAAGCCCGAGGAGGGCCAAGTCGCCGCCCGGCCAGTCCACGCCGAGCCCCTCGCCCGCGAAGAAGAGACCGAAGGCCGAGAGCACCACACCCACGCCGTACTTGAGCTCGGTCTCGGGGATGCGCGAGAGCGGCCGCCGCAGGGCCGCGCCACCCGCGATCACCGCCACCGTGGCGAGGCCCGCGCCCACCAGCGCCGGAGTCCGGGCCCCGGGTCGCGCCGCGAGGGCGCTCACGATCAACACCACCTCGACCCCCTCGAGCAGCACCCCCTTGAAGGCCACCGCGCGGCCCGCCCAGTCGGCCTGGCCAACCGGGGGGAGGGGGGAGCCCTCGAGCTCTTCGCGCGTCTCCTCATACTCGGCCTGCGAAGAGGACCGCGCCCGGCGTCCGGCCAGGCGCAGGGTGCCCTTGCGAAGCCACTCGATCCCCAGCAGCAGCAGGAGGGCGCCGATCGCTATCCGAAGCACGTCAAGGGACACGTTGGCCAGCAGGACCGGCCCGAGCAGCACGGCGAGCACGAGGCAGGCGACTGCGCCCGCTGCCGCCCCGAGCACCGCATCCCGCCAGCGCCGGCTCGTGCCCACGGCGAGCACGATCGCGAGGGCCTCGAGCAGTTCCACGGCCACGGCCACGGCGGCGCCCGCGGCGGTGAGCACGGCGTCCAGGTCGGCGCCGGGCGAAGCTACCGGCGGCGGCGAAGAACGCGGACCGCCCGGTAACCCGGGAAGAACCCCGCGCGCGAGGCCGAGATGAAGGGCCGGCCGGCACGGACGAAGCGCACGCGCACCACGGCGCGGCCGCGGCGGTTTGTGCGAACTCGCCGTTTACCTACCCGTACCAGCGCACCGCGCACCGGCCGGGCCCTGTCGCCGGCCTGCTTCGTCACCCGAAGGCGCAGCCGCCTGCGCTTGCCGGCCCGCACGCGCTGGGGGGACACGATGAGCCGCAGCGGCGGCAGGGCCTGCTCGGCCGGCGGCTCGCCGGTGGCCGGGGCCAGCGGGTAGTTGAGCTTCTCGAGCGTGAGGGGGTCCATCACCGGGGTCTCAAACACATTCTGGCCACCGTCGGGGTCGATGATCGACTCGCCCTCCGAAGCCAGGAACTCCACCACCTGGCGCTGGCCGAGGTTGCGGCCCGTGACCCGGGGATCGAGCAGGAACCCGTGGGGGTTGGTACTTGCGGTGGGGGTGCGGTCGTTGCGGTAGAGCGAGGTGACGTCCAGCAGCCCGTTGCGCACGATCGTCGCGCTGGTGGGGTTCGGCACGGTCTGATCTCCGAAGGCGATCTGGTAGGCGATCTTCTTCGGTCCCACGCCGGGCGCGGGCCGGCGGCGCAGCAGCGGGGCAAAGGTCTCAGGGCTGCCGGAGCGGTCGATCCAATTGGCCATCGCCCCGGTGTCCTGGATCTCGACAGCACCGCGCGCGGGGGCGGTGACCGGTGGATCCACGAAGAGGGGGGTGGACTCGGTGAAGCCCTCCCGGCCGCCGTTGAGCTGGGGCGGCTTGCGGTCACGCAGCTGCTCGGTGACCTGGTCGCGGAAGCCGGGGGAGAGGCGCGCGATCTCGAGGATCGGTCCGCCCGGCACGTTCAGCAACCCGTTGGGCACAGTCTGGTCGGTGGCCATGAGCATCGTGCCGTAGATGCCGCCGAGGCTCTGCGCGTAGTAGCCCACGCGGTCGCGGCGAAGGTCGGTTGCGCCGTCGCCGTCCACGTCCACCCCGCGGCCGATCGCGCGGATCAGCGCCATGTTGTCGAGCGCGGTCTGGCGAAGACCGTCACGGAGGGCCACGCTCGCCTTGGGGTGGGGCTGGGCCGGGGCCTGCACGCCCTCCTGGTTGGTCACGATCCCGTCACTGTCGAGGTCACGGCCGCGGCCGAACCCCGAGAAGCGCTTCACGCCGGCGAGGGTGGTCACCTCCACCTCGCTGCGCGGACCGAACGCGTGCCCGACGGGGTCGATGGCCGCGGTGGCGATGCCTCGCGAGGCGTTCTCGTCGGCGGCGAGGAACAGGTCGTACTTCGAGCGCGTGATGCCCGGCCCGAACACGGCCACGGGAAACCCGTCGGCGGGCTTGGGGCCGGCAGGCACGATCAGCGTGAAGCCCACCTCCTCACGGCCGGTCACCGCCGGGGTGCCCGTGCGGGTGGGCTGGTTGGGAATCGTGCGGTCGGCATCCAGCCACGAGGGCGAGAGGAACGAGCCGAAGGCGTACTGCCCGGCCCCGAGCACCGCGGTGTTGGGCACGACCTCTGACATGAGGGGACCCACGCCGACATCGTTGAAGCGGGTGATCGTGAGAACGCTCGGGGCGGCGAAAACGGTGCGGGTGCCGTCGGGACGCACGACGTCGAGGCCCCGCGCGTCGGGGGCGATGCCGGCGCGGTCGTAGGCAGAGCCGTCATCGAGCTGGGTGCGCATCTTGCGCAGGGCGGCGGTGGCCGTGAGGGTGGTGAAGCGCGCGCCCACCCTGCGCCCGCCGAGCGCGCGGGTCACGACGATCCGGTAGCGCGTGGACTCCTCCAGGAGCTCCACCGGCTGCGCGTACAGCGCGTTTCGGGCCGGGCTCCACACGAGGCGGTTCACGGCGATTCGCGGACCGCCGCTGAGCTTCTGCAGGTAAAGCGTGGCGGGGGTGACCCTCGTCACGTCGATCGGCCGGTCGAAGCGGATCTCGATGCGGGGGTCCACGTCGAAGCCGTCGAGCTGGTTGAGCAGGCGCCGGTCGTTGCAGTCCGAGACACGTACGCGGCAGTCGGGCAGCTTCAGGGCCACGCGGCGCCCGGTGACCTGGCGCGTGTCCTTTTTCGTGAGCTTGTCGTTGGGGAATATGCGCAGCACGTCGGCGCTGGCACTCGCGGGAAGCGAAAGCGCCAACAGCGCGAGGATCATCGTCACGAGGGCCCGTTGCATCGGCTCACTCTCGCAGCGCCGCCCGGCGGGGGCGCCGGTCGCCATGATGGCGCGCGTGCCACCCGAGCGCGCTCCGCGACTGCTCAGTCCGCCCGTGCTCGGCTGGATCCTCTACGACTTCGCGAACACGATCTTCTCGTTCGTGGTGATCACCCGCTACTTCAACGACTGGATCGTGAACGAGCGCGGTCAGCCCGACATCTACGTGGGCCTCATGTCGGCGGCCGTGTCGATCGTGCTGCTGGCCGCCCTTCCGGTGATCGGCGCGAGGGCCGACCGCGAGGGCCGCCACAAGCCGGTGCTCGTGGTCTTCACGGTCACGTGCGTGGCGATGACGGCGCTGCTCGGGGTGGTCGAGCCCGTGCTGCTCGCGCTGGTGGTGGCCGGCCTCGCCACGTTCGCCTTCAACACGGCCGACTCGCAGTACCACCCGCTGTTGGCCGTGGTGGCGCCGGAGGGCAAACGCGGCCGCGTGTCGGGTACGGGGGTGGCGGTGGGCTACCTGGGCACCCTGGTGGCGCTGTTCGCCCTCGGCGCGTACGTGGACGACGGCGAGGCCCAGAAGGCCTTCCTCCCCGCGGCGGCCATGCTCGGCGTGTTCGCCCTGCCGTGCTTCTTCCTGGTGCGAGAAACCAAGAGGGGGTCAGACCCCTTGAGTGGCGACGACTCAAGGGGTCTGACCCCTCTCGCCCCTCTCGTCGCGGGGTTCCGCCGGGCGCGCCGCGAGCCCTACGGGCGCCTCCTGCTCGCCCGCTTCCTGTACGTGGACGCCATCGCCACCGTGATCCAGTTCCTCACCGTCTACGCGCGGCGCACGGGCGACTTCGACGGCGACGCCATCGACGCTCTGCTCGCCCTCTCCACCGTGGCGGCGATCGCCGGAGCCGTGGGGGCGGGGCTGCTCGCCGAGCGCCTGGGTCCGCGGCGGGTGATCCTCGGCACCCTCGTGATCACGGTGGTCACGCTCGTGGCCACCGCCGCATCGGGGTCGAGCGCGCTGCTGTGGGTGGCCGGGCCGTTCGTGGGCATCGCGCTGGGCTCGCTCTCGGCGGTCGACCGCATCTTCTTCCTGCGCCTGGTGCCTGCGGAGCGCCGGGGCGAGGAGTTCGGCCTCTACGCCCTGGTGGGCAAGCTCTCGAGCGGCTTCGGCCCGCTCGTGCTGTGGGGCGGCACGGTGCTCGTGGCCACCGAGGCCGGCCTCTCGCGCTTCGACGCCAGCCGCCTGGCGGTAGCCGTGCTGGCCGCCTCCGCCCTGGCGGGTTTCGTGATCCTGCGCCCTCTGCGCGACGATGGACCCGGGCTCGATGCCGCGCCGACGGTTTCCTGAGGCGGTCCGGTACCGTCCCCGGCCGAAGATTTCCGGACCCGAACCGAGGAGCCCCGCCTCAAGTGAGCCAGACCACCGTGCGCACCGAGAACAAGAAGCTGCAGTCGTGGGTTGACGAGATCGCCGTCGTCACCAAGCCCGCCGACGTGTTCTGGTGCGACGGCTCGGCGGAGGAGTACGACTCCCTCGCCCAGCGCCTGGTGGACGCCGGCACCTTCGAGCGCCTCTCCGACGCCAAGCGCCCCAACTCCTACCTCGCCCTCTCCGACCCGGGTGACGTGGCCCGCGTCGAGGACCGCACCTTCATCTGCTCGGAGTCCGAGGACGACGCCGGGCCCACCAACAACTGGCGCGACCCGGCCGAGATGCGCGCGATGCTCGGCGACATCTTCGACGGCTGCATGGAAGGGCGCACGATGTACGTGGTGCCCTTCTCGATGGGCCCGCTGGGCTCGCCGATCGCTCATGTGGGCGTGCAGCTCACCGACTCCGCCTACGTGGCCGTGTCGATGAGAATCATGACCCGCATGGGCCAGGGCGCGCTCGACGCCTTGGGCGAGGAGGGCGAGTTCGTTCCCTGCGTGCACTCGGTGGGCATGCCGCTCACCGACGGCATCGCGGACGTGCCGTGGCCCTGCAACGCCGAGAACAAGTACATCGTGCACTACCCCGAGACGCGCGAGATCTGGTCCTACGGCTCGGGCTACGGGGGAAACGCCCTTCTCGGTAAGAAGTGCTTCGCCCTGCGCATCGCCTCGG
>JBBJNU010000076.1:0-7886 GCA_037721005.1 Thermoleophilaceae bacterium | reverse complement strand
CCGTGCGCCTGCGCAAGCTCTACCTGGACAGGAACGAGCGGGTGAAGGTGGCTCGCCGGGCGAAGAACAACTAGGCCTTCAGGGCCTCGAGCACCTCCTCCGGGCGCGTTGTCACCTGCACCCAGGTGAGGCGAAGAGGGCGGTAGTCGTTAGCGATGAGCCACGCGTTGCGGGCGCTGTCGGACTCGCGCTGTCTCTTGCGGTTGTGGGACCGACCGCCGTCGGTTTCGACAGCGAGGCGTCGCTCGCGCCAGAGGAAGTCAATTGTCCATGGGCCCAGACGGGCGTTCACCTCGGGCTGCGGGAGACCGGCCCTGCGGGTGAGAAGCAAGAACGCCTCTTCGAGGGCGCTGCGGGTGCGTGTGCTCCCGGGGTCGTGGCGCGCGAGCGTGGCCGCGAGGCGGGCGGCGCCTGTGCGCCCATGATTGCGCTCGAGGGCCGCTGACAACGCGCTCCGGTCGAGCAGCCTGAGGAATTCGGCCTCGTCGAGAGCGCGCTCGAGCGAGCGGGCGCCGAGGACTTCCGCGAGGTCGATGAGGGTGCGCGCGACTGTCGTTACTGGGATGTTGTGTCGGCGGGTCGAGTCGTTGGGTTGGAGGCGGGTAGGTCGGTGCAGGCGGATGCCCACGCGCGGGCGCTGCCCACTGCGGCTGGGTAGGACGACATCGATCACCGCGGGGTCGATAGCCCGGAGCTCCCACAGCGCCGCGGCGGAGAGGTGGCTCAGCGCCGCGCCGCCGCCATGGGCGAGCACCGCAGCCATCCACCGGCCCTCACGGGTGGGAGGGGCGAATCCCAGCGAGTAAACCCCGCGGTAGCGAACCACCAGCCGCCTCGAACCGACCCGGTGGCGGATCGCCTCGGCCCCGAGGCCGAGAGCGAGCAACTGAGCCCGGGTCACCTGGTTCTGCTGGCGCAGCGCGAGCCGCTCGATCCGGCTTTCGACCTCCGTTCGGCCGAGTTTGCGTTCCATAACAACGCAAAGGCGACCCAACGCCGGAACTCGCCCCCCCGAGGCGCGAACCTGAGGCTCAGCCGCCGCGCAGGGCTGGCAGCACCTTTTCGCCGTAGGTCCTGATGCTTCCCATGGGGTCGGCCTGGCCGATCAGCTGCAGGCAGATCACCGTGGCACCGGCGCCCTCCATCTCGCGGATGCGCTCCACGTGCTCGTCCGGGTCCGAGCCGATCAGAAATCCCTCCTTGGCGAACTGCTCGTCGGTCATCTGCTCGTCGGCTCGGCGCTGCATGTCCGCCTGGTCGGGGATGTCCTCGAGATAGAGCTCGGGAAGCTGCGTGGGCTTCCAGCGCCGCGCGCCCTCGATGGCCGCGGCGTCGTCGGAGGCCCAGGCGAAGCCGGCCTGGAAGATGATCTCCCCCACCTCTTTGCCGTTCTTCTCACACGCCGCCTTGTAGGCCTCCACGATCTCGGGTGCGGACTCGGGATCGCCCAGAGTCCACAGGCCGTCGCCGTACTTGCCGGCCACCTCGGCCGCCTGCGGACCGAAGGCCGACACGTACATCTTCGGCCTGCTCGCGGCGCAGGTCCACAGCTTGGCCTTCTTCAGCGAGAACCAGCCGCCGTCCATGGTCACGGTCTCGCCGTCCCAAAGACGGGTGATGGCCTCGAGGCCGGAGTCGAATCTCGCCTTCTGCTCGGAGAACTTGGGCCAGTCGAGCCCCAGCGGCACCTCGTTCACCGCCTCGCCGGAACCCACCCCCAGGAACACACGCCCGGGGTAGAGCTCCTCGAGGGACATGAAGGCCTGGGCGATCAGCCCCGGGTGGTAGTGATGCACCACCGGGGTGACCCCGGTTCCGATCGGCTTCGAGGTGACCTGGCCCATGGCCCCGAGCGTGACCCAGGCCTGCGAAGCCTCGCCGTCGGGGAACCACGGGGCGTAGTGGTCGGATACGCCGAGGCCGTCGAAGCCGGCCTCCTCAGCCGCCTTTGCCTGCTCGACCATCTGGGACGGGGTGAACTCCTCAGTGGATGCAGCGAACCAATATTTCATCGCAGCCTGCTTACCCAGACCGTAAGAAATTCACCGGAAGGTGGCTCGCCCAAGGAGCCCGTGCGGTATGAGTTCTCGAAATGGCCCTCGCCCGCCGTGCCGCTCTGATCGCCTGCCTCGCGCTGCTGGCCGTGGTCTGGCCCTCGGCCGGAGGGGCCCAGGAGACGGTGGGCCCGGGCACGATGCTCACCGACAGCGGCCGAAAGCTCGACCCGATCGGCCGCCTCACCAACCTCGGGGCCTTCCCCACCGGCGGCGCACTCACGCCGGACGGGCGCTTCTACTGGGCCGTGGACGCCGGCCGCGGCCTGAACTCCGTCCGCGTGATCGACCTTGCCACGGGCGCGGTGCGCCAAACGCTGCCGCTGCCCGGAGGCTACGTGGGCATCGCCTTCGCACCTGATGGCAAGCGGGCCTACGTTTCGGGCCAGAAGAGCGACGGCACGCCCCAGCCCGGCTCAAAGGGCACCGGCGGAGACGTGATCCACGCGTACGACGTGAACGTGGCGAGCGGCGCGGCCACCGAGCTCGAGCCGATTCCGCTGCCGAACGCCCGTGACGGTCAGGCCGCCCAGGACGAGTTGCCGGCGGCCTCCAACGTGGCCGCATGGCCCGAAGGCATCGACGTGACGGCCGACGCCAAGCACCTGGTGGTGGCGCTCGGGCAGGCGGACCAGCTCGCCATCGTGAACCTCGTGACTCGCACCTCCACCCTCGCCAACGTGGGGCGCTACCCCTACGGCGCGGTGGCCGACCCGCGCAGGCCGAGGGCCTACGTGACCAACGAGCAGGACGGCACGGTGTCGGTGGTGGAGGTGCCGAGCGGACGGCTCCTCAACACGATCAGCGTAGGAGGACCGCGCGGGGACAACTTCGCCCACCCTCAGGGCCTCGTGGCCGATCCCCGGCGCGACCGCCTCTACGTGGCGGTCACCGAGCGCGACCTGATCGCCGTGATCGACACGAACCGGATGACGGTGGAGCGCTACGTGAGCGTGGGGCGCCCGCAGGGCCTCGGCGTGGCGCCGGTATCGCTCGCACTCTCGCCCGATGGCGACACGCTGTACAGCGCGAACTCCGGAGAGGACGCGCTGGCCGCGATCGCGCTGTCGCGGCGCCCGCCCGCTTCGGCCGCCAAGCGCCGGCGCGTAATCCGCGTGCGCGCCACGAGGTCGATCAGGCGCTTCGCCCTCAAGCGCAACCGGGCACGCAGAGCGCGCCTCCAACGGCTGGCCAAAGTCAAGAAGAGCAACGCCCGGCCCGCCCGCAAGCGCGCGCGGCGCCGGGCGGTCGGGAGAAAGCACAGGCGGACCCTCGTAAGGCTGCGTCGCTCGTTCTACAGGGGCCGCGCCGCTTGGTCGTGCACCGGTCCCAGCTCAAAGGCTGCAGCTCGCTACTCGCGCGCCGTGCTGCGTGGCGCCGACCGGCGCCTGCGCGAACGCAAGCGCGCACGAGCTCGATCGCGCGGTCGCGAGCGCCGTCGGCGCTTCGGCGTGGCCGAGCGCCGCTATCGCCGCACCGCCATCCGGGCGCGTCGCGCGCTGGCCCGGCTCGGCTGCCCGCCGGCCGGCTTCCTCCCAGATGCCCCGGAGTTCTCGTTGCTCGGGCGGCTGCCGACAGCGGCCTACACCACCGACGTCGCGGCCACGCCCGACGGAAAGCGGCTCGTGTGGCTCGCGGCGAAGGGCCTGGGCACCGGGCCCAACAACGCCGGCGAGCCCAACCTCAACAAGCTGCTGCTCGGGCGCGCCGGTGTGCTCGACCGCCCCACCGACCAGGAGTTCGCCGCGCTCACCGCCCGCGCCGACCGCCAGGTGGTGCCCACCAACTCCAAGCCGCCTCCCCCGAACACTCCGATCGTGGGGCCCGGCGGCGGGGCCAGCGACAAGATCAAGTACGTGTTCTACGTGGTGCGCGAGAACCGCACCTACGACCAGATCTTCGGCTCCAACCCGCGTGGGCGCGGGGACCCGCGCAACCAGGTGTTCGACGACAACGGAGTGCCCGCCCCCACGGGTGGAGTGACCCCCAACGCCCATGCGCTCTCGCGTAGGTTCAGCCTGCTCGACAACGTGTACGCCAACTCGGAGGAGTCCACCGCCGGCCACAAGATCACTGCCGGCGGCCGCGTGAACGACTACACCCAGCGCTCGATCAACACGGGCCGCGGCCGAAAGGGCAACCCGGACATCTTCCCCATCGGCATCCCGCCGAACGCGTTCGTGTTCGACCAGGCGGTGCGCCAGAACGTGCCCTTCCGCGTGTACGGGGAGCTCGGCGCGGCCAACCAGCCCTTCGGTGACGACGGGCGGCCGACCTTCGAGCCCGTGGTGGCCAACACCGACCAGATCTATCCGAGCCAGGTCCGCGGAGGTTGCGGGCCCATCCCGCCGGCAGTTGGGCCGAACGCCACGCGCTGCGTGGCCGACTCCGGCAACGTCGGCGCCACGAACGGCCCGCCGGTGGTGCCCTCCATCGCGAGTAGCCGCATCAACACCTTCCAGAGCCAGTTCCAGGCCCAGGTGGCTTCGGGCACGGTGCCCCGCTTCAACTACTTCATCCTCTTCAACGACCATACGGTCGGCACAACGCCCACGTTCCCCACGCCCAAGGCGATGGTGGCCGACAACGATCTCGCCCTGGGCCAGCTCGTGGAGCTCGTATCCAACTCTCCGATCTGGAAGGAGAGCGCCATCTTCGTGATAGAGGACGACTCGCAGGATGGCATCGACTCCGTCGACGCACACCGCATGCCCGCCTTTGTGATCTCACCGTGGGCCAAGCGGGGCGGCGAGACGATCTCCACCCGGTACGACCAGTATTCGTTCCTGCGTACCGCGGAGATGGTGGCCGGGCTGCAACCGCTGCACCTGGGTGACGGGCTGGCCACGCCTCTCTACGACGCGTTCATCTCGGGCGACGAGCAGCCCGACGTCGAGGGAACCCGCTACCGCGCGATCCAGCCCGAGCAGAACCTCGAGGAGGTGAACCCGCCCAACGCGGCCAACGCTCGCCTATCGGGGAACCTTCCCTGGGACCGGATCGACTTCGTTCCCCAGCGCCTCGCCGACCGGATCATCTGGCAGAGCGTGTTCGGACCGAACTCCGCCCCACCGCCGGCCGGCCCCAACGCCTCGCCCATCGAGCGTGACCGCGCGACGGGCGCGCTGCGCCTCCTACGCCAGGGCAAGAACGCTCGCAAGTGGCTCCTCAGGGGCGAGGAGGAAGAAGGAGGCCCGGACCTCCGCGGCCTCCCTCTCGCCAACCTCTTCGCCGTGGGCAACGGCCTGTCGGTGGAGCAAGCCGAGGAACGCCTCCATGAGTTGGAGGAGGCGGCCGAGGGCGAGGTGGAAGAAGAGGAAGTTGAGTAGGGCCGCAGCCGGCGTTGCCGGGCTCGCGGCCGTGCTGATGGTGCTCGCGGCGGGCGTGCTGGCGGCCGACGACCCCCCACCCAGGCCACTCGAGGGGTCAGACCCCTTGAGTGCGATCGACTCAAGGGGTCCGTCCCCTCCGTCCCCGCGGGAGCCGATCTCGCGGCGCCCCGACCGGCTGGCTACCGCGTTGGAGACCACTACGCGAAAGCTCGACGCCGCGATCGACAGCTGGGTCGCCACCGACACCGCCCGGGGCGCGCCTCCCCGCGAAGTCACGCTGCTTGCCCTCTACCAACAGCGGATCTACCTCGTGCTCGGATCGCGACCGAGGCTCGCGGCCGCCGTGGTCCGCCGCCTGAACGGCGGCACCCGAGCTGCCGCGCGCGACGTGCTCGCCGCCCGCCGCGCGCTCGGGGAGCTCAACCCGCCCACCACGCGCGTGCGCTTCTCCACCGGCCCCTCTCTGCCGGCCGGAAGGCTCCTGCGCCTCTACCGCCAGGCTGAGCGGCGCTTCGGCGTGAGATGGGAGCTGCTCGCAGCGGTGAACCTGGTGGAGACCGGCTTCAACAAGATCCGCTCCAACAGCACGGCCGGCGCTCAGGGTCCGATGCAGTTCATCCCCTCTACTTGGGCCGCCTACGGCATGGGCGGCAACATCCGCGACCCGCGCGACGCGATCATGGGCGCCGCCAACTACCTGCACGCCTCGGGGGCACCGCGTGATGACCGCCGCGCGCTCTTCGCCTACAACCCCTCGAGCCTCTACGTGACCAGCGTGCAGAGCTACGCGCGCCGTATGCGACTCGACCCACGGGCCTTCTACGGGTTCTACTCCTGGCAGATCTTCGTGAGCACACCGTCGGGATCGACGCGCCTCACCGGCCCGGGTATCGTCAAGAAATGACCGACGACGCCTCCACCGCCGCCCTCGCCGACCCTGATTTACAGGACGCCGCATGGGACCTCGACCCACTGGTGGAGAGCGACGGCGAGGCGGGTGTGGAGCGCCAGCTCGCCGAGGCCGCCGAGCGCGCTCAGTCGTTCGCCGACCGCTACGAAGGCAAGGTTCGCGAGTTCGACGCGGCCACGCTGGCCGAGGCCATGACGGAGCTGGCGGGCATCTCGGAGCTGGTGGGCCGCGCCGGCACCTACGCCTCGCTGCGCTTCTCCACCGACACGGCCGACCCCGAGCGCGGGGCTCTGATGCAGAAGGTCTCCGAGCGGGCGACCGACCTGCAGACCAAGCTTCTCTTCTTCGAGCTCGAGTGGGCGGCGCTGTGCGACGAGCACGCCGAGGCGCTGCTGGCCGACGAGCGGCTGGACTTCTGCCGCCACCACCTTCGCTCCGAGCGCCGCTACCGCCCGCACCTGCTCTCAGAGCCCGAGGAGAAGATCCTCACAGAGACGAGCATCACCGGCAGCGAGGCGTGGTGTCGGCTGTTCGCCGAGCTCACGTCGGCGATCGCAGTGGATATGCCGGGCCGCGACGGCGAGGAGGCGCCCCAGAAGGTGGCGCTCGACGTCGCGCTCTCGAACCTGTTCTCGCCCGAGCGCCAGATCCGCCGCGCGACCGCCGAAGCGGTGACCGCAGCACTGGAGCCCGGCCTTCGCACCCGCGGCTTCATCTTCAACACCCTGCTTCACGACAAGGCGGTGAACGACCGCCTGCGTTCCTACCCAAGCTGGCTTGCCAGCCGCAACCTCTCCAACGAGGCCACCGACGAGTCGGTGCAGGCGCTGCTCGAGGCGGTACGCAAGCGCTACGAGCTCCCGCGGCGCTGGTATCGCCTCAAGGCCGAGCTGCTTGGTGTGGACAAGCTCACCGACTATGACCGGATGGCGGCCGTGACCGCCGAGGACGCCTCAGTCGGATACGGCGAGGCTCGGGAGCTCGTGGTGGAGTGCTACTCCTCATTCTCGGAGGAGCTGGGCGGCCTTGTGCGCCGGTTCTTCGACGAGAAGTGGATCGACGCCCCGGTGCGCCCGGGAAAGCGCGGTGGAGCCTTCTGCGCGTCGGCCGTGCCGTCGGCGCACCCCTACGTGATGCTCAACTGGACCTCGCGTCGTCGCGACGTACTGACCCTCGCGCACGAGCTCGGCCACGGCGTGCACTTCGCGCTGGCCCGCGAGCAGGGCATCTTTCACCAGGGCACGGGCCTGACCCTCGCGGAGACCGCCTCGGTATTCGGAGAGGAGGTCACCTTCGCACGGCTGCTCGAGCAGGCCGAGACGCCTCAATCGCGCCTGTCGCTCCTGGCCGAGTCGATCGAGGACACGATCGCCACCGTGTTTCGCCAGACGGCCATGAACCGCTTCGAGGACCTGGTGCACACCTCCCGCCGCGAGGAGGGCGAACTATCGGTGGAGCGCTTCGGCGACCTGTGGGAGGAGTCACAGACGGAGATGCTCGGCGACTCGGTGGAGATCACGCAGGGCTATCGCTCCTGGTGGTCCTACGTGCCGCACTTCGTGAACACGCCGGGCTACGTGTACGCCTACG
>JBBJNU010000075.1:0-7899 GCA_037721005.1 Thermoleophilaceae bacterium | reverse complement strand
AGCGCGCCGGCGTGGCCCAGAAGGTCGAGATAGTCGAGGGCGACGCGCGCGAGACCCTCCCGCAACTCGAGGGTCAGTTCGATCTCCTCTTTCTCGACGCCACCAAGGGCGAGTACCGCGACTACCTCGAGCTGGCCGAGCCTCTGGCATCCGAGCGCGCGCTCCTCGTGGTGGACAACCTGCTGATGTCGGGCTCGGTTGCGGACCCCGAGGCCGAAACCCATTGGCCGGCGGAGACCGTGGAGGCCGGCCGCGCCTTCAACCAGGCGCTTCTGCACGGCCAGGGGTGGCGGGGGGCGGTACTGCCGGTAGGTGACGGCGTGGGGCTGGCCTCGCGCGTCGCCCCCACTCGCTAGACCACTTGCCTGACCGCCTCCCCGAGGGCGACGACGGCTCGGCGCAGCGCCGGCTCGGTGAGGTGGGCGTAGCCGAGCACGAGCCCGGGGGGCCCCGGAGCGGTCCGAAGCTCGCGCAGCTCCTGACACGCCACCCCAGACGATCGAAGCGAGCCCGATAGGCGTTCCTCGTCAACGGACTCGGGCAGGAGGACCAGAGCGTGCAGTCCGGCGGCGGCCCCCACGAGCTCGGCGCTCGGCACGTGCTCGGCGAGGGCGCTCACCAGCGCGTCGCGGCGGCGGCGGTAGAGGCGCCGCGTCCGGCGCAGGTGACGGTCGATCTCGCCACGCGCCAGCAGGTCCGCGAACGCCAGCTGCTCGAGCACCGGGCCGCCTCCGTCAACGGCCACGCGCTCCCACGCCACCGGCCGCGCCAGGCGCTCGGGCAGCACCAGCCAGCCGAGCCGAAGCGCGTTCGCCAGCGTCTTGCTGGCGCTCCCGGCGTAGGCCACCCGCTCCGGGTTCACGCCCTGCAGCGCACCGATCGGCTCACGGTCGAAGCGGTACTCGGCGTCGTAGTCGTCTTCGATCACGAGGCCGTCCACCTCGTCCGCCCACGCGAGCAGGTCAACGCGCCTGGTGGGCGACAGCACAACGCCCGTGGGCATCTGATGCGCCGGAGTCACGAGCACCGCACGGGCGCCCGTGGCGGCGAGCATTTCCACGTCCAGCCCGTCGCTGTCTACCCGTACCGGGGCCGGCTCGAGCCCCGCCCGCGCGATCGACCAGCGGTGAAGGTGAAACCCGGGGTCCTCCACGGCGAGGCGCACATGGCCCTGCTCGCGCAACACCTGCGACAGGAGCACCACTCCCTGGGTGACACCGGCGGTCACGACCGTGTTGTGAGGATCGGGCAGGACCGCGCGGGCGCGCCCGAGGTAGGCGCTGAGCGCCTCGCGCAACTCGACAGTCCCCCGAGGGTCGGGGTAGCCGAGTACGGCGTCGGGAGCTCTTCGCAGGACCCGGCGCGTTGACCCGAGCCACAGGTCGCGGGGAAACGCGGAGAGATCGGGGCGGCCCGGCATGAGATCGTGAGCTCCAGCCATGTCCGGAAACCGCGTTGGCCGGGCTCGAGGCGCCGCGGTGGCCGCACGCGAGGCCACCCGTGTGGCCGCTCCCTGGCGCGCGACGAGGTAACCCTCGGCGGCCAGCTGCCCGTAGGCCTCGAACACCACGCCGCGCGAGACCCCGAGCGACCGCGCGAGCGCTCGGGTGGAGGGCAGCGCGATCCCGGGCACCAGCTGTCCCGCGCGAATGGAGTCGCGCAGCCTGCGCTCGACCTGGGCGTGCAGCGGCCCGTGGCCCCGCTCGAGCGGGACGAGCAGCTCGAGCAACTGGCCCTCGCGACTCATGCCGAAGTGGACCTTAACTGCAGGTCCAGATCAGAGGAGACTCCGGACCGATGAAGGATCGCCTCGGCCCCCTCTTCGCCCTCATGGGCACCGCCCACCTCGCCCTCGGCGTTCTCATGGCCGCCGCCCCCGGGGTCTTCTTCGAGGAGATCGGACCCTACGGCGCTCGTAACGACCACTACACGCGCGACGCGTCCACCTTCTACCTGGCCATGGCCGCGGTTGCATTCGTAGCCTGGAAGCGGAGTTCCTGGCGGATCCCCGTGGCTGTGTTCTTCCTGATCCAGTACGTCTTGCACTCCGTGAACCACCTGATCGACGTCGGTGAGGCGAGCCCCGAGGCTCTCGGCCCGGTGAACCTCGTCTCCCTCGTGCTCACCGCGGGACTTCTGACCTACATGGTGCGGGCCGCCAAACGTTCTGAGGAGGGGGTTGCATGAAGGTCTTCGTGGCCGGAGCAAGTGGAGTGATCGGCCGGCGCCTGGTGCCGAAGCTCGTCCGAGCCGGGCACGAGGTCACGGGCATGACACGCTCGGAGGCGAGCGCCGCGCGCATCCGCGAGGCCGGGGCCAACGCCGTGGTGTGCGACGTGTTCGACGTTGCGCGCCTCACCGAAGCGATGGGTGAAGCCACCCCGGAGGTGGTGGTGCACCAGCTCACCGCCCTCCCCGAGTCCTTCGACGTCAGAAAGATCGACTACGAACCCACCAACCGGATCAGGACCGAGGGCACGCGCAACCTCATCGCCGCGGCGCGCGCGGCCGGCGCCGGGCGGATGGTCGCGCAGAGCATCTCGTTCATGTACGCCCCCGAGGGCGGATGGGTGAAGGACGAGGGCGATCGCATCGACACCGACGCCGCTGACCCGTTCGGCACGGCGGTGCGTGCAACGGAGAACCTGGAGCGCCAGGTGGTGGGCGCCGATGAGATCGACGGCCTCGTGCTGCGATACGGCTTCTTCTACGGGCCGGGCACCTACTACGCGAGCAACGGCAACCTGGCCGAGGAGACGCGCAAGCGCCGGCAGCCGATCGTGGGCGGCGGCACGGGGGTGTTCTCCTTCATCCACGTGGACGATGCCGCCGACGCCACGGTTGCCGCGCTCGATCGCGGGGAGCCGGGGATCTACAACGTGACCGACGACGATCCCGCGCGCATGGCGGATTGGACACCCGACTACGCGAGGGCCATCGGGGCGAAGAAGCCGCTGAAGGTGCCGAAGTTCGTTGCTCGCATGGCGGTCGGCGCCGCGGCGGTGACGTGGGCGACGCAGATGCGCGGCGCCTCGAACGAGAAGGCGAAGCGCGAGCTGGGCTGGAAGCCCACCTACGCCTCCTGGCGCCAGGGCTTCCGCGAGGCGCTCGGCTAGAGGCGCTCCGGGCTCTGGGAGCCCTCGACCGAGTCCACCGGTTGGTCCGCGCCTGGGGGCGTGTCCTTTTCGTCGTCGGGCGGGGAAGCCATGGGGTCGAAGGCCTCAGTGTCGCCGGGCGCCCGGAACACGCGAGTCTCGTCGCTCGCCATGTCGAAATCCTCGGTGTCGTTCTCGGTCTCGAGGGTGGGCTCGTCCTCGACGGTGTCGAGCAGATCCACCCCCGCGGGCTCCGGCTGATCGTCCGGCTCGGGATCGCGCTGATCGTCTGGCTCGGGTTCGTCGCCGGGCTCTGGCCGGCGACCGCTGGGCGGGTCCACACGCTCCAAGGCGTCGTCGGCCACTCCGAGCACCTCGTCGGCGAGCTGTCGCATCTCGTTGATCAGCCTGAGCCGCTGCTCCCAGATCGAGCGGGTGTCCTCCTCGAGGCGATCGGCCCGCTCCTCGGCCTCGCGCACCGTGAGCTCGGCCTCACGGTCGGCCTCTGCCAGGCGGGCGTCGGCCTGCGAACGTGAACGGGCCTCGATCTCGCTCGCAGACTCGTGGGCGCGCTGCAAGATCGACGAGGTCTCGCGCCCCACCTCGTCGATGGCGTGCCTCACCGCCGTGTCGGCCGGCTCCTGCTCCTCCAAGCGGGTCACCAGCTCAGCGATCTCCTCCCGCCAGGCGTCCACGGCCTCGCGGTCGTAGCCGCGCATGGCCGCGGGGAACCCTTTCGCGCGAACCTTCTCGGCCGCCGTGCGCTTGCGAGCGCGGCGGGGGCGGGCCTGGGGCGTCTCGTCGGTGTCAGGCTCTGAGTGCACGGGCTCGATTATGGCGGTTGGCCCCGACTAATCGAATTGAACGACGGCGGCCATGAACAGCCCGGTGGCCATGAACACGAGGATCACCCCCGCCGCCTGCAGGGTCCGTGACTTGAAAAGGCCGCCGAGCATGCCGATCAGAAAGCCCAGGCCGAAGAGGAGATAGAAGGCATTGAGGTAGCGCTCGAGGTCCTCGGGGCCGCTCGGGAAGTTGTTCGGGGCGGCCTGGGCGAGTAGAGCGAGCACCACCCGAAAGTATCCTTCACCCGGTGACGGCGGAGCTCGGTTCGATCTCAGACACCCGAACCGCCCTTGGCGAGGCCGGCTACCTGGCGGGCGAATCCACCGCGCTGGTGTCCTACCTCGCGGCACAGCTGGGCAAGCCCGTGCTGGTCGAGGGCCCGGCCGGCGTGGGCAAGACCGAGCTGGCCAAGGCGCTGGCGCGAGCCACGGGCCGCAAGCTCATAAGGCTGCAGTGCTACGAGGGCCTCGACGAGGCCAAGGCCCTGTACGAGTGGAACTACAAGAAGCAACTCCTGCGCATCCAGGTCGAGGCGTCCGACGCCGGCTGGCGCGAGGTGCGCGACGACATCTTCGGCGAGGAGTTCCTCCTCCCCCGGCCCCTGCTCTCGGCCATCTCGAGCGAGGAGCCCGTGGTGCTGCTCATCGACGAGATCGACAAGACCGACCAGGAGTTCGAGGCGATGCTGCTCGAGGTGCTGTCGGACTTTCAGGTGTCCATCCCCGAGATGGGAGTCGTGGAGGCCAAGACCCGCCCACTCGTGCTGCTCACCTCCAACAACTCGCGGGAGTTGACCGAGGCGCTCAAGCGGCGCTGCCTGTACCTATGGCTCGGTTATCCCGATCTCGAGCGCGAGCTCGAGATCGTGCGCCTGCACGCCCCCGAGCTCGGCGCGGACATCGCGCGCAAGCTCGTGGAGGTGGTACACATGGTGCGGGCGCTCGACCTGAAGAAGCCGCCCTCGATCGCCGAATCGATCGATTGGGCCCGAGCCCTGCTGCTGCTCGGCGCCGAGGACGTGGATGGCGAGGTGCTTCAGCGCACGATGAGCGTGATCGTGAAGCACCGGACCGACCTCGACCTCGTGGCCGAGCGGGTGGGGGTGAAGCTCACCGATGGACTCATCGGGCGGGCGAGTTAGCGGGGTCAACCCCGCGCTCTACGGAGGGCTTCCGCCGGCCGGGGGCCCAGCAGGCATGGCGCCGCGCCTCCTCGAGTTCGCCGACGAGCTGCGCCGCGAGGGCATGGCCGTGGGCACATCGGAGCTGCTGGACGCCTTCGCCGCTCTGCAAGCGGTGCCGTGGAGCGATCGCGAGGATTTCCGCGAGGCCCTGTCGGCCACGCTCGCCAAGTCCCAGGAGGACCGCCGGGTGTTCGAGCTGATCTTCGAGCGCTTCTTCTTCCGCGCCGTGGAGCGCGAGGCCGTGGAGCGAGACATCCGGGAGGGCACGCCCGGTGAGGGCGGGGAGGCGGAGCGGATGGACCTCGACGCTCTGCGCGAGCGTATCCGCGACGCGCTGCGTACGCCCGAGGGTGACGAGGGGTCCGATGGCGCTCTGCGCGATCTCGCCCGACTGGCCATCTCGGCCTTCGGCCGTCAGGGCGAGGGGTCCGGGGTGATCGGCGTGGATGTTCAACGCATCCGGCGCACCCTCGGCCTGAAGGGCGAGAGCGCCGCCGCCGAGCTGCCCGATCCGGAGACGGTGCCTCGTGAGCGCCTGCGCGAGTTCGAGAAGCACGTGCGCCGCGAGCTCGAACGCGCTCTCATCGAGCGCACCCGTGCTCTCCCCCCCTCCAAGCCGCTGCGCGAGTTCGACCGCGCCCTGCCCACCGGAGCGGCGCAGGACCTGGCGGCGGTGCACCGCGTGGTGGCCCAGCTGCGCAGGCGTCTGGCCACGCAGGGGCGAGAGAACCGCGGCAACAGTCGCTCGGCGGCGGTGGACGTGCGGCGCACGATGCGCCTCTCGCTTCAGACCGGCGGCGTGCCGATCGAGCTGCGCTACCGCCCGAAGCGCCCGCGGCGACCGGAGCTCTACGTGCTGTGCGATGTGTCCACGAGCGTCACAAGTGCCAGCGTGTTCTTCCTATCGGTGCTCCACGCCCTGCACGACTCGTTTCGCAAGCTGCGCTCGTTCGTGTTCGTGGAGCGGATCTCGGAGGTCACGGACGTGTTCGAGCGCGAGCGTTCTTTCGCGGCGGTGTCGCGCGCGATCGGCTCCGACGCCGGGGTGGCCGACGTGTCGGGCTACACCGACTACGGCCGGGTGTGGCGCGAGTTCCTCGACGGTGTTGTGGACGACCTCGATCCCCGCTCGAGCGTGATCGTGCTGGGCGACGCTCGCACCAACGGCCGCGAGCCCCACGCCAAGACCTTTGCCGAGGTGGCCGCCCGCGCGGGGCGCACCTTCTGGATGAACCCAGAGCCTCGCCTCTACTGGAACTACGGCGACTCGGTCATGGCCGCGTATGAGCCCTACTGCGACGGCGTGTTCGAGTGCTGGACCACGAAGCAGCTCGAGGGCTTCGTGAACGCGATCTCGGACCTGCGGCCGGTGGCGCGACCGGCTTCCTAGCGCCCCGTTATCGCTACGTCAGCTTTGCGAAGGTGCCCGCCTTCTTGCCGCGCCGCTCCGCCACGCGGGCCAACGGCGGGAAGATGAGCTTCTGGAGGGCTGGTGGAGGGGCCGGCGCCAGCAGGGTGACCATGTCGCTGTAGCGCGTCACGAGCACGGCGGCCTCGAGCAGGCCGTTCGGCTTGGGCAGACCGAACTTGGTGATCTTGCCGGCGCGCGATAGGCCCGCCGCGTCCTCGAGGAAGGCCTGCAGCGTCGACGGCGGCGTGGCCTCGCACTCAATGCGGGTGGGCACGCCGCCGCGGTTGCGAAAGGCGTGCCGTGTGCCGGCCGGCACCACCACCTCCTCGCCGGGGCCGGCCTCGATCCAGTCGCGCCCGGAGAGGAACTCACACCTGCCGTCGTGGACGGTGAAGCGCTCCTCCATCGCCGGGTGGATGTGCGGCGTGACGCCTCCCCCAGGCTCGACCCACGTCTCGACGTGCTGCACCTCGCGGCCGGTCTCGCCCGCCGTGCGCCAGAACCGGTGCTTCAGGCCGAACACCGGGTCGACCGTCGCAAAGTCGTCTGCCATGTCTGTCCTCTCGAGCCGTAACCTAGTGACTGTTAAGTAGCGTACCTAACGCTCACTAAGTTTGTCAATGAGCCCCCGCAAACGCCTTCCGAAAGACGAGCGCCGCGAGCTGATCGAGCGGGCGGCCACGCAGGTGTTCGCCGAGCACGGCTACCGCGGGGCGTCGATGGACGCAATCGCCGAGCGGTCGGGGGTGTCCGCTCCCGTGGTCTACGACCACTTCGCCTCGAAGCTCGATCTTCACCGCCGGCTGCTCGAGCGCACGCGCAACGAACTACTCGAGATGTGGCGCGAGCATCTCTTCGGCGACGAACCCGCCGAGGTGCGCTTTCCCAGGGCGATAGAAGCGTGGGCGCTGTACGTGGAAGAGCACCCCTACGCGGCCAAGATGTTCTTTCGCGGCGGGCTCGGCGACCCGGAAGCCGAGGCCGTGCACCGCGAGGTGCAGGCGCAGGCCCGGGTGGGGCTGGGGGTGCTGCTGGCTCGTGAGCCGGGCGCCGAGAATATCGCTGGAGAGGACCAAGAGGCGCTCGAGATGGCGGCCGAGATCATCCGTTCGGGGCTCACCGGCCTCGCGGTCTGGTGGACCGACCACCCGCACGTGCCGCGCGAGCAGATCGTGCAGGCGGTGATCAACGTGGTGTGGGTAGGCCTCGAGCGAGCGCGAGGGCCTCAGGCGCCTGTGTAGAGTTCGCTCCGAACAACAGGGGGGCTCGCGGGAAGGCGGGCTGAGATAGCGCCTCAACAGAGACCTGGCGCTGACCCTTCGAACCTGTGGGGTAATGCCCGCGAAGGGAGCGCATGCCGGTCC
>JBBJNU010000074.1:0-7946 GCA_037721005.1 Thermoleophilaceae bacterium | reverse complement strand
GTACGGTGAACTCGCGACTGCGGCGGCTGGGAATGCCGCCGGTGCAAAGCGCCGTCACGACTCTCGAACGGCCGGCTGTGGCGCTCCTGTGGGTACCCCTCACCTTTGGCAACCCCGAGATCGCTCGCAACCATCCGAAGCACTGGTGGCCCGGCTCGGGCTACGTGGACTGGGTCGGCTCGACCTGGTACTCGCCCTTCCCCGCGGCGAGCGCATTCCACCGCTTCATGAACCACCCGCTGTGGCGCACGAAGCCCTTCGCCTTCAGCGAGTACGGCGTGTGGGGGGCAGAGAGCCCCAGCTACGTGCGGCTGTTCTTTAGGTTCGTGCGCAGCCATCCCCGCGTGCGCCTGATCTCCTACTACCAGTCAGGGTTGCTGAAACCAGAGTTCCGGCTCTCGACCCACCCCCGCTCCCGCGCTGAGTTGCGCCGGCAGCTGAGCTCCTTCCGATACCTCGGGTACGCGCCCGAGTACCGGCCCTAGCTCGAGGCGCCGGGGTCCACCGGCTCCTGTGGCGGTGTCGGGTCGCCCGGCCCCGGTGGGTTGTCGGGCTCGGGGATATCGAAGTCGTCGATCGACTCGACCAGGATTCCCACGAGCACCACGGCGAGCAGGATCGTGAGGGCATGCAGCACGAGGCTGGCGATTCCAAGCGTGAGGGCGGCCCCCGCGAGCCTCCTCCCGGGCTCGCCCGAGCTCGCCTTCTTGCGCCCCGCGAGGCCGCATACGAGGCCGGCGATTGCAAGCGGCACCGAGACCAGCAGCGCAAGCCCGTAGTAGACGATCGCCGGCGGGAACGCATAGGTGAGCACCACGAGCGCCACAAGCAGCGCAAGGCTCAGCAGCGAGCTGACAAGGCCGATGATCGCCAGGCCGGTCGCCGGGCGGTTGCGCGGCGGCGCGGCAGGCGTCGGCTGCCGGACGACCCGTTCGGGCTGCCACGCCTCCACCCGCCGAACGCTACAGCGAGACGGTGCGTCCGGCCTCGAAGCCGTCGCTGTCCACGAGGGCGTCCACCACCTCCTGCGGCACTTGCGCGTCGGCGGTTATGACCATCACCGCCTCCCCGTCCTCTTCCGGATGGCGGCCCACGGCGGCCGAGACGATGTTGATATGAGCATCGCCCAGGGCGGTGCCCACACGGCCGATCACCCCGGGGCGGTCGGGGTAGCGGAACACCGCGAGGTAATCCTCGAGCTGCACGTTGAAGCGAGACCCCCAGGCCTCGAGCAGGTGCGGGCGGTTGCGCTGACCCAGGGCCGTGCCGACCACACGGGTTCGCTCCTCACCGCTCACCACGGTGACCCGTACGAGATCGGTGAAGTCGCGGGCGTTGGGGCTGCGGGTCTCGGTGAGCGTAATGCCCCGCTCTTCTGCCAGGCCCGGAGCGTTCACATCGTTCACCGCCTCCTCGGTGTGCCCGGCCAGCGTCCCCTTCAGGACCTGGACGGTGAGCAGGCGGGTGTCGCGCTCGGCCACCTTGCCGAGGTACTCGACCTCGACGGCGTCCACCGAAGTGCCCTCTGCCAGGGCTACGGCGATCCGGCCAAGGCTCTGCCCCAGACCGAGGAACGGCCCGAGCGCCTCCGCGTCCTCGCTGGCTATGGCCGGCACGTTCACCGCGCTCGTGACTGTGCCACCGGTGAGCGCCGCCACCACCTGCTCGGCGGCCTGGTAGCCCGCGCGGTCGGTGGCCTCGGCCGTGGAGGCGCCCAGGTGGGGCGTGACCACGACTCCCGGGTAGCCGAACAAGGGGTGGTCGGTTATCGGCTCCTCGCGGAACACGTCGAGCGCGGCGCCGGCCACCTTGCCCGAGTCGAGCGCCGCCTTCAGGTCTGAGTCCACTACGAGCGGGCCGCGGGCCACGTTGAGGATGCGCACACCATCCTTCATCTTGGCCAGCGTCTCGGCGTCGAGCCAGTCCTCGGTCTCGGGAGTCTTCGGCAGGTGCAGCGTGATGAAGTCCGCCTCGGCGTACACGGCGTCCGAAGTGTTCGCCCGCTCCACCCCGAGCTCTCGAAAGCGCTCCTCGGCCACGAACGCATCAAAGGCCAGCACGCGCATGCCGAAGGCACGGGCCCGCGAGGCCACGAGCTGGCCGATCCTGCCGAAGCCGAGGATGCCGAGCACCTTTTCGTTCAGCTCTACGCCGCTGAACTTCGAGCGGTCCCAGCGGCCCTCCACGAGCGAGGCGTGGGCCTGGGGCACGTTGCGCGCCATCGCCAGCAGCAGGGCCATGGTGTGCTCGGCGGCGGTGATCACGTTGGACTGCGGCGCGTTGGCCACCACGATGCCGCGCCGGGTGGCGGCCCCCACGTCCACGTTGTCGACGCCGACGCCGGCGCGGCCCACGACCTTGAGGTTGGTGGCGAGCTCGATCAGCTCGGCGGTGAGCTTGGTGGCCGAGCGGATGAGCAAGCCGTCGAACTCGCCGATGCGCTTCTCGAGCTCGCCGTCCTCCCAGTCGGCTCCGAGCTCCACGTCGAGGCCGGCCGAGCGCAGCAGGTCGACCCCGGAGTCGCCGATCTTCTCCTTCACTAGGACCTTGCTCATAGCGCCACCCGGTTCACGTTCTCGATAGTCCAGTCGATGCAGGCCGTGAGCGCCTGCACGTCAGCCGGCTCCACCGCAGGGAACATGCCCACCCGGAGCTGGTTGCGCCCGAGCTTTCGGTAGGGCTCGACATCGACGATCCCGTTCGCGCGGAGCGTCTTGGCCAGCGCGGCGGCGTCCACCGAGTCGTCGAAGTCGATCGTGCCCACCACCAGCGAGCGCTTGACCGGGTCGCTCACGAACGGCGAAGCAAACGCCGCCGCCTCGGCCCACCCGTACAGATGGTCCGATGACTCCGTCGTGCGCTGCACGCAGAAGCTTTCGAGTCCGCCGCCGGCGAGCATCCACTCGATCTGGTCGGCGAGCATCATCAGCGTAGCCACGGCGGGGGTGTTGAGCGTCTGGTCCTTTCTCGAGTTCTCCACGGCGGTGGCCAGAGAGAGAAAGGAGGGAATCCAGCGATCTTCAGTGCCGTCGAGCTCCGACACCCGCTCGAGCGCGGCCGGAGAGAGCAGGGCGAGCCAGAGCCCGCCGTCCGAGCCAAAGGCCTTCTGGGGGGCGAAGTAGTAGGCGTCGGCCTGACTCAGGTCAGCCGGAAGGCCTCCGGCCCCCGAGGTGGCGTCCACCAGCACGAGCGCGTCACCGGCGTCGGCCGGACGCGACACCGGCACCATCACGCCGGTCGAGGTCTCGTTGTGGGCCCAGGTGATCACGTCGGCCGAGGGATCGCCGGACGGATCGGGAGCGTCGCCGGGCTCGGCCTCGACCACGATCGGATCGGCGAGAAAGGGCGCCCCGGCGGTGACCGAAGCGAACTTGCGCGAGAACTCGCCGTAGGTGAGGTGCAGCGCGCGCTCGCGCACGAGGCAGCAGGCGGCGGCGTCCCAGAACGCGGTCGTGCCGCCGTTGCCGAGCGCCACCTCGTAGCCCTCGGGAAGCGAGAACAGCTCCTTCAGGCCGCCCCTGACGCGGGCCACCACGTCCTTCACCGGCGCCTGGCGGTGCGACGTGCCCATCGGGGCCCCGGGGGCCGCGAGCGCCTTCACGGCCTCCGGCCTCACCTTCGACGGTCCGCAGCCGAAGCGGGGGTCGGATGGCTTGAGCTCTTCGGGGATCTGCGGCGCCTGCTGGGTCACGTAATTCCTCTCCGAGGGATGTCGGTCAGGGGCCCAGGCGCGCGGCGATGAATCCCGTCGCTCCCCGGTGGTTGTGTCCACCTCGAAGACGCCAGTCGCGACGGCAGCCCCCATCTTACCGATCGGGTGGGTCAGGAGATGAGCGCCAGCGCGCCACGCACCAGCCGGAGTGCGACGAGCCCGAACACGACTGTCGCGCTCTGCGAATCCAGCTCACGCTCGAGCTCACGCTCAAAGTCGCGCTGGAAGTCCTCGTTCGAGAGGTAGAGCACCGCCAGTGCGCCGTAGGCGAGCGTGGCCAGCACCGCCAGGACCAGCGAGATGAGCCCGATGATGAAGCCGGCCTGAGCGAGCCCGCGGTGCTTGGGGGTCTCACCGCGGTCCACGCGGTCGCGGCCGCGCTTGGAGTAGAAGATCCCGAGGGTCGAGCACACGATCGAGACGATGCTCGAGAGGCCAAGGGTGATGAGCAGCAGCCCACCCCCCACGAGCGAGAGCGTGAAGCCGGCCACCGCCGACCCGTTGTCGGGCTCGACCGATCCGTGCGCAGGGCCCCCCTGCTGAGGCTGGGCCTGCCAGTGGCCCTGCGGTGCACCGGGAGGCGGAGGGGGCGGCGGCGTGCCCCACCCCGGCTGGGCGCCGGACGGCGGCGCGTAACCGCCATGCGAGGGCGACTGCGGCCCTGCTCCAGCCGATCCGAGCTCCCGGGTCTCGGCATCGCCCAGCTCCGGCTCGCTGCCCGACGGCTCGGGCGGCAGGAAATTCAGCCGCTCCCCCTCGTCCATCAGAACTCCTGGTCGATCCAATCCATCATCGAGCGCAGCTCCTTGCCCTCGCGCTCGACCTGGTGGTCCTGACCCTCCTTGCGCATGCGCTGGAAGTTCTCCTGACCCGCCTGGTTCTCGGCGATCCACTCGCGCGCGAAGTCGCCCGACTGGATCTCCGAGAGCACCTGCTTCATGGCGTCGCGGGTGGGGTCGGAGATGATTCGCTTGCCACGCGTGACGTCGCCGTACTCGGCCGTGTTCGAGATCGAGTAGCGCATGCCGGTGATGCCCTTCTCGTACATGAGGTCCACGATCAGCTTGAGCTCGTGCAGGCACTCGAAGTACGCCAGCCGTGGGTCATAGCCGGCCTCGGTGAGGGTCTCGTAGCCGGCGCGAACCAGCTCGGTCACGCCGCCGCACAGCACGGCCTGCTCCCCGAAGAGATCGGTCTCGGTCTCGTCCTTGAAGGTGGTCTCGATCACGCCCCCGCGCGTGCAGCCGATGCCCTTGGCGTAGGCCAGCACGAGGTCGCGGGCCGTGCCCGAGTCATCCTGGTGGATGGCCATCAGACCGGGTACGCCGTTGCCTTCGGTGAACTGGCGGCGCACGAGGTGACCGGGGCCCTTGGGCGCCACCATGCCCACGTCCACGCCCGGGCCGGGCTGCACCTGGTCGTAGGTGATCGCAAAGCCGTGCGCGAACATCAGGAGGTTGCCCGGGGCGATGCCGTCGGAGATCTCGGCCTCCCAGATGTCGTGCTGGCGCTCGTCGGGCAGTAGCACCATCACCACGTCTCCGCGCGAGGTGGCGTCGGCCACCGAGGCCACCTCCAGACCGTCTCCCTCCGCCTTGGCCACGGACTCGGAGTCGGGCCGCAGGCCCACGATCACCGACACGCCGGAGTCCTTGAGGTTCAGGGCGTGAGCGTGCCCTTGCGACCCGTAGCCAAGGATCGCCACGGTCTTGCCGTCGAGCTTTGCGAGGTCTGCGTCGTCGTCGTAGATCATGGGCCGGTGACCCTAGCGCGAGGAGGGTTCTTGACAAGCGTCGCGACGTAACGCCCGTTCGGTTGGATTGGGGTCTTGACCCGAATCCACCCAGACGCCAATCTTCGCCCGAGATCGCGCAAACTGACCGCTGCGGCAATCCGCCCGTCAACGAGCCGGGTCGAGGCCCGGAGGATGGCTCGGCCAAGAGCTCACGGCCCCAGGCATGCCCTGACGAGCTTGCCCGCCGCATTGCGGGGCAACTCCGCCACGAAATGCACCCCCTTCGGCACCTTGTAGGAGGCCAGCTGCGCCCGGCAGAGCTCGACCAGCTCCAGCTCGGACACCTCGCCCTCGCGCACCACGTAGGCCACCACCCGCTCGCCCCATTCCTCGTCATCGATCCCAACCACCCCCGCGTCGGCCACAGACGGGTGCGATCGCAGCGCCTGCTCGACCTCGGCCGCCATTACGTTCTCGCCCCCGGTCACGATGAGCTCGGCGCGCCGGCCCTCGACGCGCAGGCGGCCCTCCCCGTCGAGCGACCCTAGGTCGCCGGTGTGCAGCCAGCCGTCGGCCGCGACCGCCCCCGGAGCCACCATCGCCCCGCGCACGAGGATCTCGCCGTCGTCGGCCACCCTCAGATCGACCCCCTCCAGCGCGCGCCCGGCGCGCAAGCCGCGTAGGGCCTCACCGGGAGGGATTGTCGCGACCTGCGACGCGGTCTCAGTCATCCCGTAAGTGGGCGCTACGGGAAGGCGAAGGTCCCGTGCCCAGTCGAGCAGGGCGGAGGGGATCGGCCCGCCCCCGAGCAGGATCGCGCGCAAACCCGGGGCTTCGCTCAGGTTCGCCCCGCGTAGGCGGTGGAGCATGGTGGCCACGAGGGAAGCGAGCGTGACCCCGCCGCCTTCGAGCTCGTCGCGCACACGATCCGCATCGAAGCCGTCGTGCAGCACGACCGTGGTGGCGTTCATCGCCGAGCGCAGCAGGATCGCCAGGCCACCGACGTGGAAGAGGGGAAGCACGCAGAGCCAGGAGTCGTCCTCACGCGTTCCGAGATTGGCGGTGGAGGCGCGAGCGCTGGCGGCGTGGTTGCCCACTGTCAGCTCGACCGCCTTCGGCCGGCCGGTCGTGCCCGAGGTGAAGAGCACGGTGTGCACCGCGCGAGGATCAAGTCCGTCGCGCAGTTCGGCGTCCGCCTGCGGCCCCGTGAGGGGCTCGGACACGGTGAGCCGGGCGCCGCTCGCCGACTCCTGCTCGCGCATCTCGCCCTTCGCCAACCGTGTGTTGAGGGGCACGATCGCCGCCCCGAGGCGTGGTGCGGCATGCACCAGGGCCGCGAAGGCGAGCGATGGTGGCAGGGTGACTGCAACTCGGTCGCCCTCCCCCACTCCGAGAGCCGCGAGCCGGCGCGCGCAGGCCGATGCCTCCGAGTCAAGCTCGGCGTACGTGAGCGCCCCCCCGGGCGCGCGCAGCGCCGGATGATCGGGCCGCCGCCGGGCCGCAGAGGAAAGCCAGTCGTCCAGGAGCCCTATCGTACGTCGGCCCCATGGCCGCCACCGACTGGACCGCCGAGCAGGAGCGGCGCTCGATAGCGCCCGGCGCTGACTGGCAGGCCGAGGCCGAGTTCGAGGACATCCGCTACGAGACGGCTGAGGGCATCGCGAAGATCACCATCGCCCGCCCCGCGGTCCGCAACGCGTTCCGCCCCCAAACGGTGATCGAGCTCTCGCGCGCGTTCGAGCGGGCTCGCGAGGACACCTCGGTGGGCGTGATCGTGCTCACCGGCGAGGGACCCCTGGCCTTTTGCTCGGGAGGTGACCAGCGAGTGCGCGGAGATAGCGGCTATATGGACGACGGCGCCTCCGTGGGCCGTTTCCATGTAACCGATCTCCACGTGCAGATACGCCGGCTGCCCAAGCCGGTCGTAGCCATGGTGGCCGGCTACGCGATCGGTGGCGGGCACGTGCTTCACATCGTCTGTGACCTCACGATCGCGGCCGACAACGCGCGCTTCGGCCAGACCGGCCCGATGGTCGGCTCCTTTGACGGCGGTTTCGGCGCCTCGCTGCTCGCCGCGCAGGTCGGCCAGAAGAAGGCCAAGGAGATCTGGTTTCTCTGCCGCCAGTACGGGGCAACCGAGGCGCTCCAGATGGGTCTTGTGAACACGGTCGTGGCGCTGGAGGATCTCGAGCGCGAGACCGTGGCCTGGTGCCGTGAGATGCTCGCTCTCTCCCCCTTCTCGCTGCGGCTCTTGAAGGCGAGCTTCAACGCCGCGGAAGACGGGCTGACCGGCATACAGCAGCTCGCTCACGACGCCAACCTCCTCTTCTACGGCTCCGAGGAGGCCGCGGAGGGGCGCGACGCCTACCGCGAGAAGCGCCGGCCGGACTTCAGCAAGTTTCCCCGCCGGCCTTGAACGATCAGCGGGAGGAGCGCGACCCGACCCGGGAGGAGCGCAGCCGGATCCGGGAGGAGCGCAGCCGGATCGGTGATCCGGCG
>JBBJNU010000073.1:0-7990 GCA_037721005.1 Thermoleophilaceae bacterium | reverse complement strand
CCGAGCGTCATCTGCCACGGGTGCATCGGCGCGGACAGGATGTCGTTCACATAGCGATCGGAGCGCGCCTGGAAGATCGTGGAGGCGTTGTTGGCGTAGGCGGCCTGCACCATCGCCATGGCGATCAGCCCGGGCACGATGAACACCTCGTAGTGCACGCCGCCCGTCTCGCGGATGCGGTCGCCCAGGGAGAGCCCGAACACGACGATGAAGAGCATCGATGAGACCACAGGGGCGAGCACCGTCTGGGTCCACAGCTTCGACACGCGCAGGGTCTCGCGCTTTGCGAGCCACAGCATCCCTTGAGCACCGCTCACGCGTGCATCGCCTTCACGTACACCCCGGCGAGGGTCTCGGCCCCGTAATGCTCACGCAGGCCGTCGGCGCTGTCGCGCGCGATCAGGCGCCCGCCACGGATGAGCGCGATCTCCTCGCACAGCTCCTCCGCCTCCTCGAGGTAGTGGGTGGTGAGCAGGATGGTGGTGCCCTCCGCGTGCAGGCGGCGGATGTAGCTCCACAGCTCTGAGCGCAGCTCGAAATCCACGCCGGCGGTGGGCTCGTCGAGGATCACCAGGCGCGGACGATGCATGAGCGCCCTGGCCAGCAGCAGCCGGCGCCGCTGCCCGCCGGAGAGCTTGGGCGCGCGCACGTTCTCCTTCGCGCGAAGGTCGAAGATGTCGATCATCTCGTCCGCGCGCTCCTCGGCCTCGTCACGCCTCATGCCGAAGTAGCCGCCGTGATAGGTGAGCGTCTCGCGCACGGAGAGGAAGCGATCGAGGTTGATGTCCTGCTCGGCCAGGCCCACCCACGAGCGCGCCGTGAGCGAGGCGGCCGGCTCGCCGAACACGAGCACCTCTCCCGCGGTCACCCGAATGAGGTTGCACACCGCGCTGATGAGCGTGGTCTTCCCCGCCCCGTTGGGGCCGAGCAGCCCGAAGAAGGCGCCGGCCGGCACGTTGAGGTCGAAGCCCTCGACGGCCAGGGTCCCGTCGTCGTAGCGCTTGGTCAGCCCACGGACGTCGAGGGCTGGGGCGTCCAGATACATCTTCTCGAGGCTAGCGCTCAGCCCAGGGCGCGCCCGTACTGCTTCTCGTAGTAGGCGCGGTAGTCACCGGAGCGGATCGGCTCCCACCACCACGCGTTGTCGCGGTACCAGTTCACGGTGGTGTCGAGTCCTTCGGCGAAGTGCGTCTGGGGTTCCCAGCCGAGCTCGCGTACCCGGTCCGAGGAGAGCGAGTAGCGGCGGTCGTGGCCGGGGCGGTCGGTGACGTGCTCGATCAGCGACTCGTCTTGTCCGGTGAGCTCGAGGATGCGGTGGATCACCTCGAGGTTCTCGCACTCGTCGGGCCCGCCCACGTTGTACGCCCGGCCCGGCTCGCCTGACTCGAGCACGGTGTGGATGGCGCGGGCGAAGTCCTCCACGTAGAGCCAATTGCGCACCTGGCGCCCGTCGCCGTACACAGGCAGTGGATCGCCGTGCAGGGCGTTGAGCACGCAGAGGGGGATGAGCTTCTCGGGGTACTGGCGTGGCCCGTAGTTGTTCGAGCCCCGGCAAATCACGGCTTCGAGCCCGTAGGTGTGCGCATGGGCTGACACGAGAAGGTCGCCCGCGGCTTTGGTCGCGCTGTAGGGCGAGGATGGATCCAAGGGCGAGTCCTCGGTGAACGAGCCCGAGTCGATCGACCCGTAAACCTCATCGGTGGACACCTGCAGGTAGCGCGAGACCCCGAGATCGCGGGCGGCGTCCAGGAGCACGCTCGTGCCGATCACGTGCGTGCGCGCGAACACGTCCTGGTCGGCGATCGAACGGTCCACGTGCGACTCCGCGGCGAAGTTCACGACACAGTCCGCGCCCTCCATCGCCGAGCGCACCGCCTCACGATCCTCGATCGCCCCCTCCACGAACTCCACGGCCACACCGTCGAGGTTCTCCCGGCGCCCCGCATAGGTGAGCTTGTCGAGCACCACCACCTCGTGCTCAGAGGCCACCAGCCGCGCATACGTCGACCCGATGAAACCCGCCGCGCCCGTCACCAAGAGCTTCACTCGCGCTCCGCGAGGTAGTCGGCCAAGCCATCCTGCCAATCGGGGAGGTACAGGGCGTCGTCCCATTGGGTGGCCAGCACCGACCACTCCGGCCGTGCAGCCGGCCTCCCCAGCTCGGCCGTGGTGGTGGACATGACGCGCGTGCCGGTGCCCGCCTGCTCGAAGATCGCCACGGCGAAGTCGTACCACGAGCAGTTTCCGCCGGCAGCCATGTGATGAAGGCCAAAGGCGCCAGAGTCCAGCAGCCTCACGATGCCCTCAGCGAGGTGGGCGGTGTAGGTGGGGCATCCAACCTGGTCGCGCACCACCATCACCTCGCGCTCGCGCTCGGCCAGGTCGAGCATCGTCTCCACGAAGTTCCTGCCGGCGGTGCCGAAGAGCCAGGAGGAGCGCACGAGGTAGTGCTTGGGGTTCACCGCCGCCGTGTCCACCTCGCCCGCGAGCTTGGACACGCCGTAGCTCGACAGCGGCGTAGGCTCGTCCGACTCCACGTAGGGGCTGTCCTTTTTCCCGTCGAACACGTAGTCGGTGGAGGGATAGACCACCGCGGCTCCTACTCGTGCCGCGGCGAGTGAGACGTTACGGGCGCCGTCTGCGTTCACCCGCATCGCCTCGTCGGGCTCGTGCTCGGCGCCGTCGACGTTCGTGAACGCCGCGCAGTTGACCACGGCGTCCGGGCGCACGTGTTCGACCCTGCGGGTCACGGCTGCCGGGTTGGTCACGTCGAGGGACTGACGATCGGCTACCACGACGGCATGGTTGGCGAGCTCGGCCGCGCGCGCAACATCGGCGCCGAGCATCCCGCCACCTCCGCAGATGAGGAGCTTCACGCCTTTAGGGATACCACCACTACAGTCCGGGCGGTGCCGAGGCGGGGACTCTCGACTTCCTTCGCGATTGCCGCGCTTGCGCTACCGAGCCCGCTGATCGGCGGTGACCGCCCGGACCCGGGTGTGCTGCGCGCCGACGACGGCGAGTACGTGACGGTGACCACCAGCGGCGGCTGGGCGCCTACCTTCCGGATCTTGCGTTCGCCGGATCTGCGCACGTGGCGCATGGGTGGCGCCGTTTTCCGGAGGCCGCCGCGATGGGCCCAGGGCAACTTCTGGGCGCCGGAGATGGTTCGCCTGGGCGACGGCTACGCCCTCTTCTACAGCGCCCTGCCGCGTGACAGCGAGAGCTGGTACTGCCTGGGCGTGGCCACCGCTCCCACGCCCGACGGGCCGTGGCGTGACCTTGGCAAGCCGTTGCGCTGCGGCGAGAACGGCTCCATCGATCCCCACCCGACGCGCGACGAACGCGGGCGCCTGCATCTGCTGTGGAAGGCCGACGGCAACGAGTTCGACAAGCCCACTCCGATCTTCGCCCAGCGCCTGAGCGAAGACGGGCAGCGGCTGCTCGGCAAGCCCCGCGAGTTGATCCGCAACGACAGGCGCTGGGAGCGCAAGGTGGTGGAGGCCCCCACCGTGATCCGCCGCCCGGACGGCTTCTTCTACATGCTCTACTCGGCCAACCTGTGCTGCACCAAGCGCTGCCAGTACGCGGTCGGCGTGGCGCGCTCGCGGCGGCTGTTCGGGCCCTGGCGCAAGTTCGCCGGCAATCCGATCCTCGACGACGGTAACGGGTGGCGCTGCCCGGGGCACACGGGCGTGACCGACGATGGCGCCGGCGGACTGCTCGCCCTCTTTCACGGCTATCGCGCGGGAAACGAGCGCCTGGCCGGCCGCCAGCTCTTGGCCGCCCCACTGACCTTCCGTTCGGACGGCTGGCCGGCCATCGGGGACGGGGAGCCACCGGCGCCCGCCCCCGGGGCCGTCGGCGCTTCGTTCGAAGATGACTTCGCCGGAGCGCTGGACGCGGAGTGGGAGTGGCCGCTCGAGCGGGTGCCAGGTAGGGCGACGGGCGACGGCCTGCGGCTCTCGGCCCCGCGCAGGGTCCTTCGGCGCACCGGGGCCAAGCGCGAGCCCGAGCGCCCGCGGCGTGTGGACGCCGGCGTGCTGTCGCGCCGGCTCGCGAGCGCCTCCTACACGGCCACCACGGTGGTCGACACGCGGGCCATGGGCAGGCGCACTGTGGCCGGAGTGGCCGCCTACCGCAACAGCTCCGAGGCCATCGGGCTGTTCGTGGGCAACGGGGAGGTGGTGGCCTGGCGGCTGCGCAAGGGCAAGTTCACGGGCCTCGAGGCCAGGAGCGCACCCAGGTCTGCTCTGGTGCACCTGCGCATGGTGGCCCGGGGGCGGCGCTTCTTCTTCGAAACGAGCCCCGACGGCGAATCGTGGCGGCGGCTGGGCCGCACCTTCACCGCGCCGGTGCAGGAGAGCGCCCGGCTGGCGCTGACCGTAGGTGGCGAGCGCCGGGCCAATGCGCGATTTGTGTCGGCCTCCCTGGCTGACCTGCGCGAGCCCGGCTCTCCGTAGGCCAGGCGGCGCGCGACAGCGGGCTCTCGCCTATCTTTGGCGTCGTGCTGCGCATCGGCCTCCTCCTCGTGACCGCGCTGCTCGTGGCAGCCTCCACGGCGTCGGCCGCGACGCCGGCGGACGGCCGCTTCACCGGCCCGACATCGCAGACCACGAAACCGGCCACGATGGCCTTTGACATCGCACGCGAGGGGCGGGTGGTCAGACGTATCCGCTTTCCGTCCGTGGCGCGCTGCGGCGAAAAGGCAAAGCTTCGGCTTACTGCGTTCGTGACGGGGCCGGTGAAGCTCGTGGTGGGGCCGCAGATCAAGCTGCGGGGCACGCTGTCCGGGTCCCTGGCCAGGGGATCCACCTACCGGGCTCGATTCCGCATGAGCGGACGCTTTCCGAAGGCGAGCTCGGCGCGCGGCGTTTGGGGGCTGTTCGCGGTCGTGCGCAACCGCCGCGGCCGGGTGACCGCTAGCTGTCGCACGGGCACCGTGAGCTGGCGCGCCGCCCGACTCTGACCTAGAGAATCGCGATTTCGGAGTTGTCGCCGACGACGAAGCGGTAGGCCTTGGGTAGTGAGGGGCCGCGGGCGATTTGTACGTTGCGTCCGATGAGGCTTGCTTCTACGCGGTATTCGAGGTCGCGGACGCTGGAGCCCTCGAGCACGATGGAGTGCTCGAGCTCGGCGCGCTCGATGGTCACGTTTTCGCCGATGGCGGTGTAGGGGCCGATGTAGGCGTCGGTTATATGGGCGCCGGCGCCGATCACCGCGGGTCCGCGCACGGTGGATCGCTTGAGCTTGGCGCCCGGTTCGATCGCGACCCTTCCCTCGACCCGTGACTCGGGGCAGACCTCGCCCTGCAGGCGCTCCTCGAGGTCATCGAGGATGAGGCGGTTGGCCTCGAGCATGTCGTGCACCTGGCCGGTGTCTTTCCACCAGCCGTGAACGATGTGCGGGTCCACGCGCCGGCCGGTGTCCACGAGGTGCTGGATGGCGTCGGTGATCTCGAGCTCCCCGCGGGGCGAGGGCTCGATCGCCCTGGCGGCGTCGAAGATCGCCGGCGTGAACATGTACACCCCGACCAGAGCGAGGTCGGTGGCCGGCTGCGAAGGCTTCTCCACGAGCCGCGCGACACGGCCCTCCGAGAGCTCGGCCACCCCGTAGTTCTCGGGGTCCGGGACCGGGGTGAGCAAGATCAGCGCGTCGGGGGCCTCCGAGCGGAAGGTCTCGACGAGACGGGTGATCCCGTCTCGCAGCAGGTTGTCCCCGAGGTACATCACGAACGGCTCGCCGGCGATGAACTCCTCGGCGGTGAGCACCGCGTGGGCGAGACCGAGCGGCTCGGCCTGGTCCACGTAGGTGATCGAAACCCCGAACGCCGACCCGTCGCCCGCAACCGAACGGATCTCGTCGCCCGTCTCCGGGGCAACGATGATCCCCACCTCGGAGATCCCTGCCGCGGCCATCGCCTCGATCCCGTAGAAGAGCACCGGCTTGTTAGCCACCGGCACCAACTGCTTGGCGCTCGTGTGAGTGATCGGGCGCAGCCGCGTGCCTTTACCGCCCGAGAGGATGAGCCCCTTCAATAGGTGCCGCCAAGCTTGGTGTGGTCCCAGGTGACCGTGCGGGTGGGAGTGAAGGTGAGGCCCACGCGCTTCTCGGCCTGCTTGACCACCATCTCGCGCACCTCGGGCGCCAGCTGGCCAGGGGGGCCGTAGCGCTCGAACAGAGCGTTGCCGTACTCGGCCACCTGCTCGGCCTCCCGCACCATCGCCACGTCGCACTCCATCATCACCCCGCGCAGCTCCTCGTAGCTGACGCCGTCGTCGATCGACAGGGTTGCCCGCGGGTCGCGCTCGAGGTTCTTCGCCTTCTGCGAGGCGGCGTAGGTCCACCCGCGCAGCTCACCCGAATCGCCCACCACGTACCAGAGCGGCACGAGGTGCGGACGCCCATGGGGGCCGGTGGTGGCCACCTGCACGATGCGCTGCTCGTCAAGGAAGGAGCCCAGCTCCCCCTCGGTCATCTTGATGAGATCTCTGCGTGAAGGCAAGGTGGAAACGGTAGCCGCGGACGTAGGGCGAGAGGCGCCCGGGGGCAGGGGGTGGGGAACCCCTGGGACTCTCTAACGCGGCACGGTACTACCGGCAAGCTCTCCCGCGGCGTGGAGAACGGCCTCGCGGGCCTCGTCGGGCTCGAGCACGGCGGCGTCCCCGGCCTCTTTGAGGATCTCCTTGGCTAGGTAGTCGAAGCCGCCGTAGGGCAGCTCGATCACCACCGAGCCGTCGGCGAGATCCTCGGCCACCCGGCGATCTTCGCGCGCCCAGCGGGCGCGGTCGGGGGAGATCCACACGCGGGCGGTCTCGGAGGTGGGCACCTCGCCCGTGGTCGGCCAGCCCTGCACATCGGGTTCGATGCCCTCCCGTGGCTCGTAGGTCTCGTCGAGCACCGTCGCCGACCGGATCCGGTCGAGCCGGAAGGAGCGCGTCGCCTCCTTGGCCGGCTCATAGGAGTGCACGTACCAGCCCTCGGTGCCGTTCATCAGCTGGTAGGGCTCGATGGTGCGCGAGGTGAACTGATCCTCGTCCTCCTTGTAGTGCTCGATCTCCAGCACGCGGCGCCCGGTGATGGCACTGGACACCACGCGGGCGATCTCCGAGTCGTCGCCCTTGGCCGTGGTGATCTGCAGGCCGTCGGTGGCGGGATCGTGTCCGAGCGCTTCCACGATCTTCTCGCGTGCGGAAGTTAGGGAGCCCTCGGGCAGGTGCTCGCCCACGAGATCGATGGCCGCAGCGAGGGCCTTGGCTTCGAGCGGCAGCAGGCGGGCCGGCCGCGCGAAGTTGTCCCCGTAGGGCTCAGGATCCACCTCGATCGTGCCGCCCTGCACCTCCGCATAGAGCACGTACGAGCCGCCACCGAAGTTCACGACGTTCAACACGTCGATGTCCTGGCGCAGCTCGGTGTCGGAGATCTGCAGGCTCTCGCACAGCTCTTTCACGTCGAGCTTGGCCGCGCGCCGGGCGGCGTCGATGAGGATGCCGGCAAGGGTGACCAGGCGGGCGAAACGCTCGGGGCGGATATGGCTCTCGCCGCGCGTTTCGGGCTCGGAGTCGCGCGGTGAGGCAGCGCGCGGCGGTGCCGCTACGGCCGGCTCGAAGCCGCCTGAGTGGCGCTCGATCACGAGGCCCACCCGGTGCTCGGCGTCCTCCTTCAGCTCGGACGGTTCGAGGATCCGGGCCCGTGGCCCCAGCCCGAGCACCCAGGACACGAGCAGGCGAGGGTCCCCGTATTCGGTCTCGAACACCACACCCTCCCCGTCCTCGGCCGGCTCGAGCGTTCCTACGTCCGCGCCGAGGTGGCGGCGCACGAGCCACTCGATGCGATCCGAAAGCCAGATGCGGGCCGTGCCCTGGGGGTCGCCCAGCTGCCAGTCGGCGCGGGTTGCGTAGGCGCGCGGATCGAAGTCCTCCGGGCGCTGGAAGTCGTGCTCGGCCTTTGAGCTGTAGCCCACCTTGCCGCGCATGCGCGACAGGCGAAA
>JBBJNU010000072.1:0-8015 GCA_037721005.1 Thermoleophilaceae bacterium | reverse complement strand
CGCCTGCTGTCAGCGCTGGAGAAGGCGCTGACCGGAACTGCGTAGCGCCCCTAGCCCTCCTCGGACTGCCTCAGCAGCGCACCCGTGGTCTGCTCGAGGATGCGCCGCCACGCCGCCGTCTTCTCGCGCTCCTTCTCGAAGCGCCGCACCACCTTGCGCACGCGCGTGGCGGATATCTCGATCCCGTGCTTCGCGCAAACGGTGCGGAAGCGGTCGTAGTCGGCGGCCAGCTTCAGGGTCACCGACTCGAAGCCGTGGCGGGCGATGTCCACGCGGCTGGTGAAGTTCATGATGTTGGTCTCGAACATCAACTCGTCGTTCGGATCGGGCTCGATGAGGATGATGTCCACGCCCGGGTACTTCTCCTCCCAGTGGCGCACCGCCTCGTGCAGGCGCTGGTGGGCCAGCAGCTTGAACGTCTGGTAGCCGATCTGGGGAAAGCCCATGTCGGCCACGCGGCGCACGCGGCTGCCGAACATGGTCGGGATCACCTTCTGGAAGTCGTTCACGTAGGGCACGAGCGGGTTCACCACGATCACGAACTCGGCGCCGTTCTCCACCGCTATGTCCACGTTGGTGGTCGAGCGGATGCCGCCGTCGATCAGCTGCCGCCCCTTCACCTCGACGGGCTTGTAGACCATGGGCAGGGCCGTGGAGGCGGCCACGGCCCGGGAGATCGGAACGTCGTCCCAGCCCTGGCCCCCGAGCACGATCCGCTCGCACGTGTCCAGGTCGGTGGCGGCGAGATAGAGCTCGTTGTCGAGCAGCCGGAAGTCGTTGGTGCGGTCGGGGTCGGCCAGCACCGTGTCCAGGTAGTCCTCGATCGCCGTACCGTCGTAGATGCCCGACGGCAGGCCCTCGGCCAGCTGCACAGCGAGATCGATCACCGACAGCTGCCCGATCTGACCGATGGCGGAGCGCGCCAGGCCGACCAGGCGGAGCGGAAGCAGCGCCGCACTCTGCGCGAACTCGAGGTAGTTGGGCCGCATGAGTGAGCCACGGTCGACGTCGCGGAATGGAGTGGGCACCTGCTGGTTCACTACCCGCATCATTTCCTCGGGGGTCACGCCGTTCGCCACCAGCGAGCCCACAAAGGACCCGGCGCTGGTGCCCACGTAGACATCGAACTCATTCACCGTGCGGTTCACGGCCAGCAGGTCGATCGCCCGCAGGGCCCCGATCTCATATACGCCGCCGGTGAATCCCCCGCCGCCGAGCACGAGCGCCGTGCGCGACCGACGCTGACGGCGCTTTGCCGGCTTGGCTCGAGCCTTGGGCTTCTTCGCCGAAGGCTTCTGGAGCTTGACGACCTCGCCCATACCCCTCCAGTATCGACCATCGGCCGGACTTCCGCGAGCGAGGGCGCTTCGATCGGGCAGCTACCGTGTTCTTGGCCTTCATGCCTCGCCCCCTCGTTCTTCTTCTCGCCCTGGCCGCTCTCGCGCTCCTGCCCGCCGGAGCCTGGGCGAGCGAGGCCGGTCTACGGCCGAAGCTCGACCGCTCCATGCGCCCGGCCGGCCCGTTCTCCGGGGCCTACGTCGAGAACGTGACCACGGGCCGCACGGTGTTTCGCAGCAGGCATACCTCGCCGCGCGTGCTCGCCTCGAACACCAAGCTCTACACCACGGCCGCGGCGCTGGCCCGTTTCGGCTCGGACGGCACCCTGAACACCAACGTCCAGGGCGACGGCGACCTCACCACCAGCGGCACCTACCGCGGCAACCTGTACGTGGTGGGAGGAGGCGACCCCACCTTCGGCAGCCAGCGCTTCGCCAGCCGCGCGTACGGGGGCGGCGGGACGGTGGAGGCGCTGGCCAGCCAGCTCGAGGAGGCCGGGATCGAGCGCGTGACCGGACGCGTGTACGGCGACGCCTCGGCGCACGACTCCCTCCGCGGCGGGCCCGACTCGGGCTTTGGCACTTCGATCTACGTCGGGCCGCTCAGCGGGCTCTCGTACAACCGCGGGCTCGCCACCGAGAGCGGGCGCGGCTATCAGTCAAACCCCCCGGCCTTCGCGGCTGCGCGCCTCGACGACGCTCTCGAGCGGCGCGGGATCGCGGTGCGCCGGGCCCCCCTGGCCAAGCGGCGTCCTCCCGGCGCGGAGGAGCTGGCCGTGGTCGAGTCCCCGCCGATGGACCGCCTGGTTAGGCTCACCAACAAGCCGTCGGACAACTTCTTCGCGGAGCTCCTGGTGAAGGACCTGGCCCTGCAGACCTCGGGCCTGGGCACGACGCGCGGCGGCGCGCGGCTGGCGGCCGGCTTCGCGAGCCGCCTCGGTGCCGCCCCGGCCGGCCTCGCCGACGGCTCGGGACTCTCGCGCGGTAACCGCGCTTCGCCGGTCCGGGTGGCCAAGTTCTTGCTCGCGCTGCGCGAGCGCGAGGAGTTCCCGGCCTTCTCGGACTCGCTGTCGATCGCCGGCGTGGACGGCACGCTCGGTCCGCGGATGCGCCGCGGCCCGGCCCGCGGGCGCTGCCGGGGCAAGACGGGCACCCTGTCGAACGTGTCAGCCGTGTCGGGCTACTGCCGCGCCCTGTCGGGCGACACCTACGTGTTCTCGATCCTCATGAACGGCGTGAACCCCTTCGGCGCGCGTCTGATCCAGGACGGCATGCTCCAGGCGATCGCCGGCGTGAACTGACTCGGAGCTGTCGCGGAGTCGTCGCCCACGGGCGCATTTCCGTCACACACCCCGTGCAACAATGGGCTCGTGGCCAAGGACGACCGTAATGCTGAAGGGGAGGCTCTGAGCGGCCTTTCGCACCGTATCGATCGGAGATTCGAGGTCACCCTTCAAGCCTTCGAGTCGAACATCGAACTCAACAAGGGGATAGCCGCGTCGCTGATGGCTCTCACCGACTCGATCAATGAGCACCGCCGCGAGTTCGCCAAGCACGACCGCGAATTCGCGGAGCAACGGCGGGAGTACAGGGAAGAGACTCGGGCGCATCGGGAGGCCCTGTTACGGCTGCGCGACGTCTCGACGAAGGCGGCGGCCCCGCCCCGGCAACCTGAGGCCGCCGCCAGCCTCAACCGTCCAGCAGCACCAGCAGTCCCTCCTCGTCGAGCACCTCCGTGCCCACCTTCTCGGCCTTCGCCATCTTCGTACCCGGGTCCGCACCGGCTACGAGGTAGTCGGTCTTCTTCGACACGGAGCCGGTCACCTTGCCCCCAGCCGCCTCGATGCGCTCGGTGGCGTCCTCGCGCGTGAGGCTGGGCAGTGTGCCGGTGAGCACGAGGGTCTTGCCGTGCAGCGGGCCCTGCCCCGCTCGCGGGTCGGGACCCTCATCTTCCATCTGAAGACCGTGGGCGCGTAGCCGCTCGATCACCTGGCGGGTGGACTCCTCGGACAGTGTCTCGGCGATCTGGCCGGCAAGGATCGGCCCGATGCCGGGAACCTCGGCGATCTGCTCTGGCGTGGCTCCAAGCAGCGCGTCGAGGTTGCGGAACCAGCGGGTGAGAGTGCGCGCGTTGGTGAAGCCGATCCCCTGAATGCCCAGTCCGAACACCACGCGGGCAAACGGGCGCGCCTTCGACGCTTCGATGGCCCCCAGCAGGTTGTCGATCGAGGTCTGCCCGAACCCCTCGCGGCCGGCCAGCCGCTCGGCATCGAGATCGTAGATGCCCGCGATCCCGTCGATCACGCCGTCGCGCAGGAACTGGCCCACCCGCTCTTCACCCAGGCCTTCGATGTCCATCGCGCCGCGGCTCACGAACTGCTTGACCGACTGGAAGAGCTGGCCCGGACAGCCGGCGCGGTTGGGGCAGATCGTCCACACGCTGCCCTCGACCTTCACCGTCTCGGTGCCGCACGAGGGACAGCGCTCGGGCGCGCGCGGCGGAGGCGAGCGGCCCTTCGCCTTCTGGGCCTTGGCGGTGGGCGAGACCACGCGCGGAATCACGTCGCCCGCGCGCGTGACGATCACCTCGTCGCCCTCGCGCACATCCTTGCGCTCGATGTCCTCCTCGTTGTGAAGCGTGGCCAGCTTCACGGTCACTCCCGAGACCTGTACCGGCTTCAGCTGGGCGAAAGGAACCATGTGGCCGGTGCGCCCCACGTTCCACATCACGCCCTCCAGCACAGTGGTTACGGTCATCGGCGGGAACTTCCAGGCGATCGCCCCACGCGGCTCGCGGCCCACCACGCCTAGTTGCCTCTGTAGGGCGAGGTCATCCACCTTCACCACCACACCGTCGATCTCGTAGTCGAGCGACTCGCGCTTCTCCTCCCACCCACGGCAGGCCCTGACCACCGCGTCGAGGTCGTCATGGCGCTCGATGTCGCCGTTCACCTGAAACCCGTGGTCGCGCAGCCACTCGAGCGACTCCAGGTGCGAATCGAAGGTGAGTCCCTCGAGGGCGCCCACCGAGTAGCTCCACATCGCGAGGGGCCGCGCCGCGGTGAGCGCGGGGTCGAGCTGGCGGATCGAGCCCGCAGCCGTGTTACGCGGGTTCGCGTAGGTGGGCTCCCCGGCGGCGGCGCGCTGCTCGTTGAGCTCGGCGAAGGCGCGGCGGGGAAGGTAGGCCTCGCCGCGCACCTCCAGCAACGCAGGGGCACCGTCCACCCGCAGCGGGATCGTCTTCACCGTGCGCAGGTTCTGCGTAACGTCCTCGCCCACCTCGCCGTCGCCACGCGTGGCGCCGCGCACCAGCTCGCCGTTCTCGTAGAGGAGCGAGATGGCCAGGCCGTCCACCTTCGGTTCGGTCACGAACCTGATCTCGGCGTCCTCGACCCCCTGCTTGTTCAGCAGCCGTTCCGATCGCTCAAGCCACGCCCGCAGCTCCGCTTCGTTGCGCGCGTTGGCCAGCGAGAGCATCGGCTGGCGGTGGGGCGCGGGGGCGAACCGTGCGAGCGGGCTACCACCCACCCGCTGGGTCGGCGAGTCCGGGGTACTCAGGTCGGGATTGGCTGCTTCGAGCTCGCGCAGCTCACCGATCAGGGCGTCGTACTCGGCGTCCGAGGCCTCGGGATCGTCGAGGACGTAGTAGCGGTGGTTGTGGTGCTCGAGCAGGCGGCGCAGCTCGGCGGCGCGCTCCCCGGGTGCCGGGGCAGACTCGCGCGGCTCGCTCACACCTCGCGGGCGGCCGGTTGAAGCAGGCGATCGAGCTCGAAGCCCGCCAGCTCCTCGACCCCGGCCGAATCGGTCAGGTCGAAGTGCAGCGGCGTGACCGCGATGAGACCTTCGGCGATGGCCGCAAAGTCGGTGCCGGGCTCCTCGTGATACCCGGGATCATCACCGTAAATGCGGTAGCGGCGGCGACCGTTCTCGTCCTCCTCGGCCAGCTCGAGGCAGTCGCGGTAGATGCGCTTGCCGAGCTTGCAGGACCGGGTGCCGGCGATCTCTCCAGCCGGCACGTTCACGTTGAGCAGCGTGCCTTCTGGCACCGGCACGTGCGCTAGCTCCTCCACCATCCGGGCCACGAAGCGCGCGCCCTGGTCGAAGTTCTCCCGCTCCCAGGCCCGCCCCTCGCGGAAGTCGACCCGGCCGTGGTCGGCCTGCTGGGACACGGCGATCGCCGGGATACCGAGCACGATCCCCTCGAGAGCCGCGGCTACGGTGCCCGAGTAGGTGATGTCATCACCCAGGTTGGAGCCGTGGTTAATGCCTGACACGATCAGGTCGGGCTCGAACTCGATCAGCCCCAGGGCGGCAAAGCGCACACAGTCCACCGGGGTGCCGTCGGTGGCGTGAGCCAGGGTGCCGTCGTCGAGGTCGATCTCCTCCACCCAGAGGGGCGTGCGGGTGGTTATCGAGCGCGCCGTGGCGCTGCGGTTCGAGTCGGGCGCGATGGTGGCCAGTTCGACATCGGGCACCTCGAGCAGCGCTCGGCGCATGGCGTGCAGGCCCACCGCGCCGATGCCGTCGTCGTTGGTCAGGAGGATCTTCATGCCACTGAAGATTAGTCGCGGGCTCTGGCGCGAACTTGACGAATCAGTACCTCACTCGCTCGAGATAGAGACCGTGTGCCCCGGCTGTGTCACCGGCCTCGACACGCGGCCGGCCCTCGAGTAGCTGGCCGAAAGTCTGAGCGTCCATCCGCCCGGCCGCCATCGCCAGCATCGTGCCCGCGAGCGTTCGCACCATCCGCTTCATGTAGGAGTCCGCCTCGATCCAGAACGCGATCACGTCGTCTGTCTCGTCCACCCACTCGGCGCCGAACACCCGGCGCTCGAAGCGCTCGTGATAGGTCTGGGTCGGCGTGAAGGCCGTGAAGTCGTGCTTGCCGGGCAGCATCGCCGCGCACTCGTCGAGCACAACGCGGTCGATGCCGTAGCGCCAGTGCAGGGCCCGGTTGCGCTCGAAGACCCTCGCCACGCGGGAGTCGAGCACGCGGTAGCGATAGGTCCGCGACACGGCGTCGCGGCGGGCGTCGAAGCGCTCCGGCACCTCTTCGCTGGCCAGGACGCGAAGGTCCGGCGGGAGGGTGCCGTTGAGCGCGCCGGCCGAGGCCGGTGCACCTGAATGGCTCGCCACCTGCCCCCGGGCGTGCACGCCCGAATCGGTGCGCCCCGCCACCGTCAACGCCACCGGCTCGGGCCGTACCTGCTCGAGCGCGTCCTCGAGCACCTGCTGCACCGTGCGCGTGCCGGGCTGACGGGCCCAGCCGGCGAACTCGGTGCCGTCGTATTCGAGCAGCAGCCGGGCTGCCAGGGCTAACCGCGGCGCCGGGCGACGATCAGCACGTAGTGGGCATCGACCGTGAACCGCCCGTCCCCGCCGGCCCACTCCCGCGCCATGTCCACCATCTGCTCGCGGAAGCGGGCGTAGTCGTCGGGGGGCATCTGCTCCTTGGCCACCACGTTCATCGGCGCACTGCGCTCCATGCGGGTCACGAACTCCTCGGGCGAGTCGCCGCTCCAGGGCACCGCGGCGCGCTCGATCTCGATCGAGTTGGCGAGCCCGTCGAGGCGCTCGTGCACGGTTGCCTCGTCGGCCCACTGCTCGAGGCGCGGGGCGTCGTCAGGGACGGGCGGCCCATAGCTCCTTCCGAGCTTGAACAGCTCGTAGGTAGGGCCTTCGGGCAGCCAGGCGGTCATACCCACCGTGTTGCCCGGGCGCACCACCCGGAACATCTCCTCGGCCACCTTCCGTGGCTGAGGAGTGAGCATGGCCCCGAAGACCGATCCGACGCAGTCGAAGCGTTCGTCCTCGAAGGGTAGGTCCTCAGCGTCGGCCTCCACCCACTCGATGTCATAGCCCTCGCTCTCGGTGCGCCTCCTGCCCTGCTCGACCATGCCGGGCGCGAGGTCGGACGCCACCACGCCGGCTCCCTCGGCCGCGCAGACCACCGCGAAGTTGCCGTCGCCGGCCGCGACGTCGAGCACCTCCTGGCCGGCCGACACCGCGCATGCGTCGGCCAGGGCCGCAGCCGCCGGGCGCAGCATCTCCGAGAGCTCCCCGTACTCGCCCTTGCCCCAGTTGGCGCGAGCCTGCTCTTTGGCCTTTGCGACATCCACGGGGGAGAGCCTACATAGCGAAGCCCGAGCCTCCCATGCGGCTGATCCAGGCGGCGCGGGCGTTGCCGGGCGCCGGCAGCGGCCGTGGGTAGGGCCCCATGTTCCAGACCTGCCCGCCGAGGGTCCCGTAGTGGTTGCGGAGGTAGGCCGTGAGCTCACCCCGGTGGGGCCCGCACGCGAACCGCTGGGGACCGAGCAGGCCGTGGCCGTGCCACACGAGCCATCGCTCCGGGCCCACGTCCACGTAGCGAGCGTAGTAGGCGTCCTGCATCTGCTCCTCCATCGCCCGTTGAGTCTCGGCCTCGGGCCTCACGCCGCAGAACTGGCACCCGAACACCGGTGTCACAGGCATCGTCCGAGGCTACCGCAGCCTCCGACGGGAGAAGGAACTAAGCGACGGCGCTGACCGATTCGAGGCGCCCGCGCTGCAGATCTACCTCTGTCGCCCAGTCGTCGGGCACGAAGAGGGGATCGATCTCTACTCGCCTGGCTCCCACCCACCCCTCGACTATGCGGCTGGCCTGCCCCTCGGTGAGCCACGGGCGCAGCTGGCGCAGGC
>JBBJNU010000071.1:0-8081 GCA_037721005.1 Thermoleophilaceae bacterium | reverse complement strand
GATCGGGCTGCGCTCCTCCCGGATCGCGCTGCGCTCCTTCCCCGGGCGACCGGGCTGCGCGCCTCCCGCTGAGCCCCCGATGGCGAGCATCGTCTGCCGGAGGTCGTACACCACGAGCGCCGGCAGGGCGAGCCGCCGGGCCACGCACGCCAGGGTGTAGCGGGCATCGCGCACCGCGAAGATTGCCCCGCCGAGCGTCTGGGCTTCCAGCGCATCGCTGGCGCCGGACCAGGCAGAGTCCGCAGCGGACACCATCTCGTGTGCCAGCCCGGCCAGCCGCCTCGCCCGCTCCGAGTCACCATCGCTGGCGGACACGAGGCCCCCCGCTGGGTCGATGAGGATCGCCGAGCGCACATCCACGGACATGGCCACCAAGCGCGCTGGCGCGACGCCCGGATCGAGCGGCCCGACGCTCACGCCCGAGGCGCCGGGGGCGATCCGGGGGGCGGTGGGCGATAACCGCCGGGCATGGCAGTCAGAATAGCCGCGTGCCCCTCTCGCGAATCTCCTGGATAGCCACCGTCGCGATCTGCATGATCGCCGCGATCCTTCTCCTTCTCAACGGCTACCTCGGCTACTTCGGCGTACTGCTGGCCGTGGGTGCGGCGGCGGCCGTGAACCTGCGTTAGGGCCCCGGGCCGGAGGGTCCGAAGCGGCTCTCCATCCAGGAAACGGCGAAGGCCGTGAGCTCGGCGGCCCCGAACAGGTGGGTCTCGGCCTTGCCGACGCGACCCCGGCGGCCGATCCCCGCCTCGAGCGCCGCCCGGGCGATCACGGCGAAGGGATCCTCCCCGAGCTGGAGCTTCTCGTAGGGGAAGGCTCCGGCTGACGTGTCGATGTCGGTGAAAGTTCTCTGCACGACGCGGCCGCCCTCGGCGATCGGGAGGCAGAAGGTCACGCGGCGCTTCCCCGCCACGCCGGCGATCGCCTCGGCGTGATGGAGGAGGGTGACGGTGTCGAGCGGGGCGCCGAGCATCAGCACCTGGCCGCCCGCCTCGACCAGGCGGGCAAAAGGGCTTCCTTTGCCGTACGCGTCGTCCTGCGGGTGCGCTTCGGTCAACCACCGCGCCCGCCCGCCGATGGCCACCACGCCGGCCTCGGGGTGAGCGCTGCGCTCGGCGCCCGGCCAGGTTCGCACCCTCTCGGGGATCCGGCCGTAGTCGCGGTCGACTTCGCCGATCGAAGGGTCGAAGACCGGGGGCTCGGCGAGGTAGGCGGCGCGGTGCTCCTCCGGCCAGTCGGTGGCGTGGTACACGTGCTCCTCCCACGAGGCGTAGGCCATCAGCGTGCCCTCGGGTCCAAGTGCCTCGAGCAGCGCCCGCACCACGGCCTCGCTGCCCCCCGGCACCCAGCCGATGGCGCTCATGCGGGTGTGCACCATCGTGATGGCGCCGGGTCGGAGCCCGAGACGGCGCAAATCCGTCACAAGCCGCGATCGGGTCGCAGGGTCTGCGGCCGGGCTCAAGAACGCCCGCCTACCCGGGCTCGAGGTGGATGAGAACTTCGGCGTCTCGGAGGCGGTCACGGATCGCACCCTGGAGCTCATGCGTGATCTCGTGGGCGCGGCTGAGCGTCGTGCCCTCGGCGAACTGAACGTGCAGGTCCACGTAGCGGTGGCTTCCGGCACGGCGAGCGCGCAGCTTGTGAAAGCCGGCCACCTCGGGCGCGGCATGATCGGCGATCGCCTCGCGCACAGCCGCGAGCTCATCCTCTGGCAGGGCCTCGTCCACGAGCACGCGCGACGAGCGGGCAATGATGCGCAGACCTGCTCCCACGATGGCCACCGCCACCAGGAGGGCCACGATCGGGTCGAGCAGCTCGACCCCTGTCACCTGCACGAGAATCAGGGCCAGCAGCACTCCAGCCGAGGTTGCGGCGTCGGTCCGCAGGTGGGCGGCGTCGCCTTCGAGGGCGGGCGAGCCGGTGGCGTCGGCCTGGCGGTAGAGGTAGGTCGAGACGACCAGGTTGACCACCACCGAGAAGCCGATCACCGCGATGCCCACGCCCAGCGAGTCCACGGCCGGCGGGTCGGCGAGCCTCCGAACTGCCTCGTAGACGATGATCCCGGCGCCGACGAGGATGAGCATCCCCTCGATCGCCGCCGACAGGTTCTCGATCTTCGCGTGGCCGTAGGGATGGTCGGCATCGGCAGGCTCGTCGGCCTTGCGCACCGAGAAGTAGGCGATCACCGAGGCGATCAGGTCGATGCTCGAGTGCACCGCCTCGGTGATGATCGCGATCGAGCCGGTGATCACCCCCGCCGCAAGCTTGAGGGCGATGAGGAGGGAGTTCGAGAGGATGGAGAGCCCAGCCGCACGGGTCTTGGACGGGTGCGGCGCCTGCGCCGCCGGACCTATCGCCCGGGCAGGGCCGATCACGAGGTCTGGCTCCCGAGCAGGTCAAGCAGGGCGCGCGCCGCGCGGCCGCGGTGGCTGATCGCGTCCTTTTCTTCGACCGAGAGCTCGGCCATCGTGCGGCCTGCGCCGAATCCGTCAGCGGCGGCGGCCCCGGCGAAACCGCGGTCCTCGTCACCGGGCACGAACGCAGGGTCGTAGCCGAAGCCGCCGTGCCCGCGAAGCTCGTGGCTCAATCGGCCCTCGCAGCGCCCGTGCACCACCTCTTCGGTGCCGTCCGCCCGCACCAGGGCCAGGGCGCACACGTAGGCCACGCGCGTGTCGCCGTCGGCCGGCACGTCATCCAGCAGCTTGTGGAGGTTCTCCTCGTCGGTGGCCTCCTCCCCCGCGTAGCGCGCGGAGCGGATCCCGGGCTCGCCACCGAGCGCCGCCGCCTCGATCCCAGAATCGTCGGCAACCGCCGCCAGGCCCGTGCCGGCGGCCGCGGCGCGGGCCTTGCCGAGAGCGTTGGCGGCGAAGGTTCGCCCTGTCTCGGGCGGCAGCTCGATGTCCCCCGGGAGCGCCACGAGCTCATGGGGAGCGAGCAGCACCGACAGCTCGCGCAGCTTGTGCGCGTTGCGGGAGGCGAGCACGAGCGCCACGCGTCGGGCTCCGCTCTAGCCGGCCCGGGTAGCTACGGCGGCCTGTTGCGCCTCGCGGAGGTGTTTGATGCCCCCCTCGGCCAGCACCAGGAGGTCGTCCAGCGAAGCGCGCGAGAGCGGCGTTCGCTCACCCGTGGCCTGCACCTCCACGAGCCCGCCGTCGCCGGTCATCACCACGTTCATGTCCACCTCCGCGGTGGAGTCCTCGGGGTAGTCGAGGTCGAGGAGTTGCAGGCCGCCCACCACGCCGCACGACACGGCGGCCACCGATTCATTGAGGGGCATCCGCTCGAGCAGCCCCTCACCGATGATGCCCTGCAGCGCGAGCTCGAGGGCCACGTAGGCGCCCGTTATCGATGCGCACCTGGTGCCGCCGTCGGCCTCGAGCACATCGCAGTCGAGCCACACGGTGCGCTCGCCGAGGCCTTCGAAGTCCACCACGCCGCGGACCGCCCGGCCGATCAGGCGCTGGATCTCGACCGTGCGACCGTCGGGCCGGCCCTTTGTCACGTCGCGCCTCTTTCGCTCGCCGGTCGACGCGGGCAGCATCCCGTACTCGGCGGTCACCCAGCCACGGCCCTGACCCCGCATCCAGCGCGGCACCTCCTCGTCCACCGACGCCGTGCAGATGACCCGGGTGCCCCCCATCTCGATGAGGGCGGACCCGCTCGCCGTCTTCACGAAGCCGGGTTCGATGCGAACCGGGCGCAGCTCGTCGGGCTTCCGGCCGTCATGTCGTTCGCTCATGCGCCGCATGGTCGCACGGCGGGAGCGCGCGGGGCGGGTGGGCCAAGGCGCCCCGCCCGCCCCCGGCCTTGGAGGCGGTTTCACAATTGGCGCCGGTCTGAGGAACCGGCTCATGGCGCCACACCCCGCCCGCGGGCATCGTCGATGCTCTGCATCGACTCCGCCCCCGTGCGGCGCGTGCCATCCAAGAGACCGGCCCCTCAGCCTCATCGCTCGTTTGTGGAGCCGCCTCTCAGAACGTGACCTTGCGGACCGCTCCCTTGATCTTCGAGAGGATCACATCGCCGAGCTCCTTGCCCTCGTCGGTCCTGAAGCCCTTCATCGCGGCCACCGCTCCGGCCATGACGAGGGCCACGAGCAGGATCAGGGCCACGTACTCCACCGTGCCCTGGCCCGCCTCGCGACGCAGCGCGCCGGCTGCCCTTACCACCCTGGCGTGAATGAGTCCCATGCAGCTGTACATCCCAGACCTCCTGGTCGAAATTGATCTCAGGGGATCGTGCGCTGCTTCGACGCACCGTTCCAGACGCGCGCGTGACAACTCTCCGACGGGCGAGCGACAAGATCGTGCGCGATCGTGTGGAGTACGGCGGCGCTGCCAAGATGCGGCGCGTGTGCGGAATCGGCGCCATCCTCGATCCCGCCGGCACGGCGGCCACCAACGCCGGCCGGCGAATGACGGCCGCGCTGCGCCACCGCGGCCCCGACGGCGACGGCGTGCGCCAGATCGGCGCGGCCACTCTGGCCCACACCCGGCTGGCAATCATCGACGTGGCGGGTGGCGAGCAGCCGCTCTCCTCCGAGGACGGCGCCGTGACGGCGATCGTGAACGGCGAGATCTACAACCACCTCGCACTGCGCTCCGAGCTCGAGGCGCGAGGGCACAAGTTCTCCACCCACTCGGACTCCGAGGTGATCGTGCACGGCTACGAAGAGCACGGCGAGAGCTTCGTGCGCCGCCTCAACGGCATCTTCGCGTTCGCACTCTGGGACCAGCGCCGAAGCCGGCTCGTGGCCGCCCGCGATCCGTTCGGCGTGAAGCCCCTCTACTGGTGCACCGACGGCCGGCGGGTCGCCCTGGCCTCGGAGGTGGGGGCACTCCTGGCAGCGGGGCTCGCCGAGCCGCGCGTGGACCGCGTGGCCCTCGACCACTTCCTCGCCTGTCGCTTCGTGCCCGCTCCCCGGACGATGTTCGAGGGAGTGTCGAAGCTCGCGCCCGCCACCGTGCTCAGCGCGGGTGAGGGGGAGCCGGTGAGGATCACGAGCTACCGGGAGGCCCCCGGGGCGCCCCACCAGGGGCTAGGCGGGGCTGAGCTCGAGGCCGAGCTGGCCGAGCGCTTCACCGACGCGGTCGAGCGCCAGATGATGTCCGACGTTCCCTACGGAGCCTTCCTCTCGGGCGGGGTCGACTCGGCGGCCATCGCTTCCGCGATGGCGCGGCGCTCGCCGGCGCGGCCGTCCACCTTCACGATCGGCTTTCCCGGCTACGGCAACGTGCTCGACGAACGCGAGTACGCAAGGGCCTCCTCGCTGGCGATCGGCACCGAGCACTCCGACACGGCGATGGAGCAGGAATCGTTTCTCGGGGAGCTGGAGCGCTGCGTGCGCCACCTCGAAGAGCCCTGTGGCATCCCCTCGGCGCCGGCGCTCATGCAGCTGTCACGGTTCACGGCGAGCTCGGTGAAGGTGGTGCTCTCCGGCCAAGGCGCCGACGAACCCCACGGCGGCTACGGGCGCCACCAGGCCGCGATGGCGCTCGGCGCGGCCCGGCATCTCGGCGCCCTGGCCAGGCCGCTTCGCGCGGCGGCCACACACTTCAAGGCCAACGAGCGCGTGCGCCGCGCGAGCCGGCTCCTGGGGAACATGTCCGACGCGGAGCGCTTGGTGAGGCTGGTCGAGATCACCGACGAGCAAATGCGCGCGTCGCTTGTGTCGAGCGCCGGCGAAGAGGCTGCCTCCGAGCGCTATGGGCTCGCTGCCGACGTGATCTCAGACGTTGGCGACCGCAGCCTCGGCGAGCAGGCTCTCTACCTCGACACCCGCCTCTTCCTGCCCGACCGCCTGCTGATCTGCGCCGACAAGATGTCGATGTCCGCGAGCCTCGAGCAGCGGGTTCCCTTCCTCGACTCCGAGCTCATGCACTTCGTGGAGCGCATACCCGTGCGCGAGCGGATCCGCCCGCGCCAGGGCAAGCGGGTACACCGCCGGGCCATGGCGCAGCTCGTGCCGAAGGAGGTGGCCGAGCGCGAGAAGCACGGGTTCTCCTCCCCCTACGAGTCGTGGCTGCGCGAGTCGCTCGGAGAAGAGGTGGAGCGCCGCTACGCGCGAGGGTCGGCGCTCTCGGAGCTCGTGGACCCGGCAACCGTGGCCGGCCTGGTGGCCGCTCACCGCTCCCGACGCGCCGACCAGAAGAACATCCTCTACTGCCTGCTCGAGTTCTCGCAGTGGCACCGGACCTTCATCGAGGGCGCCGTGCCGGCGGAGGCTCTCGCGTGAAACCCAAGCGCGTGCTCTACGTGCACAGCCGCAAGGCCAGCTTCGTGGCGATCGACCGGGAGATCCTTGCCGAGTGCTACGAGGTCGAGGACCTCTACCAACCAGGGCGCGTGCCCAATCTCGTGAAGATCGTGCCCGCCGTCCTGCGGGCCGACCTCGTATTCGGCTGGTTCGCCTCATGGCACACGTTTGTGCCGATAACGCTCGCCTGGGTTCTTCGCAAGCCGTCCGTGCAGATCATCGGCGGCTTCGACACGGCCAACATGCCCGATATCGGATACGGGTACCAGCAGGGTGGTCTGCGCCGGTGGGCGAGCCGCTGGATCATGCGGCGCGCTTCACGGCTCGTCACGAACTCTCACTACAGCCGCACCGAGATCGCCGCCAATACGCCGATCGCTCCGGAGCGCGTGACCGTCGTGCACCACGGGGTGCCCGATCCGTTCGCCGAGCTCGATCCCGATCGGGAGCGCGAGCGGCTCGCGATCACCGTCGGGCACCTCGTGAAGACCACCCTGATGCAGAAGGGCCACCAGCCCTTCGTGGAGGCGGCGAGGCACCTGCCCGACGTGCGTTTCGTGTTCGTCGGCAAGGCCCACGACGATGCTTTCGAGCATCTCCGCGACCTCGCGCCGCCCAATGTGGAGTTCACCGGATGGCTCTCCGACGCGGAGCTCGAGGACGTGTACCGCAGGGCTTCGGTGTACGTGCAGGCCTCGCGCCACGAGGGCTTCGGACTCGCGGTGGCCGAGGCGATGCTCGCCGGCTGCGTACCCGTGGTGATGGACGTGACGGCCATGCCCGAGGTGGTGGACGGCGCCGGGGTGCTCATCTCCTCCCAGGAGCCCGGCGCGGTGGCCGCCGGGGTTCGTGAGGCACTCGCGCTCGACCCGGGCGCACACCGGCGGGCCCGGGAGCGGATACTCCACACGTTCCCCATGCGGATCCGCCGCGAGGGCATCCTGGGAGTGGTGGGCGAGGCCCTCGGCGAGGCCGGCCCGCCGGTGAAAGGCGCCGATATAGTCACGCCGGCTTCGCGGGGTCAGTGATGCCAGACAGCACCGAGACCACAGCCAACTCCACCCACCTCGGCACCGAAGCTGGGGATCTCTCTGCTCGCCCACGCGCCCGCGAACGTGGCCGCATGCGCCGGCGGCTGCGCACCCAGAAGCGAATCCGCGAAGCGTTGCTGCTCGACCTCGGCGCGCTCGTGTATGAGCTGCACCGCCAGGGGCGCCGCGAGCCCGCGCTGCTCCAGGCGAAGGCCGCGGAGCTCACCGCCGTCGACCAGGAGGTGCGAGGCCTCGCCGAGGCGCTCGATGCGGACATGGGGATGTTGGCCGTGGTGGCCACCGGGGTGGCCGGCACCTGCGAGAACTGCGGGTCGTTGCTGTCCACCGACTCGCGGTACTGCAGCGCCTGCGGCAGCCCCGCAGTACCCGCGCTCCCCGGGAACGCGCGGGCGACGGGGGCGCCTCACCCTCCCCCCCTCGTGGTGGGCGCAGCCCCCGCCGACCCGGCGGCGGATCTGCCTGTGCACGACGGGGCGTCCCCGCCCGAGGACGCCGTGGGGGCGGGCGACCAACCGGCCGCGCAAGCGCACACCGCCGCACTCCCATTCGCGACGGATGCCAACCCGGACGCCGACGACGAGCCGACTCCCGTCGTAGAGGACGAGGAGGTGACGGAGGGTGACGCACGCCTGAGCGACGAGCCGCACGCAGAAGATGTGCCGAGCCCCGAACCCCCATCGCCGGACGAAGAGTCGGTCGCCGACGAAGGAGAAGCGGCGGTCCCCGAGGCGCCCCTGCACCCTGACGAGGGGCCTGAACCGGCGCCCTGG
>JBBJNU010000070.1:0-8111 GCA_037721005.1 Thermoleophilaceae bacterium | reverse complement strand
GAAGACCCTCGCGTGCTCGGCGGTTTGAGTAACACGCGACAGTCAGAGCGTTGTCGCGACGTCGCGCCCACTTGCACTGCACGCGAAGCATCCGAGATCCCAGATCGAAGATCAAGTCATAACGGGAGCCCTCGCCAATCGGTCTGAACACCACGATCCCAAGCTTGGTGGCCGCCAAGGCGACCGCCATCTCCGCGACATTGCCCTTCTGGTCAGTGGTGAGCACAACACGAACACTAGTTCGTATAAGCCCTCCCATGGGCGGCCGTCCGCGAGTTGTCACAGTCCGTACCGGAGTTGTCACACACGGGCCCGAACGCCGGGGCGGCTACTCCACCGAGCGCGACGGGGCATCGCCCCAGAGGTTCTCCAGGCGGTAGAACTCGCGCTCCTGCGGCGTGAACACGTGCAGGACGCAGTCGAGGTAGTCGCTCAGGATCCAGCGAGCCTCACGCGCCCCCTCGACGCGCCGCGGCAGCAGGCCCTCGGAGTCCTTGAGCTCCTGGTGCACCGACTCGTGAATTGCCCTCGTCTGGCGCTCTGTGTTGCCTGAGCAGACCACGAAGAAGTCCGTGTAGGCCACCAGGCCGCGGAGATCGAGCACCCGGATGTCGATCGCCTTGCGGTCGGAGGCGATCTGCGCGATGCGCTCGGCCAGCTGCTCGGAGTCAACCGCATCGGCGCGGTCGGCGGGCAGGGGATGCTCAGGGCTCATCCGGCCCCCACCCTTGCCGCCCTCCGTAGAGCCCGTTGGTCTCGATCTCGCCCACCACTTGCTCTCCCACGAGATAGCGGATCGGGCGCCCGGACGCCACTCGCGAGCGCACGAGCGAGGACGACACGTCGATCCGCGGCATGTCGAAGAAGTCGAGGCGCTCGGCCGCGGCGGCGCCATCGGCGGAGGAAAGGCCCTCGAGCCGGTCCAAGACTTCCGAGCGCTCCACGCCCCCCCGCGAGGCCACCGCCAGCCGCGCGAGCGACAGCACCTCGTCGGGTTCGTGCCACTCCCCCAGCGCGCAGGCCTGGTCGGCTCCGAGGATCAACGTCAGCTCCTGGTCCTCACCGGACAGCAGCCGCAAGGTGTCCGACGTGTAGGAGGGTCCCTCGCGGTCCACCTCCACCCGCGAGACCTCCAGCCGCTCGTCACCCTCCACTGCCCGCGAGCAAAGCGCGAACCGCACCCCCGCCCCAGGATCGCCCTCGAGCTTGCGGTGTGGTGCGGTGCCCGCGGGCACGACCAGCACCCGGTCGAGACTTAGCTGCGACCACGCCTCCTGCGCGCACATCAGGTGCCCCACGTGCGGAGGGTTGAAGGCGCCCCCGAAGATCCCAGTCCGCAGAGCCGGTTACTCCCTGATCTGCCCTGTGCCCTCGGCCACGAACTTGTAGCTCGTGAGCTCGCGCACACCAATGGGCCCGCGGGCGTGGAGCTTCTGGGTGGAGTTGCCGATCTCGGCCCCCATCCCGAACACGCTGCCGTCGGTGAAGCGGGTGGAGGCGTTCACGTAGACGCAGGCCGCGTCGACCCTGGTGGTGAACGCCTGCGAGGCGGAAGCCGATCCGGTCACGATCGCCTCGGAGTGGCCCGACCCGTAGCGGTTGATGTGCTCGATCGCCTCGTCGGCCGAATCCACCACCTTCACGGCAAGGATGAGCGCGTGGTACTCGGTGCCCCAATCCTCCTCGCCGGCCTCGATCAGCGAATCGGCCAGCTCTCCTGAGGCGGCGCGGGCGCGGCCGTCGGCCCGCAGCTCGACCCCCGACTCGCGCAGCTCGCCCAAAGCGCGGGGCAGAAACTCACCCGCCACCGCCGAGTGCACGAGCAGGGTCTCCGCCGCGTTGCACACACCAGGCCGCTGGACCTTCGCGTTCACGATGATCGCGGTGGCGTCGTCGAGATCGGCGCTCTCATCCACGTACACGTGGCAATTGCCCGCCGCCGCGTACATGACCGGCACCGTTGCGTGCTCCTTCAGCGCAGCCTTCAGACCCTCTCCGCCTCGCGGGATGATCAGGTCGATCACGCCGTCCTGGGTGGCGAGCTGGCGCAGCTCGTCGCGGTCGCCGCCGGCCACGAGCGAGATGGCCGCCTCGGGAATGCCGGCGGACGCCACCGCGGTGGACGCCACCTGCGCGAGCACTGCGTTCGAGTGCGCGGCCGTGGAGGAGCCGCGCAGCACGATCGCGTTGCCCGCCTTCAAGCAGAGCGCGGAGCAGTCGACCGTCACGTTCGGGCGCGCCTCGTAGACCACGGCCACGACCCCGAGCGGCACCCGTACGCGGCGCACGTCGAGCCCGTTGGGCAGACGGTGGCCCTCGATCGTCTCCCCCACCGGGTCGGGGAGACCGGCGATCGTGCGAACGTCGGCGGCGATCGCGGCCAGCCGGCCCTCGTCGAGGCGCAGCCGGTCGAGAAGCGCTGACCCGATCGCGTTGGACTCGCCCTCCTGCACATCGCGTGCGTTGGCGTCCAGGATCTCGGTTGCGCGATCCTCGAGGGCGCTCGCCATCGCGAGCAGCGCGGCGTCCTTGGTCGCGCTGTCGAGACCGGCGAGCACACGTGACGCGCCGCGGGCAGCGAGACAGACATCTTCGACAGGAATCGCCGTTGCGGCCATGAGCCAAGCCTACCGGCCGGCCGAGCGTCGGCCGTAGCGTCAGTCGAGCACGAAGTAGTCGCGGTGCACGGCCTCCTCGGCCGCCCGCGGCATGAGCTCGAGCACCTGCTTGGACTTCATCCCCTTGATGCGCCGCAGCTCCTGCGACGAGTAGTTCACGATCCCCTTGCCGATCGGCCGTGACCCGTCGCCCGCCGTGTGCACGCGAACGGCGTCGCCGGCCGAGAACTCGCCCGCCACGTCCACGATCCCCACCGGCAGCAGGCTGGTGCCCCGCTCACGCAGCGCCCGCTCGGCCCCCCCGTCCACCGTCACGGTGCCATGGCTCGGCTTCGCGTAGCGCAGCCACAGCTTGAAGCTCGACACCCTCCCTGACTGGGGATGGAAGAGCGTGCCCGACGGCTCTCCGACCAGCGCGGCGCGTACGGCCTGGGCGTCGGTGCCGCGGGCGATCACCGAGGGGATGCCCGCCGCCGTTGCCATCTCGGCCGCCACCACCTTCGAGCGCATGCCTCCCGACCCGAGCGGCGAGGCCGAAAAGCCGATCTGCAGGCCCTCGATCTCCTCGAAGGAGCGCACCTCGGGGATCTGGCGCGCATCGGGGTCGCGCGAGGGATCGGCCGTGTGGAGGCCGTCGGTGTCGGTGAGCAGGAGGAGCCTGTCGGCCCCGAGGAGGATCGCCACCTGGGCGGCGAGGAAGTCGTTGTCGCCGAATGAGATCTCGTCGGTGGTGGTGGTGTCGTTCTCGTTGATCACCGGAACCACGCGCCAGTCGAGCAGCTTGCGCAGCGTATGCCGGGCGTTGAGGTAGTGCGTGCGTGCGGAGAGGTCGAAGAAGGTGAGCAGCACCTGAGCGCTCGGCACGCCGTGGTCGGCCAGCAGGCCGTCGTAGGCGCGGTAGAGCGGGCCCTGGCCGACTGCCGAGGCCGCCTGCAGCTCCGCCATCGCGGTGGGGCGGGAGTCGAGGGCCATGATGCGAATGCCCCGGGCGATGGCGCCGGAGGTGACGAGCACGATCGAATCTCCGGCCGCGTGGCGGGCGGCCACCTCTTCGCACACCGGCGCCACCACGTCGAGCCGGACCTCCCCGCGGGAGTCCGCCACGATGCTCGAGCCCAGCTTCACCACCACGATCGCCACGGCGAGAGAGGGTAGGGGGCCTCAGCGCCGAGGCGAGCTGCCGGGGTCGAGCTCGAACACCGTGCCGGCTATCTCCACGTCATCGCCGGGCTCGAAGCCCTCGGCCTCCAGTGCCTTGATCACCCCCATCGCCCTGAAGCGGTCCTCGATATATCGCAGGGACTCTTCGTTGGCGAGATCGTGGCGTACGAGGAGGCGCTCCACGCGCTCGCTCTCCACGCGGAAGGCTCCCGGACCGGTGCGCACCACGTAGATCGCGGCTCCCGCGCCCGGGCGATAGACGCGGTGCGTGGCTTCCACCTCCACCTCCGGCAGTTCGTGCTCCGCGTCGCCCGACGCGGGCACGTGGCGCACGAGGGCGGCCCGCAGATCGTCGAGGCCCGCTCCGGTGGCTGCCGAGGTGAAGATCACCTCCAGAGCGTCGCTCCCGAGCCGATCGACCCATGCCGTCATCGCCGACTCGGCCTCCTCGGGGGTGACCAGGTCAGACTTCGACAGGCACAGGACCCGCGGCAGCTCGGCCAGTCCGGCTCCGTGATCGCGCAGCTCGGTCTCGATCGTCTCGTGATTGGAGACCGGGTCTGAGCCGTCGAGCGGCGCCAGGTCGAGCACGTGCACCAGCAGCCGGCACCGTTCAACATGGGCGAGGAACTCGTGGCCGAGGCCCGCGCCCTGGCTGGCGCCCTCGATAAGCCCGGGAATGTCGGCCAGCACCAGCTGGCCGTCGGACACCTCCACCGTGCCCAGGTTCGGGTCGATGGTGGTGAACGGGTATCCGGCCACCTTGGGCGTCGCGCGCGTGAGCCGCCCCAGGAGGGAGCTCTTGCCCGCGTTGGGCAGGCCAACGAGCCCGGCATCGGCCAGGAGCTTGAGCCGCAGCTCGAGGTGCCCCTCCTCCCCCGGCAGGCCGCGCTCGGCCATGCGCGGCGTCTGACGTGTGGCGGTCGCGAAGCCCTTGTTGCCGCGCCCGCCCGAGCCGCCGGTTGCCACCACGGCGCGCTGCCCCGGGCGCACGAGATCCCACCGCACCTCCCTTTGCGAATCCTCGGCAACCGTGCCCGGCGGCACCGTGACCTCCAGCGTGGGTGCACTGGCCCCGTGGCGCTGGGAGCCCTCACCGTGGCCGCCGCGCTCGGCCTTGAAGTGCGCGCCGCGGTGAAACTCCGACAGGTCGCGCCGCGACGGGTCGCACACGAGCACCACGTCTCCCCCGCGGCCTCCGTCGCCGCCGTCCGGGCCGCCCTTCGGCACGTGCGCCTCACGGCGGAAGGAGACCGAGCCGTCTCCACCGGCTCCGGCGCGCACGAACACGGTGGCTCGGTCGTGGAACATGGAGGCGATGCTAGAAGTCGTGGCCAGGCTCTAGGCTCACGCGCCGATGCCCTGGGTCGAGGTACTCGCCGCCTTCGCGGTCTCTCACCTCGCCGGCGACTTCCTGCTGCAGACGGAGTGGCAGGCTCAGAACAAGACCGGGGGCCTGCGCCATCGCGGGCCGGCACTGCGCGCGCTGGTCACGCACTGCGCGACCTACCTGCTGGCTTTCGTGCCCGCGCTCGTGTGGCTACACGACGATCTGGGGGCGGTCGTGCTGTGGGTGGCGGCGCTGATCTTCGTCGCGCACATGCTGCAGGACGACGGTTGGGTGATACCGGCCTACATGCGCAAGGTCAAGCACACCGAGCCTGACGAACACCCACTGCTGGCGATGGCCGTGGATCAGAGCGCGCACGCGTTGGTGCTGATGTTGACCGCTCTGGTGGTGGCCGGGTGAGAACCTCGTTCGGTGCTCGCCCGAACAACGACCGGGCTGCGCGCCTCTCGGAGAACCTCGTTCGGTGCTCGCCCGAACAACGACCGGGCTGCGCGCCTCTCGCTAAGCGCTACTCGGAGGCGGCGGGCTCGACGGTGATGCTCCGCCCGCGGTGTCCCGTGTGAAACATCACAGTGCCGGGGCGCTTCGCGAAGATCGTGTCGTCCTTACCGATACCTGTGCCGTCGCCCGGCTTGAAGCGGGTGCCGCGCTGGCGCACGATGATCTCGCCACCGGTCACGATCTGGCCGGCAAAGATCTTCACACCGAGGCGCTGAGCGTTGGAGTCCCGGCCGTTGCGGCTGGAGCCGAGGCCCTTCTTATGAGCCATTGGTGATGTCTCCGATCTCGAGGCGCGTGAGGTCCGAGCGGTGGCCCATCCGGCGCTTGTACCCGTGCTTGGGCTTGAACTTCAAGACGTGGATCTTCTTTCCGCGCTCGTGGCGCTTCACCGTGGCCTGCACCTTCACCTTGGCGAGAGCGTCGCCGCCCAGCACTGAATCGTCACCGTCGCCGCGGAACATGAGGGGCTCGAGGGTCACCGTGGCTCCCTCGGCGTCGGGCATGCGGTCCACGACGAGCGAATCGCCCGTTTCCACGCGGTACTGCTTGCCGCCCACTTTCACGATCGCGTACACAGCCCGGACAGATTAGCGGCCTCAGGCCTCAGCGAAAGGCGCGCAGGCCGATCGCTGATCGGCCGAGCACCGAACGAGACCATCACTCGGCCTCGGCCGCCTTGCGGCGCCCCCGCCCGCCGCGGCGCCCGCGCCGCCGGGGGCGCTTTGGCTCCTCCTCGGCCTCGGTGCTCACCGGATCCGCTTCCGCTTCCACGGGCGGCGCCTCCGGTGGCGCCTGGGCCTGCCCCGCCTCAGCCTCCGGGGTCCCGGCCTCCACTGCCCCCGGCTCCACTGCCTCCGGCTCCACTGCCTCCGGCTCCACTGCCTCCGGCTCCACTGCCTCCGGCTCGGCGACCTTCGGTTCCTCCTCGGGCGCCGGCGCCACACGCCCACCGTTCTCCGCGGCGGGAGCGCCGCGCCCGCCGCCGCCGCGCCTGGACCCCCCGCGCGAGCCGCGGCCGCGGCCCCGGGGGGGGTTGCTGGGAATGGTGGGCGTGGCTTGGCTGGGCGCTGGCCGCGGGATGTCGATCACGTCGGCCCCCTCCACGAGGGTGGCCGAGGCCGCCGAACGACCTACGTTCTCGATCCGCACCAGCGTCTTCTTGCCCACGAGCTTGCCCGCGCCCGTAACGGAGATCACGTAGCCGTCGAGCTTCGCGACCGCGTCGTCCTCGGCGTACATGTGCGGTTCCTCGATGGCCACCAGCACCTCATCGCCGGTCTGGAAGGGCAACGCGCGCTGCTCGATCTCGTCACGCGAGCCCTCCATGACCACCGAGAAGTGATCGATCGGCAGCGCCTCCGAGCCCTCGAAGTGGAAGTGCTTGGCGGTCTGCTCCTCGACCTCGAGCAGTGGGCGGCCGGGACCGTTGGCCAGCAGCGTGGCCACCGAGGGGTGCAGGCGCACGAGGAAGGCCTCCGTGGCCGGCCGCTCGGCGGCCAACTCGCGCAGCCTGCGCTCGACGGCGATCGCCACCGTTTCCTCTGAGAGCACCACGCTCTCGCCCTCGCACGTGGGGCAGGTCTTGGTGAGGATCTCGCGTACGCCCTCGGTCACGTTCTGGCGGGTCATCTCCACCAGACCGAGCGGCGAGATCTCCACAACGTAGGTCTTCGTGCGGTCCTCGTCGAGCGACTTGCGCAAGGTCTTCAGCACTGCGTCGCGGTTACGCGCCCGCGACATGTCGATGAAGTCGATCACGATGATTCCGCCGATGTCGCGCAGGCGCAGCTGGGCGACGACCTCCTCAGCAGCCTCGAGGTTGGTCTTGGTGATCGTGTCCTCGAGCCGGGCGCCCTTCCCCCGGCCGGTGAACGAACCGGAGTTGATGTCGATCACCGTGAGCGCCTCGGCGTAGTCGATGATCAGGTAGCCGCCCGAGGGCAGATCAACCCGGCGCTTGAGGGTGGACTGGATTGCCCGCTCGATGCCGAAACGCTCGAACAAGGGGCGCTTCTCGTCCTTGTAGTGCTCGAGGCGCGGCAGCAGCTCAGGGGCGGTGCGGGTGAAGAAGGACTCGAGGCGGTGATGCTGCTGAGGATCATCCACCAGCGCGCGCTCGAATTGCGTCGAGAAGATGTCGCGCACCACGCGCACGGAGAGATCGGCCTCCTGGAAGACCATTGCCGGCGCGGGCGTGTCGTTCCCGCGCTGCTGGAGCACGTCGTGGAGCTTGTGCAGGTACTTGATCTCGTGCTGGAAGTCTTCCTTCTTCGCCCCCTGGGCTGCCGTGCGGATGATTGCTCCGCCCTCGCCCAGGTCGAGCCCCTTCGACTGCCGGCGTAAACGCTCGCGCTCCTTGTCGTCGAGCCGTCGTGACACGCCGATGCCCTCGCCCTGTGGCACATACACGAGGTAGCGCCCAGCGATCGAGAGCTGCATGGACAGGCGCGGGCCCTTGGTCTTCAGCGGATCCTTCACCG
>JBBJNU010000069.1:0-8115 GCA_037721005.1 Thermoleophilaceae bacterium | reverse complement strand
TCAACCCCGACGGCTCCGAGGCCGAGCTGTCGGGCAACGGGGTGCGCGAGGCGGTGCTCTATCTGCGCCGCAACGGCTGGACCGACGCCGATTCGTTCTCGATCTCGACAGCTGCAGGCGAGGTGCGTCCGCGCATCACGGGAGACAGCACCTGCACGGTGGACATGGGACGGGCCAAGCTCTCCTCGAAGGATTTCCCGTCAGGCAACAGCGAGGGCATCGCCACGCTCACGGCCGCCGGTCGCGACCTCACCTTCCAGCACGTCTCGGTGGGCAACCCACAGTGCGCGATCGAGGTCCCCGAAGGTCTCGAGGGGCTCGACCTCCTGGAGCTGGGAGTGCCGATCGAGCGCCACGAGCTCTTTCCCAACCGCACCAACGTGTCGTTCTGGCGGCGTGAAGGCGATTCGTCGATACGGGCCCGCATCTTCGAGCGCGGGGTGGGGGAGACCATGTCCTCGGGTACCGGTGCCAGTGGAGCGGCGGTCGCTGCCGTGCTGCGCGGGCTCGACAGCCCCGTGACGGTAGTGCTCGACGGCGGCTCGCTCGAGGTCGAGGTGGGCGAGGACCTTCACATCGAACTGACCGGCTGGGCGGTCCCCGTCTACCGGGGCGAGCTCACAAACGAACTCATAGAGGAGCTGAGGAACACTTGAAGACCAGTGAGCGCCTGGACCGGCTGCCGGCATATCTGTTCGCCGAAATCGCCCGGAAGATCGAAGAGAAAAAGGCGGCGGGCGTGGATGTGATCTCCCTCGGCATCGGTGACCCTGACACCCCGACACCGGACGTGGTGATCGAGGCCCTGGCCGCTGCGGCGCACGACCCCGGCACGCACCAGTACCCCTCCAACCGGGGACGGCCAGAGCTGCGCGAGGCCTTCGCGCGCTTCTATGACCGCCGCTTCGGGGTGGCGCTGGACGCCGACACCGAGATCGTTCCTGCACTGGGCGCGAAGGAGTGCATCTTCAACCTCAACCTGGCCTTCCTCGACCCCGGATCCGTGGCGCTGGCGGCGGACCCCGGTTATCCGGTTTACACCGGCGGGCCCGTGCTGGCCGGCGCGCAGGCGGAGCTCATGCCGCTCGTGCCCGAGCGCGGCTTCGCCCCGCATTTCGACGCCATCTCGCCGGAGGCCTGGGAGAAGGCGCGGCTCATGTACCTCAACTACCCGAACAACCCCACGGGCGCGGTGGTGCCCGATGGCCTGTTCGAGGAGGCGATCGAGCGCGCGCGCGAGCACGACGTGCTTGTGGTGCACGACGCGAGCTACACCGAGACCACCTTCGGCGGCTACGTGGCCCCGAGCTTCCTCGAGACCCCGGGGGCCAAGGAGGTCGGCGTGGAGGTGTTCTCACTCTCCAAGGGCTACAACATGACGGGCTGGCGCACCGCGGCCATCGTGGGCAACGCCGACGCCGTGGCCGCCTACTGGAAGCTGAAGACCAACATCGACTCGGGCATGTTCGAGCCGGTGCAGCTCGCCGCCGTGGCCGCGCTCGACGACATGGAGACCCCTCGGCGCATGAGCGAGATCTATGAGCGCCGTCGCGATCTTGTCGTGGACGCCCTGCGAAAGGTGGGCGTGGACGTGACACCGCCAAAGGGCACGATCTACGTATGGGCGCCGGTGCCCGGGGGTCACACCTCAGCCTCGTATTGCGAGCTGGTGCTCGAGGAGTCGGGTGTCGTGGTCTCGCCCGGCGGCTCCTACGGGCCCAACGGCGAGGGCTTCTTTCGCATTTCCCTCACCGTGGCCGACGAGCGGCTCTCCGAGGCGATGGAGCGCATGCGCTCGAGCCTCGGCGGGTAGGGGGAGGCCATGAACTCATGGAATATGCAGAGCCTCGAGCTGGAGGCGCACAAGCCTGAGATCCTTTCCTCCGGCGAGGTCGCGCGCCTCGTGGCGTTCAACCTCCCCGAGGGCGAGCGTCTGCAGGATCACAAGGTGCACGAGCGGGCTTGGGTGATCGTGGTGGACGGAGAGGTCGAGGTGCAGGCCGGCGAGGCCACTCAGTCCGGTGGCCCGGGCTTCGTGGCCGAGTTCGACCCCGGCGAGCGTCACGAGGTCCGTGCTGTGAGCGACTCGCGCTTCCTGCTCTTCCTCGCCCCGTGGGGTGGCAAGGGGCATCCGGGCACGATGTCGCTGCAGGAGAAGGCCGACGTGCGTGAACGGGCCTCCGAACGGGCGGACGGGGACGCTTAGACTCTGAGAGGGCATGCAGAACGGGCAACCCACCGCGGAGCGCCGTGCGCGCCAGCGCGCGATGCTGATAGCCGCCAGTCCTGAAGACCCCGATTTCGCCGAGCTCACCGAGCTGCTCCTCACGGCTCGGGTGGCGGTGGCCGGAGAGATGCATCAACGCCGGCCCACGCCCGATCCCGACCGATACTTCGGCAAGGGCAAGCTCGAGGAGCTCAAGATTGAGATCGCGGCCTGCGACGCCAACGTGGTGGTGTGCGACGACGAGCTGCTTCCCCGCCAGGAGCGCAACCTCGAAACGGCCCTGGGCACGCCCGTGATCGACCGCACCGCCGTGATCCTCGACATCTTCGCCGACCACGCGGGCTCCGCTGAGGGCAAGCTCCAGGTCGAGCTCGCCCAGCTCGAGTACAACCTCGCCCGGATGCGGGGCCTCTGGCAACACCTCGAGCGCCTCGGCGGCGCCACAGGCGGCGGTGTGGCCACGAGGGGCCCGGGCGAGACCCAGATCGAGACCGACCGCCGCCTCGCGCGCAACCGCATCGCCGCGCTGCGCCGCCGGCTCGAGGACACCAAGGGCACCCGGGCCACCATGCGCTCCGAGCGCGAGCGCGCCGCCCTGCCCACCGTGGCTCTGGCCGGCTACACCAACGCCGGCAAATCGACCCTTCTGAATGCTCTCACGGGCTCTGATGTCGGCGTCCGCGACCGGCTCTTTCACACCCTCGACCCCGCCACGCGGTCGTTCGAGATCTCCGGCCGCGCCTACCTGCTCACCGACACCGTCGGTTTCATCCGCAAGCTGCCCCACCAGTTGGTGGAGGCCTTCGGGGCGACGCTGGAGGAGGCCCTGGGCGCGGACCTGCTCGTGCACGTGGCCGACGCCTCCGCCGAGGAGGACGAGCTGCGGGCGATGCTCGACGCTGTGGAGGGCGTGCTCGACGATACGGGAGCCGGCGAGCGCCCGCGGCTACTTGCTCTGAACAAGGTCGACCTGCTCGACCCCGAGCTCCGGCGCGCGCTGTCCTTTCGTTTTCCCCGGGCGGTGCAGGTCTCGGCCGAAACGGGGGAGGGGCTCCAAGAGCTGCGCGAGGGGATCGAGGCCCGCTTCCTCGCCACCCTGCGGCCGATGGAGCTGCTCGTGCCCTACGCCGAGGGCGGGCGGCTGTCCGAGCTGCACGACGTGGCCGGCGACATGAAGCGAGAGGACACCGCGGACGGGGTGCTCGTGCACGCCCGGGTGCCGACTTCCGCCGTGGCGAGGTTCGAGCGGTTTGCCGTGAACGGCTCCCCTGAATGATCCTGCGCTTCAGGCGCCTCTCGGACGATGCCGCCGCGCCTGAGCGCGCCCACGACGACGACGCGGGCTACGACCTACGGGCCGCGGAGAAGGCGCGGCTGGGACCGGGGGAGAGGGCAAGCGTGGGGACGGGGATCGCCCTCGCGATTCCGCAGGGTTGCGCGGGCCTCGTGCTTCCGCGCTCCGGACTGGCGGCCCGTCACGGCATCACGGTGGCCAATGCGCCGGGGCTGATCGATGCCGGGTATCGCGGCGAGGTGCGTGTGCTCCTGCTCAATACCGACGCGTCGGAGAGCTTCGTCGTCGGGGAGGGGGACCGGATCGCTCAGCTCGTGATCGTGCGCCACGAGGCGCCGGAGCTCGTGGAGAGCGAAGCGCTGGACGAGAGCGCCCGAGGAGCCGGAGGATTCGGGTCGACGGGGCGGTAAGCCCTCGAGAGGCACTGGGGGGTTTTGGCAAGAAATTTGCGTGGGGCGCAAACCTTTTGCACCCCACGCAAGAAAATTGCTCAAACCTGCAGCGAGCACTGACGCGCTACCGATGTCTGCGGCTGGTGCGGCCGCCCGCCGGGCCGTCCTCGCGCCTACCACGTCTCCGCCGCTCCCCGAACGGACGACACGCGTAGCTGCTCATCGCCCAACGCAGCGAGATCCACCCCAGTAGCCCCAGAAGCAGACCGACCTCGATCACGGTGCCTCCATCGGACGCGAGTACCAAGGCGAGCACCACGCCAGCCGCGATGAGAAGCAGGGCAACGCCCGTGTCGATCCACTCGTCGACAAGCCGGACCAGCCGCCTGACAGTGCTCACACGCCCGCCGCTCGTCGCGCCGAGGAGTGCGCCGCGTCCTCCATCGCGTCGTCGAGGGGCTCGAGCTCGACACCCAGCGCCAGCTCGATCAGCCGGTCGGCCAGCCACACGTTCTTCGGCAGGATCGGGCCGTGCAGGTAGGTGCCGATCACGTTGGCCCGTCTCACCCCCTCGAGCCCGTCCCGCCCGTTGTTGCCGTGGCCCTTCAGAACGTGCCCGAGGGGCTGCTCACCCGCTCCCAGATGGGTCCGCCCGCCGTGGTTCTCGAAACCGGCGATCACCCGCGGGCCGTTGCCGAGGTCGGCCTCGATGGCGCAGTTGCCGATGAGCCGCTCGCCCGCCTCACGGACCGTGCGCAGGTCCACCAGCCCCACGCCGGGGAGCTCCCGCTCTCCGAGCACGTAGCTCTCGCCAAGTAGCTGATACCCGCCGCACACCGCAAGCACCACGGCCCCACGGTCAGCGGCAGAGTGCAGGCCGGCGCGCTTGGTGGCCTGCATGTCCTCAGCTACGGCGATCTGGTCGCGGTCCTGGCCTCCGCCGATGTAGAAGAGGTCGTGGTCCCCCGGCTCGAAGGATTCCCCGAGAGTCGAGGAGGCCAGCTCGAAGCCGAGGCCGCGCCACTCGCACCGGGCTTGGAGCACCGCGATGTTGCCGCGGTCGGCGTAGATGTTCATCAACTCGGGATAGAGGGCGCACACGCGCAGGGTCGCCGTCATCACGGGGCCTCGAGCTTTACCACCGTGCTGCCCACGTAGTCGCGGGTGGGGGGCACGCTCCGAGCGTCCAGCACCGCGTAGCCGGCCCGGGTCGCTTCCTGTTCGAGTCCCGCGGCGGTGACCGAGTCGAGGCGGATCGTGGCCATCTCTTCGGTGAGATCGCCCTCGGGAGAGACGGCCTGGCGGTGACGAAGGATGGACACGGCATCGCCCTCGTCCTGTACGTCGACCGGCGTGGAGGACAGCACCCACCCGTCGATCTCGAGGAGGTCGGGCAGGGGTGGTAACGCCTCACCGGCCGGCACCCCGTCGAACGGGTCGGCCAGCGCGATCGCCAGCAGGCCGCCGGGCGCGAGGTGGCGCAGAACGCTCTCGAGCATTCCCCTCCGGCCCTCGGCGCCTCCGAGCAACTGGACAACCTGCATGGGCGCGATAGCCAGGGGATGCGCCGAGCCGAGAGCGAGAGCCCTCACATCGGCGGCCAGCCCCTTGGCGGGAAGCCCGCGGTCACCTGCCCGGTCAGACAGGGCGTCGGCGAGGAGAGGCTCGGCGTCCACGCCAACCACCTCGAAGCCGCGGGCCGCCAGATCCAGGGCCACCCGGCCCGTGCCACAGCCCAGGTCGAGCACGGCGCCGCCGCGCTGCGCTGCGAGGTAGCGCCAGACGGGGAGGTCGGCGACGTAGGACGCGCACTCCACGTCGTGCCAGGCCACCGCGCCGGCGAGGGTCACCCCGTTCACGCGGGCAGGTCGATCCGTTCGAGATCCAGTACGGGCAGGTCGCCGAGCACCGAGGACTCCTCGAACGCCCGGCGCTCATCGGCGCCGAGGCGCTCGAAGCCGGCTAGGACCTTCTCGAGGTAGTCACGCGATATGACTGCTGTGCCCGTCTCCCGCCCCCTGCGCAGCCGTTCGCGACCCTCGGCCGAGCCTTGGTAGGTCCAGACGCGGCCTCGCTGCACACCTTCGATCTGGTCGGTCACCTCCACGCGATCGTAGTTGCGCTCCCGGCGGTCGAGCTCCTCCAGTTGCTCCCCGGAGACGGCCCGGACCAGCCCGCTGACGGACGAGCCCTCCCGCCGCTCGAGGTCGACGAAAGCCACGTACACCGCCGGCCGCGACCCGCTGGAGCGCTCGAGGTACATCTTGTACCCGGGGATGGCGCGCACGTTGTCGGTCGCGACGCCCCACACCCGCCTGTGGCCCCGGAGCCTTGCGAGAGTTCCGCGTCCACCGTCATCCAGGACGAGCGAGGCATACCCGAAGATGTGGTCTGTACCTAGGCCGCCCATCGGGCAACCAGGCCGCGGTCGGAGAGGAGGTCGCGCAGCTCGAGCATTGCCGTGTACGTGGGCAGGGCGTAGAGCGGACGACCGTCGCCACGTCCGGCCGCCACCGCGGCGTCGAGGGATCGCTCGAGGTCCCGGTCCACCGCCAGCTCGGCCTCGATCCCCGCGTACTTCAAGCGCAGGGCCATCTCCTCCGCCCTCGTGCCAGAACAGGTGGCGTGGCGCACTCGGCCGGCCAGCAGCTCGAAGTCGGCGTCCCAGATCCAGGACACGTCGCGTCCGTCGGCGATCTTGTCGTTCAGCGCGAGCCACAGGTCGATCTGGCCCTCCTCGAGGGTCAACGTGCGCAGCACCTCGTTGGCCCCGGCCGGGTTCTTCACGAGCAGTATCGACACCGGGCGCCCCGCGACCGCGATTGTCTCCACCCGGCCAAAGGCCCCTCCGAAGCCCTCGAGCGCCTCGCGCACATCATCGAGGGAGGCGCCGAGCTCGAGGGCGAGCGCCGTGGCCGCCACCGCGTTGTACACGTTGTAGAGCCCGGGGAGGGGGAGGCGCAGGTCCAGCGGGCCCGCAGGGGTCGAAAGGGCCAGTTGGGCGCCGGACATTCCCTCGAGCGTCACGCGCTCCGCGGCCACGACGGGTGCAGGACGCTCACGCCCACAGTTCGGGCAGCGGTAGTGGCCCAGGTGCCCGAGCAGCACGGTCTCGTAGAGATAGGCGGCGCCGCAGTTGCGGCAGTGCTTCGAGTCCGCCGCATGGCCGAGGCCGCTCAGCGCCTCCGAAGTGTCGTTTACGCCGAAGTACACGACGCTCTCCTCGCGTCCGCGTCCGAGGTCGGCAACGAGCGGATCGTCGGCGTTGAGCACGAAGCGCGTCCGCCCAGCTTCGGCGGCCACCACCTCGGCCCAGCGGTCGGCGAGGGTCTCGAGCTCGCCGTAGCGATCGAGCTGGTCCCGGAAGAGGTTGGCCAGCAGGATCACCGACGGTCGCAGCGCCTGCGCCACCCGAGGCAGCCACGCTTCATCGACCTCCAGCAGCCCGAGCTGCCCCCGCTCGCGCCCGGCGTCGAGCAGAGCGGTGGCCACGCCCCAGCTCATGTTCGAGCCGGCGCGGTTGTGCACGAGGGGGCGCTCCGCTTGCTCCAGGACGGCGGCCACCATCGCGGCAGTGGTGGTCTTTCCATTCGTGGCCGACACGAGCGCCGAACCCGCCTCGAGGCGCTCCCCCATCGTCCGCAGGGAACCGGGATCCGCCCGCAACAACAGGCGCCCCGGCAGGGTCGTGCCACCGCTTCGGCCCACCCGGCGCGAGAGCTTCCGGACGCCGCGGGCCATCACCTGCAGCGCTCGGGCTCTCACGATGGAGGAATAGGTGCGGTCCGCGCCTGATCGGCAATCGGGCTGCGCTCCCCGTCCGGCGCGATGACCCTCAGACAGCGCGGCTCCACGTGCAGGGAGGAGGGCACGGCGCCGATCGGGTCGCCGTCGGCGTAGATCTCGAAGGGGCGGTCGGCGGACACCTCGATCCGGGCGCCGCGAAACGTTGTCACGCTCGGGTCGCTGAGGTGGGTGCCCTTGAAGACCTTGGGCAGATTGCGCAGGACCCGGGCCTTCGGCGCGTCGCCGGTGGCCACCACGTCGAGCAGCCCGTCGTCGAGCACCGCCTGAGGAGCTACGAACATGCCGCCCCCGTAGGCTTGGGAGTTGGCGACCGCAATTGAGTAACCGGAGAGGTCGTGACGCTCGCCGTCGACCGTGACCTGGAAGTGCGCCGGCTTCCACTGCACCAGGGCGCG
>JBBJNU010000068.1:0-8135 GCA_037721005.1 Thermoleophilaceae bacterium | reverse complement strand
CCAGGGCTACCTCATGCAGTGGAACAACGTGCCCTCCATGGGGTGGACGGCCGGCGACGCACCGGCCCGCGAGCGCCTGGCCGGTGAGTACCACCGCGCGGGGTTCCTCAAGCGTCTGGTCGCGAGGGTCACGAACAAGCCGAGCTACGAGGCCTCGCGCGCCATCGATCGCCGCAGCGGCACCACGGCCCAGCAGCGGCCCCTGTTTCGCCGGGGTTTGCTCCGCGCTCGCCGCGGCTCGCAGGGCAACGCTCGCGCGGTGCTCGACGCCCTGCTGGCCTGGGACGGCTCGTACCACCGCAGCGACGGCGCGGGCAAGGTCGAGCCGGGCGTGGCCATCTGGGAGGAGTTCAAGGCCCAATCACAGGCCATCGCCCTGTTCTCATTCCAGAAGCAGCCGGTCGGCCCGGGCACAAAGGACCTGGCGGGCAAGCCGGGCACCTCGCACGAATTCGACATCTCCAACGGCGAGGCGTTCGCCCTACGCACGCTCGGGCGCCCCGCGCTTCGCCTGGCGGCCGAGCGCACCTTCGACAAGCTCGCCGCGCGCTTCGCCAACCGCGATCCCGCCACCTGGCGCGAGCCTCGCAGGATGTATGAGGTGAGCGCGCAGGGCGCAGCGTCCACGCCCGACCTGCCCTTCTTCGACCGTGGCACCTGGCAGCAGTCGGTCGGCCTAGGCCCGTAGCCCAGTCCGGGTAGGGTCTCGCGCCCGTGGCCTGGGTCGAGACAGAGGGTCTCTCCTTCACAGCGCGGCACGACTCCTCGCGTGCTCGCGGAGCCGAGCTGGTACTCGATGACCTGGAGGACTTCCGCGGCCGCCTTGAGGGGGTCTTCGAGCGGGTCCCCGGCGGGATCACCGTGGTGCTCCATCCGAACTTGGCAACGCTCTCCCTCGCCGCCCCCTGGCTCCCGCTCGCCCGCGCGGTGTCGGCTCCCGCCGGGCGGCGCTACTTCGCCGGCTGGTTCGCGCGAGGTGAGATCCACGTGCTCACGCCCGAGGCGCTCGAGCAGCGGGCGGCGGGCACACCGGGCTCGCGAGAGGCGCTGCGGCGCTCGCCGCGCCACGAGTATGCGCACTTGGTGCTCGGGGCCAACAACCCTTCGTTACCGCCTCCATTCACGCCCAGGACCTTCCTTCGCTACGCGAGATCGGCGTGGCTGTGCGAAGGGGCAGCCGCCCATTTCTCCGGTCAGGTTGGACACCTTCGGCCGGCCGTGGCCCGGCGTCTGCGCGAGGGCGGGCGGCCCTCCTTTCCCCCGTCGTCGCGCGACGCGACCGTGCTCGGAGGCACCGTGTTCTCGCTTCTGGAGCGCGAGCGCGGGTCTCGGGCCTGCGTTGCCCTTGCTGGCGCATCGGTGCGCGACGCCGGCCGGCCTGCGCTCGAGGAGCTGTTCGGACGCCCTCTCGCCGGCGTCGAGCGCGATTGGCGCGAGTACCTGGATGGCTTCACGGCATCGGGGTCGTGACCCCCCGAGCGCCGGCGGTGGGCCTCAGGATTCGCCGGCGCCGCCGAGTGCGCCGGACCCCTGCGCGCTGATCACCGAGCGCTCGCCCAGTACCTGCAGGAGAGCGGCGGCCACCCGTTCGTCGAACTGCGAGCCCGCGCCTTCCAGCAACTCCGTGCAGGCCTGACCCGGGGTCATCGCGGCACGGTAAGGGCGGTCGGTGGTCATGGCGTCGTACGCGTCGCAGGCGAGAATGATCCGCGAACCGAGCGGGATGTCCTCACCGGATAAGCCGTCGGGATAGCCGTGGCCGTCCCAGCGCTCGTGCTCGTGGCGCACGAGCGGAAGCACTTCCTTGAGGAAGTCCACGGTGGAAAGGATCCGCTCGCCCACGATCGTGTGGCGCTCGACCTCCTCGCGCTCGTGGGAGTTGAGTGGACCGCGCTTGTTGAGGATGGCTTCAGGCACGGCGATCTTGCCGATGTCGTGAAAGATCGCGGCGAAGCGCAGCGTCTGGAGATCCGGCTCGGCCATCCCCAGGCGGCGGCCCACCTCCTGGGTGCGACCGACGACGGCTCGCGAGTGGCTGGCGGTGTAGGAGTCCTTGGCCTCGAGCGCGGCCGCCAGCGCCTCTGCCGTGCCGAGGTAGGCGCCCTCTAGGCGCTCGTAGAGCATGGCCGAGCGCAGGGCCGAGCCAATCTGATCGGCCACGGTCTGCACGAGCCGAGCGTCGTCCTCGTCGAAGGCGTCGGGTAGGCGCTCCTCGACGTTCACCGCGCCCCACAGCTCCTCCCCCACCCATAGGGGCACCACGAGCTCGGAGCGCACGTCCTGGGTCTCGGTCGTCATGCGGTAGTCGGTCATCTCCGAAACATCCTCGGCGATGACCGGGTACCGCTCCCGCAGGCAGCGGCCGATCAGACCGGCGCTGCGCGGCTGCGCCCAGTGCTGCTCCTCAAGGCGCATAAAGGCCTCGCCACGACCGGCGGCAGAGTGCACGTAACCGTCGTCGCGAATGCGGATCACGGCGCAGAGGTAGAAGCCAAACGCGCGGTGAAGCTCGTCGACGGCCGCCTCGAGGATCTCCTGGGGATCGGTCATCGCCGCGAGCCTCGTACCGAGGGCATTGGCGAGGGCGAGCTGGCGGGTGCGCTTGCGAAGGCGCTCGGTCTGCTCGCGCCCGGCGCCGGCAGGCCAGCCGCCGGCCACGGTGGCCGGCGGCGGGGCAGGCGCTGGCTCGCGCCGGCGCAGATCCGGCGGGCGGAACTCGGGAGGCAGCTCCGAGGTGGCCACCACGCTTCCGGGCTCGCGTTCCTGCTTGCCGTAGAGCAGAGCCCGGTCCGAGCGTTCGATCAGGCCGGTGGCGCTCTCGCCGGGCGCCCACTCGGCCACGCCGGCGCTCGCTCCACCGGCGCTGCGCGCCTCGCCGAGCTCCTCGAGCGACCGCGTTACGCACTCCAGCGAGCGCCGGGAGAGCTCCACCGCCTCGGGCTCGTCGGACTCCACCGCCAGGATGGCGAACTCGTCTCCTCCGTAGCGGGCCACGAGATCGTAGGGGCGCACGCTCTGGCGCAGCGCGTGCCCCACCCGGCGCAGCACCTCGTCGCCCATGAGGTGGCCATGCTCTTCGTTGACCTGCTTGAAGTCGTCCATGTCCACGAGCACGAGCGACAGGCGATGCCCCGTGCGCTCGCAGCGCTCGATCTCACGGCGCACGGCGTCGTGCATGGCGGCGTGGTTCAGGCAGCCGGTGAGACCGTCGGTGCGCGCGGCACGGGCGAGGCCCGCGTGGGCGCTGGCGTTGCGGCACGCCGCGGCCGCGATCTCGCCAAAGGCCTCGAGGAGGCTCAGATGCTCTCGGGTCACCAGGTACGAGCGCTTGTAGCCCACCGCGAGCACGCCGCGCAGCTCCTCGTCCCAGTGCATGGGCACCCCGACCGCGCTCCGGATCTCGCCGAAAAGCGTCTGGTCGGCCATCTGTGGCATGCCCTGGTAGTCGTTGGTGATCAGCGAGCGGTCGAGCTCCGCAACACGGCCCGCCAGTCCAGTGCCGGGTTGCATCCGGTAGCCGATGGCCTCCGGGGGCATGCCATAGGTGGCTTCCACGACGACACCGTCGCTCGAGCCACCGCGGTAGACCACGGCATTGTCGGCGTCGAGAATGCTGGCCGCCTCGTGGCAGATGCGCACGAGCACCCGGTTGAGGTCGAGGCTCTCGTTCAGCGTCTTGGCGGCACGAGCCAGGGCGGCCTGCTGCGCGATCTGGGCGGCGTGGTCCTCGGCCAGGCGCGTCTGAGCCAGGGAGGCCGACGCGGCGGCGGCGAACGCTCCGGCCACCTCCACCTCCTCGGCCTCGAAGGGCCGGCCCTCGCTGCAGGCCAGCACGAGTACGTGGCGCACCGCCTCACTCGAGCGCATGGGCAGGAGAAGCATCGACCGGGCCGGTCGCTCGGATCCGAGGGCACGGTCGAGTCGCTCGGCCTCGTCGCCGCTGATCACGAACGCGCCGTCACCGCTCTCGAGCAGGGACTGCAGCACATGAAACTGCGATACGGCCAGCGAGCCTCCGGAGTGCGCCACGCTGGGACTGATGGCGACCGTCTGAACGCGACCCTCACGTCCGGCCACCGAGAGAAGAATTGCCCGGCTGACGCCGAAGAACTCGCGCGCCTCACTCACGAGGCGGGCGCGCACGGCGTCGGGCGCCTTGAGATCCGCGGCGGCGCTCAGGAGCCGCGTGACGGCGTGCATCGCCTCCCGGGCCCCACCTACGCTTCGCGGTGAATCTCCTTGGACGGGATCAGACCTTTCATGGGTCGTGGCAGGGCTCACGCTCCCCATCCTCTCGCGTATCGGCAGCTGCGGGGAAACCTTTAGCGGTTTCTCCTCGAAACTTCTTGGACTAAAGGCCCAGCGTCTTGGCGATGATGTTCTTCTGGATCTCGGATGTGCCGCCGTAGATCGTGGTCACCACCGCGGCGCGCAGGTGGCCCTCCATCGGGTACTCGCTGGCGTAGCCGTACCCGCCCGCCATCTGCACGGCTTCGAGCGCGCAGCGCTTGGCCAGCTCGGTGGCCGCGAGCTTGGCCATCGAGGCCTCGGCGGGCAGCATCCGCGACGGGTCGGCGTCGGTCATCTGCGCAACCATCCGGACGAGCAACCTCACCTGCACGAGCTCGGTGGCCAGCTCGGCCAGACGGTGCTGAAGGGCCTGGAAGGAACCCACCGGCTTGCCGAACTGCTTTCGCTCCTTCACGTAGGCCAGCGTGTCGTCGAAGGCCCGCTGGGCGAGGCCGAGTGAGGTCGCAGCGAGGATCGTGCGCTCGTAGTTCAGACCGGTCATGAGCTGCAGCCAGCCGTTGCCCTCCGTGCCGAGCAACGCCTCCTCGGGCACCCGGACGTCGTCGAGGTGAAGCTCGTTGGTCTCCTGGCCGCCCATCGTTGGGATAGGGGTGATCGTGAAGCCCTCGGCGTCGTGGGGCACGAAGATCATGGAGAGCCCCTCGTGGCGCTCGGAGCCCTCGCCGGTGCGGCACACGATGAGCGTATGGCTCGCCTTGTGGGCGTAGGAGCACCACATCTTGGCCCCGGAGATCACCCACTCGCCGTCCTCGAGGCGGGCCTTGCACTTCAGCGAGGCCACGTCGGAGCCCGAATCGGGCTCGGACATGGCGATGGCCAGCGTGCCGCCCTTCGTTACCCGCCCGAGCAGGTCGGCCTTCTGTGAGTCGGTGCCGAATCGATTCAGCGCCCCGACGCAGATCAGGGTCACGCCGTAGCCGCCGATCGGCACCTGACCGCGGGTGGTCTCCTCGAGGAAGAGACACGCGTCGAGGAAGGAGCCACCGGAGCCGCCGTGCTCCTCTTCGATCTGCAGGCCGTACCAGCCCAGCTCGGCCATCTTGCTCGCGACCTCCTCGGAGTGATGGTCGTCCTCCGGGGTCTCCCAGCGCTCGCGCTCACAGAAGTCACGGATGGCGGCCACGAAGTCCTGCTGCTCGTCGGTGAGGCTCTCGTCGACCGGCCCGCGCGGCGGCGCGACGGCCATCAGCCCGGGACTCCCTGCCCGGCCGGGGTTCCCGCCGTGGCGGTCTCCTGCGCCGGATCGGAGCCGTTGGGTTCGCTCTCGGCTTCGGCGGGCTTGAAGCGATTGAGCTCGCGCAGGGCGATCACCATCTTGTGCACCTCGTCGGGCCCGTCGGCGATCCGCAGCCAGCGGCCCTGGCGCCACATGAGCGCGAGCGGTGTGTCGTCGGACATGCCGAGCGCGCCGTGCACCTGCATCGCGCGGTCGCACACGTCCTGGTGCATCTGGGCGGCCATGACCTTGATCATCGAGATCTCCTGGCGGGCGGCCCGCTTGCCCTCGGTGTCCATCTTCCACGCGGCGTGGAGCACCATGAGCCGGGCGGCGTCGATCTCCAGGCGCGACTTGGCCACGAAGTCCTGCACGAACTGCTTCTCGGCGAGCTTGCCGCCAAAGGACTCGCGCACATGGGCGCGCCGGCACATGAGCTCGAACGCGCGCTCGGCCGACCCGATGGCCCGCATGCAGTGGTGGATGCGCCCGGGACCGAGGCGGGCCTGGGCGATCGAGAAGCCGTTGCCCTGCGGGCCGAGCAGATTCGACCTTGGCACGCGCACGTCCTCGTAGAGCACCTCCCAGTGCCCCGGACCCCCGTCGTGGCCCATCACGGAGACGGGCCTCACGCCGGTGAAGCCTGGCGTGTCGATGGGCACGAGGATCATGCTCGCCCGCTTGTGCGGAGCGGCCTCGGGATCGGTCACGACCATCACGATCGCCACATCAGCCCCGAGGTAGCCCGAGGTGAACCACTTGTGCCCGTTGATCACCCACTCGTCACCGTCCAGCTCGGCACGGGCGGCCAGCTGGGTGGGATCCGAGCCAGAGGTGGCCGGCTCGGTCATCGAAAAGCATGAGCGCACGTGGTCGTTGAGGAGCGGGTCGAGCCAACGCTCCTTCATCTCGTCCGTGCCGTACTCGGCCAGGATCTCCATGTTGCCCGTGTCGGGGGCGGAGCAGTTGAAGACCATCGGCGCGATGGGGCTGCGGCCCATGTCCTCGCACAGCATCCCGTACTCCCAGTTGGTGAGCCCGGCGCCGTGCTCGTCACCAGGGAGGAAGAGGTTCCAGAGCCCCTCCCCCTTGGCTCGCTCGCGCAGCTGGACCATGATCTCCGGGTAGGCCACGCCCACCTTCACCTCTTCGTCGAGGGCCCGGATGGCCTGCGCCTCGACCGGCATCACGTGCTCTTCGGTGAAGGCCCGGATGCGCTCGCGCAGCTCTGTCACGCGGTCTGAGGGAGCGAAGTCCATTCGGCGCGGAGACTACCGCCCCGCCGTCATCCGGTGAGCTGGATCAGGCCCCAGGTGACGAGCGCCGTGAGGGCTCCGCCGCCGAGGATCGCGACCAGCAGCCGCGCGGCCTGCTGGGCGTCGCTGGGCGGAGGGTCGCCGGGGGCCCGCTCCTGAGGAGCCATGTTCGCATCGAGGAGCACCTCTTGGGCCACCTCCATTCCCGCGAGGGGCACGAACACGTCGCGCGGGCCGGCCGCGAGGAAGTCGGGCACATCGAATCCCGGGCTCCGGCGCAGGATGCTGGGCACACCCTCCTCCAGGAGCATCCCCTGGATTAGCTCGGCTTCCGCTTGGTGGCGCCCTCCGGCCACGCGCACGAGCTCGCCCTCGACGAAGCGGGGATCGATCTTCCGCGCGCGTCCGTGCGCCTCGTCGCGCGGCGACTCGACCGGCTCGGAGCCCACGTAGGTGAGCGGCATTCCGCAGGCCGAGCAGAATCGCTCGTCGAGCGAGTGGCGCAGCGCACACGAAGGACAGACCAGCGGCGCGGGCTCGCTCACGAGATCTCGATCACCTCCTCGTTCACCCTGCGGTCCACGATGCGCCAGGCGCGCACCTCGGGCTCCGCCGCCAGCGACACGATCAGGTAGAGGTACTCGGGGTATTCAGCCAGGTTGATGTCGGTCTGCGAGGGCTCGGCGGGGCTGCGCGGGTGCGAGTGATAAACGCCCACCTCGTAGCCTTCCTCCACTGCATTGAACGCGGCGAGGAGGGTCTTCGCGTCGAGCGAGTAGCCGTACGGTGACGCGCGTTCGTTGTGCGCACGGGCCACGTTCTCGACCACGCCATCGCGAAGGCGCACCAGCCCGCAGCACTCGTTGGGCTCCTCGTCACGCGCGTGGGACACCAGCTCGTCCCACTGCTCTCTGGTGATCCGCACGCCCTGAGCTTAGGCTCGATGATCCGCCGGACCCACGCGCACGCAGAAGTTCCGATGCCCCGTCTCCTCCCAGCCCTCGCGGTGAGCGCTCTCGTGCTCGCCGGTTGTGGCGGAGGCGACGAGAAGAGCGGGTCGTCCTCGGCCGGCGGCTCGGACGCCGTAGAGGTGAAGATCGCGAGCTTCGACTTCATGCCGAAGACCGCGAAGGTCAAGGCCGGCGGCGCCATCACCTGGACCAACGAGGACAAGGCGCTTCACAACGCTCAGACCGACAACGGGGCCAAGGGCGCGTTCAACACGAAGGACCTGAAGACCGGCGACGCGAAGAAACTCACCTTCGATGAGCCCGGCACCTACTCTTACTACTGCGTCTACCACCGCTTCATGACCGGAAAGGTGGAGGTCACGCGCTAGTCGCGCTAGCCTC
>JBBJNU010000004.1:0-27627 GCA_037721005.1 Thermoleophilaceae bacterium | reverse complement strand
GGCAAGATCTCCGACGAGCAGCTCTTCTACCTGCAGTCACGGGGGCTCTCCGAGGAGGAGGCCGCGGGCATGATCGTGAACGGCTTCATCGAGCCGGTCACCAAAGAGCTGCCGATGGAGTACGCCGTGGAGCTGAACCGCCTGATCCAGCTCGAAATGGTCGGCTCGATCGGCTGACCGGCCTGCAAACCCTCGCCTGGCTTTGTCATCGGGAGCCGGTCGTGCAGAGCACTGCCTGGCACCCCCTTCCCCCGACCTGCTCGGTTTTCGCACTTCTACCCTCGCTGCTTCGCTCGATCGACTAGCTTCCGCCGCGTGAGCTTCACTCAGAAGAACCTCCGCGAGGTCAAGGACTCGGCGATCGAGTTCGGTGTCTCCGAGAACCAGGAGGCTCGGTTTCCGCAGGGAGACCTGAAGGCAGAGAACACCGGCCTCGCGTACTTCGTATTCCGACCCGGTAAGCGGTCGGCGTTCGGGCACCGCCACCAAGAGGCCGAGGAGATCTACGTGGTGCTCTCGGGCAGCGGGCGCCTCAGGCTCGACGACGAGATCGTCGAGCTCGAGCCGATGGACGCGGTCCGTGTCGCAGCCAAGGTGACCCGCGCGTTCGAGGCTGACGACGAAGGGCTGGAGATTCTGGCCTTCGGCCGCCGCCACGAGGGCGACGGCGAGATCGTGCCGGACTTCTGGACCTAAGCGTCGATGCTCGACATGTCGGGGTAGCGCTCGCCGGCGGTCGCCCCGGCCGGCATCGCCTCGTCGATACGCCGTAGATCGTCCTCGCTGAGCTCGATCTCGGCCGCGGCCGAGTTCTCCTCGAGATACGAGCGGCGCTTCGTGCCCGGGATCGGCACGATGTCGTCGCCCTGGGCGAGCACCCAGGCGAGCGCCAGCTGGCCCGCCTTCACGCCCTTCTCGTCGGCGATCTCCTCCACTCGGTCCACGAGCTCGAGGTTCTTCTCGAAGTTCTCGCCCTGGAAGCGCGGGTTCTGGCGCCGGAAGTCATTCTCATCCAGATCGTCGAGTGACTTGATGGCTCCGGACAGGAAGCCACGGCCCAGCGGGCTGTAGGCCACGTAGCCGATCCCGAGCTCGCGCACGGTGGGCAGGATCTCGCTCTCAGGGTCGCGCGACCACAGCGAGTACTCGGTCTGCAGGGCAGCGATCGGGTGCACGGCGGCGGCCCGCCGAACCGAGTCGGGCGAGGCCTCCGACAGTCCGAGGTAACGCACCTTCCCGGCCTCTACGAGCTCGGCCATGGCACCCACCGTCTCCTCGATCGGCACCGTCTTGTCCACCCGGTGCTGGTAGTAGAGGTCGATGTGGTCCACGCCGAGGCGCTCGAGTGAGGCTTCACAGGCCTTGTGCACGTACTCGGGCTTGCCGTTGACCCCGAGCATCGTGCCGTCGGCCTCACGCTCGTTGCCGAACTTCGTGGCGAGGGTCACCTCGTCGCGACGATTGGAGATGGTGCGACCCACCAGACGCTCATTGGTGAACGGCCCGTACATGTCCGCGGTGTCGAGGAAGGTGACGCCCAGCTCCAGCGCCCGCTCGATGGTGGCAATCGCCTCGCCCTCGTCGGCGCTGCCATAGAACTCCGACATCCCCATGCAGCCGAGTCCTTCGGCTGACACCTCGAGCCCTTCACTGCCCAGCTTGCGTTTATGCATGCCGGGCCACCTCCCCCCCGACACGAGGCTCAAACCCCCGACTCGCTGTCGGGCGCCGGCCCAGGGCGATTCCCTCGCCCAGGTTGCTCGCCAGGGGCTCAGCGGCGCTCGAGCACAACCAGCGGGATCTCGCGGTCGGCGCGCTGCTGGTACTCGCGGTACCCGCCGTAGGTCTCCACCGCCCTGTCCCACAGCCGACCCCGCTCCCCCGCGGTGGCGACCCGGGCGCGGACCTCACGACGCTCGCTTCCGATCTGCACGGTGGTCGCCGGGTGGGCCTTGAGGTTGTGGTACCAGGCCGGGTGCTTGGGGTGGCCACCCTTCGAGGCCACGATCACCACGTCGTCGCCGTCGCGCACATAGACGAGGGGGCTCGTTCGGCGCGTCCCGCTCTTGGCTCCCACATGGTCGAGGAGGAGCATCGGGGGGCTGCCCGGGAAGCGGTGGCCGACCACGCCGCGGGTCGCGCGGTAGGCGAGCGTGTGGCCCTTCATCAAGCGCCTCAGCACGGGCCAGCTGCGGTCCGCGAGGTCGAGGATTCCCACGCTCGCCATTGTGTCAATCTCAAGATAGTGGCCCCGGGAAATCACCACGGTTCGCTCGCCATCCGCCTACGCGGCGTGGTCAAGCGCTACGGGGAAATCACCGCCGTGAACGGGCTGGACCTTGACGTGCCCGAGGGCACCTGCGTCGGCCTACTCGGGCCCAACGGAGCGGGCAAGTCCACCACCATGAAGACCCTCACCGCCCAGGCGATCGCCGACGAGGGCGAGATCTGCGTGCTCGGCTACGAGCTTCCCGAGCGCTCGAAGGAGGCGCGCGCCGAGTGCGGCGTGGTGCCCCAGCTCGACAACCTCGACACCACGCTCACGGTGGAGCAGAACCTGATCGTGTTCGCCCGGCTCTACCGGGTGCCCCGCGCCGGGCGCAAGGCGGCGATCGAGCGGGCGCTGGACATCGCGAACCTCCAAGAACGGCGATCCGCCAAGGTGGACGAGCTCTCCGGCGGCATGCGCCGGCGCCTCCTGATCGCGCGTGGATTGGTACACCGGCCACGGCTGCTCTTGCTCGATGAGCCCACCGTGGGGCTCGACCCACAGGTGCGCCAAGAGCTGTGGGCCCTCATCGACAGCCTGCGCTCGGAGGGCGTGTCGATCCTCATGTCCACGCACTACATCGAGGAAGCGGCCCGGCTTGCGGACACCGTCACGATCATGTCCCACGGGAGCGCCGTAGCCTCGGGAAAGCCGGCGGACCTCGTGATCGAGCACGCCGGGCGCGAGGCTGTGGAGGTGTACGGGCCGCCGCCGAAGCTGGCCGAGGCCGAGGCGAGCGCCCGCGAGGCCGGCTTCTCCACCCGCCGCACCGGCACGTCGGTGGCCGTGCTCGGGCTGGAGAACGCCAACGGGAAACAGGACAACGGACTCGGCATCCATGCCGAAGCCCGTCCCGCCCCGGACGGAGAGCGGCGCCCGGCCAACCTCGAAGACGTGTTCGTGCTGCTCACCGGGGAGGAGATCGCGTGAGCGCGCCCGCGAAGGATTTGGCAGGGATGCCGAATGCTTCGAGTCCTCGTCCGGCCAAGCCCAAGCTGGGCCGCCTCGAACGCTCCGCGCTGGAGGGCGTGCTGGTGCGAGAGGTCATCAACTTCTCGTCCTACTGGCGCGCCACCACGTTTTCGTCGACCGTCGAGCCCACGATCTACCTGCTCGCCTTCGGCTTCGGCTTCGGCACCCTGGTCTCAAAGGTCGCCGGCTTGGACTACGTGCAGTTCGTGGGCACGGGCACGGTGGCCACCGCGGTGCTGTTCTCGTCGGTGTTCCCGTCGATGTTCGGCACGTTCGTGAAGTACCAGTTCCAGCGCACCTACGACGCGATCCTGGCCGCTCCCGTGGACACCGAGGAGCTCGTGACCGCCGAGGCGCTTTGGATCGCCACACGCGCCGGGGTCTACGGGTGCACCCCTCTACTGGTGGCGATGGCCTTTGGGCTGGACCCGAGCCTGGGCATGCTTGCGGTCCCCTTCGTCAACTTCCTCACGGGTTACGGGTGGGCGTGCTTTGGCATCTGCATCGCCGCCTTCCTCAAGTCGATCGACAACTTCAACTACGTGACCAGCGCGGTGATCACTCCGCTCTTCCTCGTCGCGGGCACGTTCTTCCCGATCGACGGACTACCGGAGTGGGCTCAGACCCTCGCGTTGTTCAATCCGCTGCACCACTGCGTCGAGCTGGTGCGCCATGCGGTGTTCGGCTGGGAGGGGCTGACCGACCTGGCCCACGTTGGAGCGCTGCTCATCTTCGCGCTCTTGGCCTGGCGGGTGGCGATCGCCGGCATGACCCGGAAATTGATCGACTGAGAGAAATGGTCCGGTGCTCGCCCGATGACTCGGTGCGGTGCTCGCCCGATCGACGATCGGGCTGCGCTCCTCCCGGATCGGGCTGCGCTCCTCCCGCTCAGGAAAAGAGGAGCGTGGCGCCAATGGCCCCGCCGAGGTCCCCCAGGGCGGCCACCGACACCTCGGGCGGATCGTCATCCACGAAGAGGTGGGGCTGCATCGCCTGGCGGATCTTCTCCACGTAGGGCTCCCCCAGCCGGGTGCCGAGACCGCCGCCGATCACGACGGCGCCGATGTCGAGCAGGTTCACCGCGGAGGCGATGCCGGCGCCTAGAGCGTCGACCGCGCGGTCCAACAGCTCGCCCGCCATCTCATCTTCCTTTTCGAGGGCTTTGGCCCACACTCCACTCTGCAGCCGGACCTTGCCCTTCTTCTCCATGATCTTGAAGAGCTTCGTCTTGTCGCCCTTGCCCATCAGCTTCTTCGCCCGTGCCTCCATGGCGCCGCGCCCCGCGTAGGCCTCCACGCAGCCGCGGCGCCCGCAGGGGCAGCGTGCGCCGCCATTCTTCACGACCATATGTCCGAACTCAGCGCCAGACCCGCGGCCGAGCCAGGGCTTGCCGTCGAGGATCAGGCCTCCACCCACGCCGGTGCCCCAGAACACACCGAGGAGAGAGTCGTGGTCTTTCGCCGCTCCCAGCTCGAACTCGGCATCCACCGCCACCTGCACGTCGTTGCCCAGCCGCACCTGCGTGCCGAGAAGCTCCTGGAGGCGGGGGGCCAGCGGGTAGGCCTCAGACCAGTCGGGGAGGTTCGAGGCGCTCGCGACAGTGCCGGCGCCGGCGTCCACGGTGCCCGGCGACCCCACGCCAAGGCCCACCAGGTCCGACGGGTTCACGCCCGCCTGCTGCGCCGCCTCGGCCAAGGCGCCCGCCATCTCGTCGGCTACGCCTTCCGGGCCTCCGCCCGTGGGTGTCGGGCGGCGAGCCTCACCCAGCGCCTCGCGCTTTGCGTCCAACACCACGGCCTGGATCTTGGTGCCGCCGAGGTCGATCCCTCCCGTCGTTTTGCGCTTCGCCATCGCGCCATCTCACCATACGGGACCTCAACCTGTCGCGGGAGGATGCCGATGGCAATTCGGTGAGCGTGAACGACCTCGTACTCGTGCAGGGAATGAAGGACACGAAGGTCACGCTCAGGCGGTGGAACGAGCGTCCGCTGCAAATCCTCGGCCCCTGGGTCGCGATCAGCTTCACCGTGGCCCTCGGCCTGCTCGGAGCGGTCTGGCTGGTCGCCGTGCTGAGCCCCGCAGACATCACCGGGGTGTTGGTGCCGGGAATGGTCAGAGAGCCCAAGCCGGGCGACTACCTCTACGTGCTCACCCGTAACGCGCTGGTGCTCGCGCTGCACGCCATGGCCTGCGTTGCCGGCTTCATGGCAGGCAGCTCGATTCCCCTATCGGCCTCCCATCGCAGCGGCTTCGATCGCTGGATCCACGAGAAGGCCGGGCGCTTCGCCATCGCGTTCGTGGTCTGCGCAACAACCTTCTCGCTCGCTACCCAGGCCTACGTGATCGGCGGGGACGCCTCGACGATCTCCAGCCAGCTCGGCATCTCGCCCGGTCTGCTCGTGCTGGCCCTCCTCCCTCACGCGATCCCCGAGCTCACCGCGCTGTTTCTGCCACTGGCCGCCTGGCTCATCGCCAGCCGCCGCGACCGCTGGGACGAGCTCCTTGCGGCCACGTTCGTGACCGTCGGGGCGGCGGCGCCCGTCCTGTTGCTCACCGGCGTGATCGAACTGTGGGTCTCCCCCCAGATCATGCGCTCCCTGGCGGGGGTCTGAGCGCCAGAAGGAACACATCAGGGGCCGGCGAGGTGGGCGCTATTAGGCGTGTCCGAACCGCCGCTCCACGCCGTCGAGAAGCTCCCAGTTGCCGCGCAGCACACCCTCGGCCACCTCGAGGAGGCGGTCGAGATCGGCGTCGGCCAAGCGCTCCTCGATCAGCCCACGCATCTGGGCCGCATGCTCATGGTCGCGCTCGGAGTGCTGCGAGAAGTACTCGGTGGCCGGACCCTCATCGAAACCGTAGCGCTCAGTGAGGCCGGTGAGCTTCGTGGCGGCGATGGCGGGCTGTCCCGACTCGATCGTGAACGCGGCGACCATGTTCTCCAGGTCGTCGCGACCGGCCGTCCAGGCGGAGTGACAGGCGGCGGTCTCGGGCCGCGGCTCACGGCCGAGATCGGCCTCGAGGGCCTCGGCGAAGCGGTCCCAGAGGTCCACGTGCTCCGCCTCCTCCGTGGCGTGCTCGAGAAGCTGGGCCTCGGCCTCGGCCTCGGGCTCCGAGGCGCGGGCGGCGGCGTCCACCGCTTCGGCGAGCGCAATCACGGCGTGGCGATACTCGCCGGCGTAGAAGGAGAGTTCCTCTCGCTCGAGCGTGCCTTCGCTCCAGCGCTGGTAGAAGGGGTGCTCGAGCACGTTCCAGCGCTCACGCAGAGGCTGCAGGCGGTCGAAGAAGTCCATGGGTCTCCTCAGGTCGAAAGGGTGAAGGCGCGGCCTTCGTTCATCCTACCTCCGAGATGAGACCGCCACCCGAGGCCGAGATCCATGCGCCGGAGTTCCCCCCAAAGATGGAGTGGCTCAACGTGGCCTTCCTGCGGATGGGCCCACTGCTGCGCCAGGGCCCCGTGCTCGTGGAGTTCTTCGACACGGCGCGAATCAACTCGCAGCGCACCCTGCCCTACGTGAGGGCCTGGCACGAGCGGTACGCCGAACACGGCCTGCGGGTGGTGGGCGTGCACTGCCCGGGGTACTCGTTCGGCCGCCATCGCGAGGTCGTCGAGCGCGCCGTGACCGCGCTCGAGATCGAGCACGCGGTGTTGCTCGACCCCGACTTCCGGGTGTGGCGGCTCTACGGCAACGAGGGCTGGCCGGGGCGCTACCTCTTCGGCGGCGACGGCCTTCTGCGCTACATGCACTACGGGGAAGGCGACTACCTCGACGCCGAGAGAGCGATCCAGGAGGCCCTTGCCGTGACCGCGCCCGACGCCTCGCTGCCCGAGCCGCTCGAGCCCGTGCGTCCCGAGGACGAGGAGGGCGTCCTGCTCGAAGCCCAGACCGCCGACGTGGTGCTGCCCGCCGACCGCGAGCGCCTCGAGCTGGTGCGCGACTGGCTCGACGGCGAGGACTACATCGAGGCCGCCGACGCCGGCGGCGCGGCGAGCATCGAGTATGAGGCCGGCGAGGCCTACGCGGTGCTGTCAGGCGACGCGATCGAGCCGGGGCTCTACGCGACGGGCGGCACGGTGGTGGCAGAGGACCCGGGCCTGAGGTTGCACGGTTTCCAGTTCACGCCAGCACCATCCGAAACGGGGGAGCGCTGAACCTGGGTGACCTTTGCCTTGGTATGCAAGGTAAAGGTCACCCGACCGGCCCACGGCGGCCTCTACCTCGCCGCCAAGGCCTTCCGAATTTCCTTCGGGAGCATGAAGCGAACGTCCTCCTTCACGACCTCGAACTCGGACACGTCGGCGGTGCCGCGCTCGCGAAAGAAGTCGACGAGCCGCTGCACCAGCTCCTCGGGGGCGCTGGCGCCGGAGGAGATCCCCACTACGCGCTTGTCGGTGAGCCACTCCTCCTGGACCTGACCCTCGTTGTCGATCAGGTAGGAGTCCGCGCCGAAGTCGCGAGCTACCTCGACCAGGCGGTTGGAGTTCGAGGAGTTCTTCGAACCGATCACCAGCACGAGGTCGCACTCTCCGGCCATCTGGCGCACGGCCATCTGGCGGTTGGTGGTGGCGTAACAGATGTCGTCGGTGCGCGGGCCCGTGATGTTGGGGAACTTCTCGCGCAGCTTGAGGATGATCGTGTTGGTCTCGTCCACCGAAAGGGTGGTCTGAGAGATGAAGGCCACACGGTCGGGGTCGTCGACCACGAGGTTGTCCACGTCCTCCTCGGTCTCGATGAGCACGATGTTCTGGGGCGCCTCGCCCATCGTGCCCTCCACCTCCTCGTGCCCGGCATGCCCGATGAGCACGATGGTGTAGCCCTCAGCGGCGAACTTCTTGGCCTCCACGTGCACCTTGGTCACCAGCGGGCAGGTGGCGTCGATCGTCTGCAGGCGCCGCGTGCCGGCGTTGGCGTGCACGCTCGGAGCCACGCCGTGGGCTGAGAACACCACAGTCTCGCCCTCCGGCACCTCGGTCTCCTGATCCACGAAGATCGCGCCGCGCTCGCGCAGCTCGGCCACGACGTGCTTGTTGTGCACGATCTCCTTGCGCACGTACACGGGCGGTCCGTAGAGCTCGAGCGCGCGCTCTACCGTCTGCACCGCGCGGTCCACGCCCGCGCAGTATCCGCGGGGGGCGGCGAGGAGCAGCTTTTCGGGGACCGAGAGCATCCCCTCAGAGTGTAGGCAGCAGCTCGAGCACGGTCTCGCCCACGGCGTCGAGGCTCTTCTCCGAGATCTGCGACAGGTCGTCGCAGCGGCGGTGGAAGCAGTCGTAGTCGAAGTCGATGAGGTCGATCGACGGCACGCCCTGGCGCAGGAAGGGCACGTGATCGTCGGAGATGCCGCCCTGAGACCCGGGCGGGAACACCTTGGCCACCCCCGCCCTGCTCGAGGCGGCCCGCAGCTTCTTCCACAGGGCAGGGTCGGAGAGATCCTCATAGGGCACGCGCAGGCCCTTCTCCCCCACGAAGTCGAGCAGGATCATCGCGCGGGCATCTCGGAATCTGGGAGCCGCCGCCTTGCTTCCTCGCAGCCCGCGCGCCTCGAAGAGCTCGTCCGGCGTTCCGCGCGGGCTCTCCTCGCCGTCGAAGGCGATGAACACCACGGTCGAGCGCAGGCGGCGCGGCTTGAGCGCCCGCGCGATGCCGGTCATCACCGCCACCCCGGCCGCGCCGTCGTTGGCCCCGACGAAGCCCGGGGCATCCTTCGTGTCGTAGTGCGCGCCCACCACGACCACGCGCTTCGGGTCACGGCCGGGCACCCGGCCGATCACGTTGCGCAGACCGCCGGGCACGCTCTGAAAGCTGCCGCCCGGCAGCGTGCGACGGATGCGCCGGGCCAGCTCGCGTGACGCTCGCGAGCCGGCCGGTCGCGGCCCGAGCGCCACCTGGCGCCTCACCGAGATCAGGGCGCGTGCCGAGTCGAAGCGGTCGAGGGCCGGGCGTGGCACCGTGCCGGCCGCCCGTGGCGCATCGTCGTCGCCGACGAAGGGAAGGTTACCCGTGGCCGACAGGGCGATGAACGTGCCGCCCAGCACCACCTGGACGGCGAGCACGATCACGAGAGCACGCATGCTCCCATTGTGGCGTGCGCATCCACCCTCGGGTAGGTTCACCCGGGCGTGGCTTCACAGGGGCACAAGGACCGGCTATCGGCGGTCGACGCATCGTTCCTGCACGAGGAGCGCGAGACGTCGCACATGCACGTGGGCGCCGTGGTGCTCTTCGAAGGCCCCGCCCCGCGGCGGGAGCAGTTCACGGAGCACCTGAGCTCGCGGCTGCACCTCGTTCCGCGCTACCGCCAGAAGCTCGCCTTCCCGCGCTTTGGCATGGGCAGGCCGTTCTGGGTGGACGACCCCCGCTTCAACATCGACTACCACGTGCGCCACACGGCGCTCCCCGGCCCCGGCTCCCTCGATCAGCTGCGCCAGCTGGCGGGCCGGATCTTCTCCCAGCGCCTCGACCGCTCCAAGCCACTGTGGGAGATCTGGCTCGTGCAGGGCCTCGAGGGCGGCCGCGTGGCCCTGATCTCGAAGACCCACCACGCGCTGGTGGACGGCGTGTCGGGCGTGGACATCGCCACCGTGCTCTTCGACCTCTCCCCCGTGCCCGGCGAGATACCGCCGGAGGAGGAGCCATGGACGCCGGCGCCCGAACCCTCGGACGCCGAGCTGGTGGCCGAGGGGATCAAGGGCATCGTGCGCACTCCGGCACGCCTTGCCGGCAGCGCGGTTTCGGCGCTCTCCGATCCCGGCCGCACGATCGGCGACGCGCGCGAGGCCCTGGAAGGCGTGGGAGAGGTGGCCTGGGCGGGACTCAACCCCGCGCCCGACGTACCGCTCAACGTGCCGATAGGCCCCCACCGCCGGATCGTCTGGGTGCAGTCGGAGCTGGCCGACCTCAAGGCGGTGAAGAACGGTCTCGGTGGGACGGTGAACGACGTGTTCCTTGCCGTGGTGGCCGGCGGCCTCGGCACCTGGCTTCGCGCCCGTGGCATCCGCACCGCGGGGATGGAGCTGCGCGGCCTCGTGCCCGTATCCATCCGGGGCGATTCAGAGCACGGCGAGCTAGGCAACCGGATCGCCGCCATGCGAGGCCCGCTGCCGGTTTATGCCGAGGACCCGGTGGAGCGGCTGCGGATCGTGCGCGAGGCGATGCAGGGGATCAAGGAGTCCAAGCAGGCGCTCGGCGCCGAGGTGATCGCCGGACTCAACGACTTCGCTCCGCCGACTCTGCTGGCCATGGCGTCGCGGCTGAACTTCTCCACGCGCCTCTTCAACCTCATCGTGACCAACGTGCCCGGGCCGCAGTTCCCGCTGTACATGATGGGCCGCGAGATGCTCGAGATCGTGCCCGTGGCCTTCCTCCCGGAGAACCACGCGCTGGCCATCGCCGCGATGAGCTACAACGGCAAGCTCGATTTCGGCCTGCTCGGCGACTACGACGCCATGCCCGACATCGAGGAGCTGGCGGAGGCCTTCGAGGCGTCGCTGGCGGAGCTCGTGGCGGCGGCCAAGGCGGCGGGGATGGCCAAGGGCGAGAAGGTTGCCCGGGCGAGCAAGCGCAGCAACGGGCGCGGCCCGCGGACCAAGCGCACGGCTTCGAAGTAGAAGCGGCCGCCCCCGGAATGGGGACGGCCGCCGAGTTGAGTTCGGGTCAGCCCTGGTCGCGCGACGCGCCGCTCTCGCAGCTCGCCTGCTTGGTGAACGTGAGCTTGTCCACGAACACTGACGAGTCGAACTGGCGGTCACCCTGGTCGAAGAGCGACAGGTAGAGCCGGTGCCCGCCGGGCGAGACCCGCGTCGAGGCCCGCAGGATGCGCGTGGCGCCGTCGTAGGTCGTGCCCTTGGCCCGTGCCTTGGTCACGTTGGCGTCGCCAGTGCCGTTGACCGTTATGAGGTTGCCGTCCACGTCGTTGGCGAAGTTGCGAGGAGCGTCGATCGTCGAGCTACCGACCGGACGGGAATCCCATGTCGTCTCGTCGAGCTCGGCGATGAAGCCGTCGTTGAACTCCGTGCCCACGAACTCCGGGAACTCCTCGGTGAGGAAGCGAAACCGAAAGGAGAGGCAGTTGCGCCCCTTGGGCACGTTGATGTTCATGCGGAGGATGGTCACGTCGCGGTTTCCGCGGATGGCGGGACCGCCGGCGTTCTTGCCGCTCGAGGGACTGTTATTGGGGTTGTCCGCGCGCGTCGCGTCGCCGTTGGAAAGGATCAGGTAGGAGCCACCCTGCCGAGGAAAGCCGGCCAGCCTCTTCGTGGACCGGGCCAGGACCTTGCCGTACGGTGGCCGGGCGGCGAAGGCGGCGCTTCGCACCGACTTGGGGCCCGCCAGCGTGCGTGCCGCCTTTGTGACTTCGATCCGCGACTCGCGCTGGGCGTCGGCGGTGATCTCCCCGCCCTGCGACTGAGCGACGCCGACCCCGGCCACACCCAAGACGAGCGTCATCGCTCCACCTACGACGGCGTACGAACGCCCTTGTGAACGACTTCCCATAGTTCCTCCAGAGACCCGCGACGCCCCGATGGCCTCGCCACTGCGATTCGCAACCCTCAGGGCGACAGGTGGTTGCGCCGGAAGGGCACTGGCTTGGTCAGAGCTCTGACGTGCAGGTCATCTAGGTTGGCTGCATGTCGGCAGCGGGTGAGGAGGAGCTTGTCCGCATCCTCGACGTGGAGCCCGACCTCGCGCGCGGACTCGACGAGGAGACCGTGGAGGCCGCAACCGGGGCACTCCTCGCGCAGCGCATGCGCCTGGAGTGGACTACCCAGCGTGATGGCTGGGGGCCGCCGGACCCGACGGGCCACCTCGGGCTGATGGTGGTCGAAGGGCTGCTGCTCCGTGAGGTCCGGGTGCTGGGCACCTACTCGGCCGAGCTGCTGGCCCAGGGGGACATCCTGCGCCCCTGGGATGCCGATGGCGAGCTCGACCTGCCGGTGCCCGTGGAGATCTCCTGGTCCGCCCTCGAGCCTGTGTCGGTTGCCGTACTCGACGCCGAGTTCGTACGGCGCGCCGGGTCTTGGCCGGTCGTGATCTCCGGCCTCGCGAGCCACGCGGTGGTCCGGACGATGTCGATGGCCCTGAATCATGCGATCACCAATCTCACACGGGTGGACCTGCGGCTGCTACTGCTCTTCTGGCACCTGGCGACGCGGTGGGGGCGAGTGAGGACCGACACGATCATGGTCCCATTGCCGTTGACCCACGAGACGCTGGCCAAGCTGGTGGGCGCTGCCCGGCCGTCGGTCACGACCGCCCTCGGCTCGCTCGCGGAGCGGCGGCTGCTGCAGCGCGAAGAGGGGGTCTGGCTGCTCTCGAGAGACGCCGGAGAGACCTTCGCCTAGTCCCGCCCGACTCCTAGGTGCTTGAGAGCGGACCGCGCCGCGTTGAAGCCGTTCATGCCGTGCACGCCGGCGCCCGGTGGGGTGGCCGCCGAGCAGATGAACACACCCGGGATACCGGTCGCGTACGGGTCGAGGGCGAGCCGGGGGCGGATCAATACCTGCACGGGTGTGTTGGCTCCGGTGATGATGTCGCCGCCCACGTAGTTCGGGTTGGCGGTCTCCAGTTCGGCGGTGGAGCGCACCGCAATCGCGACAATCCGCTCACGCAGACCCGGCGCGAAGCGCTCGATCTGGTCGATCACGGCCTGCTTGGCGTCGCCGCCGTGGCGGCTTGGCACGTGGGCGTAGGCCCAGATCGGGTGGACGTTGCCGGCGGAGCGCTCAGGATCGGCCAGGTACTGCTGCGACACCAGCACGAACGGCCGCTCCGGCATCGTGCCCCGGTTGACCTCGCGCTCGGCGATCACGACCTCCTCGAACGAGCCCGCGGCGTGCACGGTCCCGGCCCTACGGCAGGCCTCGTTGGTCCACGGCACCCCGCCTTCAACCGCGAGGTCCACCTTGAACGCTCCGGGACCGTGGCGGTAGCGCCGGTACGCGCGCGCCACCCGATCGGGCAGGCGGTCGCCGGCGATGTCGGCCACCGCTCCCGGCGCGAGGTCGAGCACCACGGTGTCCGCCGGCCCGAGCTCCGAGAGCGCCTTAACCCTCACCCCGGTCTCGATCTTCCCCCCGTGCTCGAGCAGCACGGCGGCCAGGGCGTCCGTGATCGAACGCGAGCCGCCGCGTGCCACCGCCCACCCGAAGCGATGGCACGCCACGGTGAGTGCCATCCCCACCGAGGAGCTCATCGGGTGGTTGAGGGGACTGAAGGCATGAGCGGCCGCGCCCCCGAAGAGCGCCCGCGCCTGGGGGGACTTGAACAGCCGCGTGAGCAGCGTGGCGGGCATCGCTGCCGGTAGCCCGAAGCGGACGAGCCGGATGGGGTGCCTGGGCGCGTGAAGGACAGGCTGGAACAGGTCCTCGGTGAGCAGGTCGAACGACGACGCGGGGGCGCCGAAGAGCCGCCGCCAGGCCGGCCCGTCGGGGCCCAGCCACTGCTCCGTGGCTTCAAGTGACTGCTCGAGGAGCCCGGCGCTCCCGTCGTCGAGCGGGTGGGCGAGGTCGATCTCCGGCCAGCGCCACTCGAGCCCGTGCTTCTCGAGCCCGAGGGAGTTCAAGAACGGCGAGCCGACCGCCATCGGATGCACGGCCGAGCAGTGGTCGTGGAGCACGCCGGGCACGGTCAGCTCGCTCGTGCGCGTGCCGCCGCCGATCGTGTTCTCGGCCTCGAGCACGGTCACGCTCACGCCGGCTCGAGCCAACGTGACGGCGCAGGCCAGCCCGTTCGGCCCCGACCCCACGACCACGGCTTCGCTCACGCGACTGCGGTCTTGGCGGCGCGCGCGGGCGGGCCGATGACCTCGACCGGGTACCCCCCGGCCTCGCCGAGCCATGGAAGGCGCTCGACCATGTCCGCTATCTCCACGTACCCCTCCTCGATCAACCCCGTGGCGGCGTCGAGGATCCGGTAGTGCTGTCGCTGCACGTGCGCGGGCTGTGACTCGAGCGCGATCACCCGCAGCTGCCCTTCCTCGAAGTTGCACTGCTCCTGTATCGCTTCGAGGAACTGCTCCTGGTGGAGGTGCCCGTCGCCGAAGTTCCAGCCGTTCACCACCCCGGAGATCAGCTCGCCCTCGCGCACGTGGTAGGCCTCGATGTCCGCGACCGCCCGCGGCAGCAGACCGTTCAGCGCCCGGCCGTGCGCGTGCATGGCGCGGAAGGCGAGGCCCTTCGCCAGCAGGACCTCCGCGGTTTCGCGGTCATAGAACTTGGTCAGCTGCTCGACCACCACCGGCGCCACTTTGTAGACCTCGCGGTCGAGCTTCTCCTCGGCGCCGCTCGCCTTCTCGAAGAGCCACTGGCTGGTGGCCCAGTTGCCGGCGTAGTAGCGCATGGCCGGGAGGAACGAGATCTTGTCCGGGCGAAAGTTGCCGGCGATCGGGATGAGAACGCCGACGATCAGAAGCAACAGGATCAGGAGCGGGTTGTCGAGCATGGACAGCGGCACGTCGCCGTAGTGCCCGAAGAGGAACAGCAGGCCGAAGATCATGAAGAGGTTCCATTCGAGCGGTACCGCGAGCGGAAACGTGGAGGTGATGTGCACGTGGAAGATCACCATCCCGATCACCGCCAAGGTGCCGATCGTGCCGCCACTCGACAGCAACAGCAACAGGGGCAGCCCGATCTCCATCACCGTACCGGCGTGCGCGGCGGCGGTTGCATAGCGCGACGGGCGCAGGTCCTCGGGGTGGTGGCGGTAGAGCTTTGCCTTGGCCTTACGGGAACGGTTCCAGGGAGTGTTCGAGATCATCACGGACACGACGTACGGGAAGTGGCGGTTGAGCTTCGACCCGGCGGCGCCCCACCAGATGCAGAAGAGCACGACCTGCGAGGCCACGACGAGGTTCTCGATCGGAAAGAGGAAGACGAGCAGGAGAAACCCGTAGACCTCTGGCCGCGCGGCAAGGAACGACACCCGGTCGCGCAGGCCGAGCACGGCCAGCAGGCCGAGCGCCACGCCGATCGCCACCGGGTCGAGCCGGCCGGCCCCACTCGCGGCTACGGGCTCGCCGTCAGACACGAGGAGGTAGACGCCGGCGGCGAGGACGCCCGCGTACAGCGCCACGTCGAGCACCGTTCGCCGCGTGCCGCGCGTGAAGGGAACCCTGCCCGGCCACGGCGGAAGCCTGACCGTGCCCGGGCGAAGCCAGTAGAGGATGCCCCCGATCATGGGCTGGAACCGGAAGGTGAGCGGCATCGACCCGCAGCCGAGCCCGATGATCTCCCACAGCAGGGTCCACACGACCAGCTTCTGGAACACGATCGGCTCGGTCCACCACTCGCCGAAGCTCCCCAGGCCCCCGAGGCCCGGCGTGGTGGCCGAGATCGCCAGCGCCGCCCCGACCGAGAACGCCACGAGCTTGACCAGGTAGAGGAGGTAGACCGCGTAGGGGGTCCCGAACCCGTTCACCGCCCAATCCTGCGCGAGCGGCTTGATCCGGTCGAGGTGGGGAAGCTTCTTCCACTCCTCTACGTCGATCGGCGGTGGGGTCGGTGTGATGAAGCCCATGACTTCTCGGGCCTAGTGTCTCACCGCCACGGCGCCACCGGCGGAGAGATGCTCGGGAGCCAGCCGGCGCGCGAGCTCGAGCGTGGCGTCGTCGAGCTCGGCCGGCTCGAGGTCATACGCCTCGCGGTACTCGGCCACGATCGCCTCGCTCACGTCGTCCCAGGCCGTTCCGGGCCTCTCCTCCGCCACGCTTCCCGTCGTGTCTGGGCTCCAGGCCAACCCCAGCGAGCCGTATACCGGCACGAGGATGTCGCGGACGCGATCGGCGCAATCCACCACGACGACGCCGCCCACGTGCACGGCCCCGCTGATCAGCCGCTGACCCACCCCCATGAGCTTGCGCTCGCCACGAGCGTTCACGCTGTGCGAGCCGGGGCAGTACTCACCCGGCACCTCGCCCACCCGAGCGTCGATTCCCAGGCGCCCGAAGGCGCGCGCCATCAGGTCCGCCGTGGCCTCGAAGCGCTCGTGCACCCGCGAACGCGGATCCTCGTCCGCGATGGCGTGGGCGAAGGCGATCGTGTCCTCGTGGAACACGGCAGCCCGTCCGCCCGCCAGGCGCTCGATCGCCTCGAAGCCGCCCTCGCGCGCGGCCTGCACTGCCTCCGGGTAGCCGGCGCTCACCACGTCGCGCTTGCCGAAGGCCACGATGGCCCCCGGTCGGGAGATCCTCAAGGTCTCGGGAAGGTCGCCGCTCGCCACCCGGAGCATCAACGCGCGCGAGACCGCGGTATCCATTGTGGGATCGCCCCCAAACGAATCGGTGAGGAGTCTCAACTTGCCCACGCTCTCAGTATGAATAGGGTGTCGGGGATGAGCGAGACCGATCAGCTGCTCCAGAACAGCCAGTCCTACGCTGCCGGGTTCGACAGGGGCGACCTACCAATGCCGCCCGCGCGGAAGGTCGCGGTGGTGGCCTGCATGGACGCCCGCCTGATTCCCTCGCGGGTACTCGGCCTCGAGGAGGGCGACGCCCACGTGATCCGCAACGCCGGCGGGGTCGTGACCGACGACGTGATCCGCTCACTCGCCATATCCCAGCTACGGCTGGGCACCGAGGAGGTCGTGCTGATCCACCACACCGACTGCGGGATGGTGACCTTCGCCGACGAGGACCTCGCCGCCCAACTCGAGGAGTCAGCCGGCCGGCGACCCGAATGGCCGGCCGAGACCTTCGGTGACGTGGAGGAGCACCTGCGCGAGTCCATCGCCAAGGTCCGCGATAGCCCGTTCGTGATGAGGAAGGGCTCCGTCCGCGGGTTTATCTACGACGAGAAGACCGGGACGTTGCGCGAGGTGAGCTGAGTCGTCAGTAGCCGAGGGCGAACTTGGCGTCTTCGGACATCCGCTCCAGCGTCCAGGGCGGGGTGAAGACCATCTTGGGGTGCACCTCGGAAACCCCCTCGAGGTCGCCGACGAACTCCTCCATCTGCTCGGACACCTGCGGGCCGATCGGGCAGCCCGGTGACGTGAGCGTGAAGGTGATGAACACCTCTTCGCCCTCCACCGCGATGTCGTAGATCAGGCCCAGCTCCACGAAATCGAGGCCCAGCTCGGGGTCGATCACGTTCTCGAGGGCTTCCTGCACGTCGTCGACGGTCACCGTTTCGGCCATGAGCCAATGGTAGTGGCCGTTAACGTTGGCCGGGTGCCGCTCCCGCTGCTCATTCTGCTCTTCATCGCGGTGCCACTGGCCGAGCTGTATCTGATCCTCCAGGTAGGCGACGCGATCGGACCGGTGTGGACCGTGCTCCTGCTGGCGGCGGACTCCGTGCTCGGATCGGTGCTCCTGCGCTCGCAGGGACGCGCGGTCTGGCGGCGTTTCAACGAGGCACTCGCCTCGGGCCGGATGCCCCATCGCGAGGTCCAGGACGGTGTGGCCGTCGTGTTCGGAAGCGCCTTCCTCATCACGCCGGGGTTCATCACGGATGTGGTGGGATTGCTGCTGCTGCTCCCCCCGACCCGGGCGGTCATCGTGCGCTTCGCCGGACGCCGGCTGCTGAACAGAATGTCCGAACGGGTCACGGCAGCCGACACCAGGCGGGGCCGCGGTGACTTCGACGTGGAGAGCACCGCCACCGAACAGGCGGCGCCGGACGCGCCGCGCCTCGAGCGGTGAGCGCACCCGCGCTCTCGATCGCCTTCTTCGATCCCGAGCACGGGCTACACGGCAACGCACGCACGGGCACGACCCTGCTCTTCGAGGGGTCGGCCTCGAACGTGCTTCCCGAGGGGCCGGTCATCGAGCGCCAAGGAGACCTGTGGCGGGCCGAGCTCGACGGCGCCTTCTCGCTGGCCTTCGCCCCCGTCGCCGAGGGCGCGCCGCTCGGGCCGGTGACCGCGCACATATGCGAGGTGACCGGCACTGTGGGCAGGCAGGAGATCAGCTGCCTCGGCACGCTGGCAGAAACCCGCACGCCTCCTGCGTGGGAGCACCTGGACGCGCTGCGCACGATCTCGGCCGTGTTCGATTCCGACAACGCGTTCCTCGCCCTCGCACGGCGCCCCCGCGGGGCACCCGGCCACGACGAGGACCAGGTGATCGGCTGGCTCCTGCGGGGCGGCGAACCGCTTGCGGTCGATGAGACCAGGCTCTCCACCGTCTACGACGCGGGCGCTCGCCAGCGCAGTGCAGGCCTCGAGCTGTGGATGCCTGGCGAGGAGTTCCCGCGGCGGCTGGCGGGCACGGTGGTGGCGGGATCGTCCCTGGCGCTCGAGGGGCTCGAGGTGCACGCCGCGATCTTCCGCTGGCAAATGGAGGACCGCGAAGGCGCCGGCGCCTACGAGGTGTGGGCGCGTACTGAGTTACAAGCCGCGTGATCCGCGCCGTGATCAGCGACTTCGGCGGCGTGCTCACCACCCCGCTCGGGAACTCCTTCGCGGCGTGGTCGCGCGAGTCTGGGATCGCACTCGAGGACCTGGGCGTGGCAATGGCGGCCGCGGCCGAGCGCCACGGCTCGCATCCGCTGTTCGTGCTCGAGAGGGGCGAGATCACCCAGGCCGAGTTCATCTCGCGGCTCGAAGCCGAACTGGGTCCGGGGCCGAGCGGGGAACCGCGGAGCCTCAACACGATGCTCGACGTGTACTTCGACCACCTCGAGCGCAACCCGGAGATGATCGCCCTGATGAGCGATCTCCGCGATCGCGGAATGCGCATGGCCCTCCTCACGAACAACGTGCGCGAGTGGGAGCCCCGCTGGCGGGCGCTGCTCCCGGAGATCGACGAGACCTTCGAGCTGGTGGTGGACTCCGCCTTCGTGGGCATGCGCAAGCCCGAGCCCGAGATCTACGCGCTCACGCTCGAACGACTGGGCGGCGTGGAGGCGTCGGAGTGCGTGTTCGTGGACGACATCGCGATCAACTGCGAGGCCGCGGCCGACCTCGGCATGACCGCCGTGGTGTTCGAGAGCACCGAGCAGGCCCGTGGGGAGATCGAGCAGGCGATGGGGCGGGACTAATCCCACGACGGTGACAGCCGGGACCTTTGGCGTTTGGCGGCGAAGTCTGAGCGACGCAAAAGGCGCTAAGGCTCCGGCTGAGCTCAAAGCGATCACTGCTTTCACGTGGGAGCGGTGGGGGGTAGCGCCCCGTGGGGCGTTGCAGGTTTGAGACAGAAAAGTGCGTGGGGCGCAAGCGCGTGCGTGGCACGCAAGAATCTGTCTGAAACCTGCACGGTGCGCAACTGTGGGTTGCGCTTGGCTTGCCCGTTGGCCCTGTGGCGACCAGTGGGGGGTTTGAGCAAAGCGTTTGCGCCCCACGCAAGTCGTTTGCGTCCCGCGCAAACCGTTTGCCCAAACCCCCAAGCGAGCCCCGAGGCCAACGGCCCTCCCGCCGCAGCTAAGCCCGAAAACGTGGTCGCTTACCCGGCCTCCCCGTGGTAGTAGTCGACCCTGCTCGAACGCTCCACGAGGAGATCCTCGGCTCGGTCCCCGGTGTAGACCCCGACCTTGTCGCTGTCGGGGTAGGCCGTGGCCGTGGGGTACACCACGTTCGACCAGATGAGGATGCGCACGTCCTCGGCGGTGTCGTTGCGTACCTGGTGCGCCCCCGCGGGGCCGGTCGGGAAGAAAATAAGGTCGAGGGGTTCGGCCTGCACGTTGCCTTCGGGCGTTCGGATCGTGGGTCGGCCTTCGAGCACCAGGACCCACTCCTCCTCGCCGTACTCGTAGTGGTACGGGCACACGGCCTGTCCCACTGTCAGTTCGTAAAGGCTCGCGCCAGTGTCCTTGGCCCCCAGCTCCGAGGCTAAGCGAAACCTGCCCTTGCGAAAGCCCTCGGGGTCCTCCGAGTCGAACACGAGCGGCGGGTCGGCAAGGTTCAAGCGGCGCATAAAAAGAGACGCGGTCCCGCCTGCTCGAGGAGCGCGCCACCATCGACCGAGGTCTCCGGGGCATCGCGGCGGGCCTCACACCTCAGGGCCTCGCTCTTTGCAGTCGGTTCCGCGTCTCTGCAGTGGACTCAAACACCACTGCTCATGCCGGTCAAGGGGGCACCGGGCAACGTTCCCGCTCTTTAGGGAAAAAGGTGGATCGGCGCTAGGGCAGCGGCACAGCCGCTGCGCCCCCATAGGCCGGCGGACCGCCCACGCGCACGGCGTGACAGCGCCACGAACGAGTCGGCGTACTCGTCGTTGGGCGGGATGGTGAGTGGCTGGGCGTACCCCCGTGACACGAGGAGGGCATTGAACGAACGCCCGTCGTCGAGCCACAGGTACACGAGCACGCGGCCGTAGCGGTCGCGCTCGTCGCGCCCAACCACGAACCGCACGCTCTCACCATCGAGCTGGCGCTTCGCGTAGGCCGAGGCCTCGCGGCCGAAGCACTCCACCCCGCCGTAGACCTCAGGCGTGTCGACTCCGATCAGGCGCGCCTTGCCGATGCCACCATCGAGCTCAACCGTGTCTCCATCGACCACTCGCGCCACCGTGGCTGTCCGCGCCCCGTCGGGGAGCCGAGGGCCGCGGACCGGCCCAGTATCTGGCGGGGCTACCGCGAACTCGTCGGCGGAGCAGCCGGCGAAGGCGAAGACCGCAGCAGCCGCGGCGACCCGGCGCGTCAGTTGTCCGAGCCGAGCCTGTCCCAGCAGTAGAGCTCAACAGCCTCTGCGGCGAGCTGCTGAGTGCGCTCCTTGGACAGCCAGGGCAGCACGGTGTCGAGCGCCTGCTCCTCGGTGACTCCCGCCTCGAAGGCGTCCTCCCCGCGGAAGCCCGCGGCTATCCGCAGCGCCTCGCGCCGGTGCTCGCCGAGGCGCGCAAAGGCCTTCAGCAGGAAGTCCTTGTTGGCGATCGGCTGCCCCACCTCGAGCGAGGCATGCCAGGCGGCGAGCATCGACAGATCGTCGTCGTCGAGCACCTCGACCGCCTTGGCGTAGTGCACCTGCAGCTCGTCGTCGGGTATCTCGTCGACCCAGGCTCGGACGACCTCGCCCAGCAGCTGGCGGCGGGCCTCGCGACCCACGGCCTCGGCGACGACACGTATGGCTTCTTGGGGTTCGATGAAGCACAGGGGCATGTGCCGGAAGGTACGCGGCGCATCCGACGGAACGGGGGCATCAGCCAGCGTTGACACCCAGGACGACACCCACCGGCGGCGGCTCCTCGGCCTGGGTGCGCTCGGGGCCCCAGACGCACAGCGACGCCTGGCCGGGACAGCCCGCGCAGAGCCCTCGGTGAGGGGCCCGAGACGGCTCGAAACGGCTGGCCAGGACCCCCTCGGCGACCCCGAGAAGCTGCGTTTCGAGCTGCGGGAGCTCCGATGCGCCGAACGTCGCAGCCACGGGCTCGTCCGGGCGCTCGAGGAAAACGTAGACCACCTCCGCCCGGGGCGCCCCCGAGCGTAGGGTCGCGAGGGCGTAGACCAGACGCTGGGTGGAGTACGAAGCCGCCACGACCACGGATGGCTCGCGACCTTCCAGGCGGTCGCTCTTGTAGTCCACGACGAGCAGGCGGTCGCCCTCCTCGGCCTGCACGTCGACCACGCCGTCCACCAGGAGGCTCCCTCCCTTCGTGTCGAGGGTGAAGGCAAACGGCAGCTCGGCACGCACCCTGCGCGCGTTGGCGAGGCGCTCGAAGAACGGAGATCCGGTGAAGCCCGCGACCATTGAGATCAGCTCCTCGACATCTGCCTCGCGCACGGGCTCCCCGGTTACCCGGATGGCCTCTGCCACTTCCTCGGGCTCGGGAAGGCGCGCGCGCGAGGGGTCGAGGCGCTCGAGCAGCGCATGCACGACCGTGCCGCGCACCAGCCCGGGCAGCCCCTCACCGTTTGCCTCGCCCGGACGCGGCGCCGGCCGGGCCTCGCCGGTCGCGGGCAGTCCGAGCGCACGCTCGAGATAGAAGCGATACCCGCAGCGCTCGTAGCGCGCGAGGCTCGAGTAGCTGAGGCGGCTGACAGGGAGGGCCTCGGGCACCGGGACCGCCGCGAGAGCCGGAGCCGTGAGGGCCTCGAGTCCCGGGGGCTCGGGCTCGGGCCGGGCCGGTTCGCGGTCGTGCGCCGGAAGGAGGTCGTCGACCGCCTCGGGCCGCAGCACCTCGCAGCGAACGACCACCTCCCGGTGGCCGTAGGGCTCACGGGCCTCACCCCTGGCCCCCATCTCGGCCAGGCCGGGCGCGAGAGTGGGCCACAACCAGCGCATCGGCTCCTCCAAGGCCGCGGGCGCAGAGAGCTTCTCGAGGTCGGTCGCCCCGCTTAGCACCAGGTGCTCCTGCGCTCGCGTGGCTGCCACGTAGAAGATCCGTCGCTCCTCCTCCTCGTCGTCGAGCTTGCCCTGCTCCTTCATCTGTGAAAGCTCGGCGCTGTCGCTCGCCTCCCCCCCGGGTGAGGCCAGGCGGATGCCGAGGCGTCCGTCGTCAGAGATCCGCAGCGCGGCGTCGTCCTCCCGACCTCCCTTGCCGAGATCCGCCACGCACACCACCGGGAATTCGAGTCCCTTCGCGCGGTGGATCGTCATGAGCTTGACCGCGTCGAGATCCTCGGCCTCGAGCGGCGCGTGCCCCTCGCGCTCGGTGATGAGATCGCGCTCGGCCACGAAGTCGATGAAGCCGCGCAGGTCACGCCCCTCCTCGGCCTCGAACTCTCGTGCCATGCGCATGAGCTTGCGAACGTTGGCCATGCGACGGTCGCCGGCGGGCATGGCGAGGATTGCGCGGTCGTACCCCGAGCCCGTGACCACCCGGTCGATCAGGGTCTCGATGGAGATGCGCGCCGCGGCCGCGCGCTCGCCAACGAAGCGCTCCACGAAAGCCTCGATGCACTTGGCGTCGGCTTCAGGAATATCGTCCCCTGCCCCACCGGCCCCGATCTCTCCCAGCGCGCTCCAGAGATTTCGGTGAGCCGCGCGGGCACTCGACGCGAGGATCACCAGCGTGTCCACCGAGATCCCGGCGAACGGCGACGCCAGCACGGAGAGCAGGGCCAGCTCGTCGAGGGGATTGGCCAACGCCGCGAGGTAGGCGCGCAGGTCGCCGACCTGCTGCTGGCTCCAGTAGCCGCGGCCGCCGAGCACATAGGTGGGGATGCCACGCTCCTCCAGCGCGCGTTCGTACACGCCGATGTGCGTGGTCGCCCGCAGCAGCAGCACGACCTCCCCGTAGGAGAAGGGACCGCGGGTGGTGAGCTCCTCCACGCGCCTGGCCAGGAGCCGGGCCTCCGCGGCCCGCCAGGGGGTGACGCCGCGCATCGCGGACCCGAAGGGCTCGACTCCTTCGGCGCCCTGTGCCTCGAAGCGGTCGTCCCAGCGGCCCTTGTGGCGGTCGGTGACCAGGAGCTCCACGCAGGGCGACATCCTCGGCTCGGACGACCACGCCTCGGGGCCAGGCTCGAGCGGGCGGAACTCGTCGCCCCAGAGCCCCTCGAACACGAGGTCGATCGCGTCAAGAACCTCCCCCCGGCTGCGAAAGCTTTGGGTTATCGAGCGCTCGCGACCGTCGGCGGCGGCTGAGGCTCGGTGCTCGCGGAACAGGCCCACGTCGGCGTGGCGGAAGCGGTAGATCGATTGGCGCTCATCGCCCACCCGGAAGAGGTTGCCTCGCTCGAGGAGGCAGAGGAGCTCGTTCTGAAGCGGGTTTGTGTCCTGGAACTCGTCCACCATCACGTGCGAGAAGCGCTCCGCGTACGAGGCACGGATGGCCTCGTTGCCGGCGAGCAGGTCGCGGGTCAGCAGCTCGAGGTCGTCGAAGTCGAGCCCCGAGCGCCTGCGCTTGCCCTCGGCGTAGAAGAGCCCGTAGCGAGCCATGAGGTCGCGCAGCAAGACGTGGTCGGCGTGCGCGCGGTGGCGAACGCAGAGCTCCTGCCAGGCCTCGTGAGCGCTCCGGAACTCGTCACAGGCCGGCCCCTTCAGGGCGTTGGCGCTCCCCGCGAACGACAGCTTGGCGTAGTCGGCCGGCTCCCCGATGTCCGCGTCGGTGAGTGCGCCGAGCGCGGCGCCGCATCGCTCAAGCTTGCCGCGCGCGATGCCCACGTTCTTGCCCTCCGCCGCGCCTATCTCCCGGAGGGCCGCCCCTACGGAGGCCGCGAGCGCCTTCCGCTCGCCACCCATCGGCGGCTTCACCGGTTCGGGAAGGGAGGGCTCGCGCCGGCCCTGGCTGCGCAGGTGCGAGTACGCCGTGCGCAGCATGTCGGCCAGGCGGTCCGGGGTGTGGGCGGCTATGAGGCGCAGGCGCTCGTCCTCGGCCCCCTCGGCAAGGAAGCCCGCCAGGGCCCTGTCGAAGGCGTCGAGCGCCACCCGCTCGGCCTCCACGGCGTCGAGCACGCGGAACTCCGGGTCGATACCGGCGGCCAGGGAGTGCGTGCGCAACACGCGCGAACAGAAGCCGTGGATCGTCGAGATCCACGCCGACTCCGCCTGGCGTGCCTCGTCGCGAGCCCCTAGCTCGGCGAAGCGCCCGCGCACCCGGGTGGTGAGCTGAGCCGCCGCCTTCTCCGTGAAGGTGATGGCCAGCACTGAGTCCACTGCCACGCCGTCCTCGAGCACGGCCTGCACGAAGCGCTCCACGAGCACGGATGTCTTGCCGGTCCCGGCCCCCGCGCTCACGAGCGCCGGCCCGTCGCGCAGGTCCACCGCCTCCCTCTGGGCCGGGGTGAGCTGCACCTAGTCCTCCACCCGGCAGATCTGGGGGTACGAGCAGCCACCGCGATAGGCGCAGGACTCGGGGCAGGGCGACACCCGGCCGGCGGCCATGCCCTCGGCCACGTCGGCGATAGCCCTCTGTGCCCACTCCTTGCGCCCACCGAACTCCTCCTCGGGCTTGGTGTCGTTGTCGAGGAAGTCGCTCCCCAGCTCGCCCGCCACCTCCTCGGCCACGAGGCCCCGCGGACGGCGGTCGGTTCCCGACAACGGCACGTAGACCCCGCCGGCGGCCCGTAGGCCCAGCGCCCGCTCGACAACCAGCATGTAGAGAGCCGCCTGGAAGCGGTTCTCGCGCTCCCAGTCGGCTTCCTTGTGCGATCCCACGCGCCCGCTCTTGTAGTCGCGCACAAGCGCCCAGCCGCCCCAGGTGTCGACCCGGTCGATCACGCCACGCACCCGCAGGCCGCCCTCCAGCTCCACGGCGGCGTGCTCGCCGCCCTCGAAGCCGAAGCGCAGCTCGAGGTGCTCGGGCTCGAAGACGCCGTCCCGGCCCGCTTCGTGGCGCAGGTAACGCAGCAGGTCGAACTCCAGGCGCCGGACTGCGGCGCGCACCCGCGTCTGGTTGGGGGAGAGGCGGAACTCGCCCTGCAGCTCTGTGAGGGCCGAGACCAGGATGCGCTCGGCCTCGGGCAGGTTCTCCGTGGTCACCCGCCGCGATCCGGTGCGCTCCCTCAAGGTCCGGAAGGTGAGCTCGAGCACACGGTGGGCGTAGGAGCCGCGCACCATCTGCTCGGGGTCGGGCTCGAGCTTCTCGGGCTTCATCACGTCCTCGACCAGCCACTTGACCGGGCAGCTCGCGAAGCGCTCGAGCGCTCCGGCCGACACGGCCTTGCGCCCGTTCAGGGCCCTGAGCGCGCCGGGGGCGGTGAGCGGCCTCGGTAGCCCGGAGGCGCGGCGTGGGCCATCCCGAGCCAGCGTGCGCTCCCATTCAGCTTCCGTGGGCGCGCAGCCGAACTCCCACGTCATGTCCGAGAGCGAGCGGGTGAGCACGTGCTCGGAGAGGTCCCCGAGGGCCTCCTCGGCGTCGTCGAGGAAGAACGAACGCGCCTGGGGATTGCCCTCCTCGTCGCAGTAGCGAGAGCTGAGCACGAGCTCGCGCTCGGCGCGCGAGGCGCAGACGTAGAACAGGTAGCGCTCGCGCTCGAGCTGGTCCTCGCGCAGCCCGAGCACGAGGCCGGTTGCCCGCGCGATGTCCCGGCGGTCGGCGTCCGACAGGAACGGCTCGGACGCCGAACGCCGGGGAAACTCGTGCTCCTGCAGCCCGCACACGAACACTGCCTGGAAGCGCCGCGCTCGTATGGCTTCTGGTGAGGTGACCTGCACGCGACCAGGCTGAGGCTCGGAGCCCGCCCTCACCCCTAGCCCGGCGAGCACGTCGTGCACCCGCTGGTAATCCATCTCCCCGGTCAGGGCGCTCAGCTCGGCGATTGCCGCGTGGACCGCCGTGAACGCCCGGGGATCGTCCAGCTCGGCGCCCTCGAACACCGGCGCGCTGCGCCGCCAGGGATTCGCGAAGAGCCGCTCCAGCTGCCGGTCGAGGCTCGCGAGGAATGCAGGGCGATCGCGGGCGCCGGCGAGCGCGTCGATCTCCTTCAGCGCCCAGCGGTTCTCCGCGCCCTCCCAGATCTCGCGGGCCTGGGCGGCGGACGAAACGCCCAGACGCCGCACCTCGGCTTCGAGGTGATCGGTGAGGTAGGGCTCCCTCACCAGGCCGGGGGTGCGCAGGTAGGCGAGAAGGTCCTCGGCGCTGCCGTCGAGCACGGCGCAGCGAATGAGAGCGAGCAGACCGCGGCCCAGGCCGGTGTGAGCCAACTCCACGGAGTTGTCGATCGAGTACGGGATCCCGTACGCGGTGAACACCTGCTCGACCATCGAGGCGTAGCTCTTGGGGTCGCGGAAGACCACCGCGACCTCGCCCGCGGGTGTGCCCTCCCGAAGCAGGCGCAGCACCTCGGCGCCGCAAAGCTCCACCTCGGCCCGCTCTCCGCCTGCCCTGTGCATCCGCACGGCCCCGCTTGATCGAGCCGGACCCCGACCCTCCTCGAAGAGCCCCCGTTCGAGGGCATGCAGAGCGTCTCGGGAGGCCGGCCGGTAGTGGTCGGACACGGCTCCGAGCTCGATCGTGTCCGCGGCCAGCTCGCCGAGGCGCTGGCGCACGGTGGCCAGGGCCCTGAAGGCCTCGCGCCCAGCCTCGTACGGAAGCGACACCACCACCCTTACCCCCGCTCGATCGGAGAGCGTCTCCAGGGCGTCGAGCTCCAGGTGCGTGAAGTCGTCGAACCCGTAGACGAAGACCGGCTCGCCCGCCCACGCCGGCGGGTCGCGGCGCAGGGCGTCGAGCGCCCGCCACGCCTGGGTCTCAGCGTCAGCCACGCCCGCCGCGTCGAGACCCTCGCGATACCTACGGTAGATGGATGCGATCTCCTCGGCGTAGGCGCGCCGGGCGCCGTCCCCCGCCCACTGGCGAAGGGCTTGGGTGAGGCGGGCCGGCTCGACCATCGAGCGCTCGAGCTCGGCCACGAAGCGCAGAGCCGCCCTCACGAACCCGGGCTGGCCCGCGGACTCGGCGAGTGCTTCGAGGCGCGCGCCGCGCACGGCGGCCTCGAGAATGAGCTCACGACCGAGGTCGGTTGCCCGCGGGGTGCGCGTGTGCGTGCGGTCAGCGATCAGGTCGAAGAGCGCCCCGAAGCGCAGCACCTTCGCCCCGAACACGGCCCCGTCACGCGCGAGCTCGCGGCGGCTGTGCTC
>JBBJNU010000067.1:0-8844 GCA_037721005.1 Thermoleophilaceae bacterium | reverse complement strand
CCGCGGCGATGGCCGCGGCCTCCTCGGGAGAAGCGGCGGACCCGCGCATCTCGATGCGGGGTCGGGATGGCGTCTGCTTGCCGTTCTGGCCCATTGCGAAGAGGCAGAGTACCGTCCGGACCGTGCCCGAGATACCGGCTTTCTCATACGACGACGTCATGAGCGCGGTGGGTCCCCTCGAGGCGATCGAACGGGTGCGCGAGGGCTTCGTGGAGTACGCCAGCGGCGAGTGGACCATGCCGGCCAAGACCTACCTCGACGCCTCGCCCAACGGCGACTTCCGGGCCATGCCGGCGCGCGGAGCGGGCCTCGCCATCCTCAAGTGGGTCACCTCGTTTCCGGGCAACCCCGCGGTGGGCCTGCCGGTCGTGATGGGGGTGATCTGCGTGTCCAGCGACGCTGACGGCGGGTTGCTTGCGCTCATCGACGTGCGCTCGGTCACCGCGCTGCGCACCGGTGCGGTCGCCGCCGTGGCGGCCCAGGAGCTGGCCCGCGAGGACGCCAACACCGTGGGCGTGATCGGATGCGGCCTGCACGGCGGCTGGGTCGCGCGCTGCCTGGCGGCTGCCGAGTACGGACCCGGCGTGCTCTATGACCCCGACCCCGAGGCGGCCGGTTCCCTGGCGGGAGAGCTGGGATGGGAGGTTGGCGCCCGGGAAGACGCGTTGGCGTGCGACGTGGTCACCTGCGTGACACCGGGCGCGGAACCGGTGGTGCGGGCCGACGATCTCCATCCCGGCATGCATCTCAACTTCCTCGGCGCCGACGGACCTGGGAAGGCCGAGGCGGACCTCGAGGTGATCGGTCAGAGCCAGCTCTTCTGCGACGAGTGGCGCCAAGCCAGTCACGGGGGTGAGCTCACCGGGGCCGTGGACGCGGGGCGGGTCACCCAGGACGACGTGACCGAGCTGGGCGCCGTGCTCACCGGCTCGGCAACGGGGCGCTCGGACGCGCAGGGAGTCACCCTCTTCGACTCCACCGGACTCGCGATACAGGACGTGGCCATCTGCCTCGCCGTGCTCGAGGCCCACGGTGCGGGCGCGGTGCGCCCTGCGTCCGTGAGCCTTTGACTCTCAACGAACCGTGAGGTTGCCCGGAAGCCCACGCCAGACCTCGTAAGCGGGCCGCGGCGCTCCTTCACCGTCACCCAGCGGGCCTGCCGGTCTGCGCAGGCTGAAGCCCGACTCGCGGAAGGGCAGGTCCTCGAGCGTGTGCTGCCCGAAGGCGTAGGCCTGGCCGATCGTGCCCGCCGCTTCATGGCGGTCCGACAGCGCCTGGAGCTTTTCCCACGCGGTTGCCATCAGGCGCGCCTGGTCCGCCTCGAGGGGGGACACGGCGGGCGTGCTCGGGCCGAGGTCGAGGCCGCCCTCGGTCAGCCAGATCTTCGCCCTCTGGTCGTGCCATCCCTCCTGCTGAAGGATGTCGCACACCGTGGCGTAGCGCTCCGTCGAGCCGAGGCGTGTATCCGTGTAGTTGTGGTGCGACCAGCTGACCGGTACTCGCGGTGACCAGCCCCTCAGCCCGGAGGCCACGCCTCGGGTGAACGCTGCGTAGTCGGTGGAGGCGGTCCTGGCGTGAGTGGGCAGGTCGGCCGTGGCCGGGCCGAGGAGGCTCGTGCCGAAGGGGCGGGCGAGCTCCTCGGCCGTCTTGAACATCTGCACGGTGGCGGCGATGGCGTCGACGCCGCCTTCGCCCTGGGGCCATGGGAAGAGGTTGGGCTCGTTGCAGATCTCGACGCTGTCCACGTAGGCGCCGTAGGCGTTACCGGTTGAGAGGGACTCGCGGGGCCCGACGCGGGGGCCGGCCGGGTTGGGCGCCGTCTCAGGCAGGTAGCGTGCGAGGAGGTGTGACAGGAACCACGCCCAAGGCGAGTCGGGTCCGAGGTCGTCCGGGAAGCGCCAGTTGGCCTTTTCGCCGTGAGGACCTATCGCCTGCTCTGGATCGCCCTGGGTGAAGACTGGGGCCTCGGGGGGATGGCAGGCCCACAGCGGATGGCGCCAGTCGAGGCAGAGGACCACTCCGACGCCGTCCTCGTTGGCCGCCCGGATCTGTTGGTCGATGTTCCCGAGGCCCCACTCGTACCCGCCCGTGGCGGCGCTTGGGGGCGTGCCCTCGGCCAGGCGGTCCCAGGCCTCTCGCATGCCGGGTGGGCGAAACGCGTGGCCCTGGCCGCTGAGCGGGGCGCCGGGCACCACGAAGCACTCGTACATGGACACCCAGATCTTCACCCACTTGGTGCCCGTGTCGAACACGTCCCGGCGATTACGGAGGTTGCGGTAGTCGTTCGGCGTTCCGGGTGCGCTGTTCACCCTGGATCCGCCGAGGGAGACGAGCTTGCGCATCGAAGTGCCCGGGAGTACGGGAGCGCTCGAAGCGAAGACCGGGGCACTGCTCCCCAGGCCGTGGGCCGCGAGGACCGAGGCCGCACCGGTCTCCAGGAGCCGGCGCCGGGTGATGCGCTTGTCTCCCATCGCTCGGCACTCGACCGTAGCTACCGGGTTGAGCTAGAGCGGGATGTTGCCGTGCTTGCGCTTCGGACCAGCAACGCGCTTGGTGTCGAGGGTCTCCAGGGCGCGGATGAGCTTCGGGCGCGTCTCGTGGGGCTCGATCACGTCGTCGATGTAGCCGCGCTCCGCCGCCGAGTAGGGATTGGCGAAGCGCGCCTTGTAGTCGTCCATGAGCTTCTGGCGGCGCTCGTCGGGGGTGGGAGACGCGGCGATGTCGCGGCGGTAGATGATGTTCACCGCGCCCTCGGGTCCCATCACCGCCACCTCGGCCTGCGGCCAGGCGAAGTTGAAATCGGCCAGCATGTGCTTCGAGTTCATCACGTCATACGCGCCGCCGTAGGCCTTGCGCGTGACCACCGTGAGCTTGGGCACCGTGGCCTCCGTGAAGGCGTAAAGCAGCTTCGCTCCCTTGCGGATGATGCCGTTCCACTCCTGGCTCGTGCCGGGGAGGAAGCCCGGCACATCGGTGAACGTCACGAGCGCGATGTTGAATGCGTCGCAGAAGCGCACGAAGCGCGCCGCTTTCTCGGAGGCGTCGATGTCGAGCACACCGGCCATCTGCGCCGGCTGGTTGCCCACGATGCCCACGGGCCGCCCTCCGAGGCGTGAGAAGCCCACGACGATGTTCTTCGCGAAGTGCTCCTGCACCTCGAAGAACTCACCATCGTCGACGATGCGCGACACCAAGTCGCGCATGTCGTAGGGCTTGTTCGGGCTATCGGGCACGATCGTGTCCAGCTCGAGGTCCATCCGGTCGTGCGGATCGCCCGTGTCCATCCGCGGCGGGGTCTCGAGGTTGTTCTGCGGGAGAAAGGACATGAGGTAACGGGCGTCTTCGAGGCAGGCCTCCTCGTCCTCGGAGGCGAAGTGGGCAACGCCCGACTTCGAGTTGTGGGTCATCGCTCCGCCGAGCTCCTCGAACTCGACCTCCTCACCTGTGACCGTCTTGATCACGTCGGGGCCCGTGATGAACATGTGCGAGGTCTCCTTGACCATGAAGATGAAGTCGGTCATGGCCGGCGAGTACACGGCCCCACCCGCACACGGACCCATGATCAGCGAGATCTGCGGGATCACACCTGAGCACTGGACGTTGCGCACGAACACGTCGCCGTAGGCGCCCAGTGAGACCACGCCTTCCTGGATGCGGGCGCCGCCCGAGTCGTTGATGCCGATCACCGGGCAGCCGATCTTGGCCGCCAGGTCCATGATCTTCACCATCTTCTCGGCCATCACCTCGCCGAGCGAGCCCCCGAACACGGTGAAGTCCTGGGAGAACACGCAAACCGGGCGGCCGTCGATGGTGCCGTGGCCGGTCACCACCGCGTCGCCCCAGGGCTTGTTCTTCTCCATCCCGAACTCGGTGGTCCGGTGGCGCACAAAGGTGTCGAGCTCCTGGAAGGAGCCCTCGTCGAGCAGCTTCCCGACCCGTTCACGGGCGGTGAGCTTGCCCTTCGCGTGCTGCTTCTCCTCGGCCTGGGGGCTGGAGTGGGCGGCCTGCTCGCGGAGCTCTTTCAGATGGGCGAGCTTCTCGTCGTAGGTCTCGGCGGCTTTCTGGCGCATGGGCGGCGGCTGAGGTTACTGCGGCGGCCCGCGATCACCGAAACGGACCACCGGGAGCGCTGTCGGGGTGGTCCGTGATGCGGTGCCTCTTCAGGCGAGCGAGACCGCGACCTGCTCCATGCTCTCCTGCATGCCGCCCTCCATGCCGGAGTTGATATGGGCGTCGCGGTGCTCCTTGCACGTGTGCTGCACGAGGGTCGTGAGCGTCGTGCGCCCGGCGTCGGCTTCGGCGAGCGTCGGTGCCTGGGCGCGTCGAACTCCCGGGTGATGAGGATCTGCTCATCGGTGGGGCAGGGTCACCGTCGCTGTTCCGCTACTCGTTGCCACCATCTCCGTCCTCCTGTTGTTTGATTTCCTCCAGCACGACATCGAGCTGATCGAACCGTTCCGACCACGAGCGCTCGTAGTTCTTCACCCAGTCATGGATGGGCTTGAGCGCGTGGCCGTTGAGCCGGTACAGCCGCTGCCGTCCTTCGCTGCGTACGTCAACCGCTCCCACTTCTAGGAGCACCCGCAGGTGCTTGGACACCTGTGGCTGGGCGAGCCCGAGCAGACTCACCAGGTCGTTCACGGGTCGCTCCCCACCGGCGAGGGCATCGAGGATCTCTCTGCGCCGGGGCTCGGCCACCGCGTTGAACGCATCCGTGGTGGTCGATGCGCGTGCCATGGGCGGAATTATATACCCATACAGGAATATGTCGCAACCAGGGTGTCTAGCGGGGATAGCCGTAGCGCGGCAGCGGCCCCGCACGGCGGCGCACTGCGCCGCGTAGCTGGCGTGCCTTCTGAGGACGCCGAGCCGTTACGTCGCGCCGCTCGCGCCGGTCGGTGCGCAGGTCGTGCAGCGAGAGGTCGCCACCGCCGTTGTTGCCTGACAGAGCCCAGCGCTCGGTTCGTACATAGAAGGAGTTGGTGTAGCCGCCGTAGATGAGCGGGCGCTCCGGGGGCCGCTTGCCGCGAAAGAAGCGCGAGAGGTTCACCCCGTTCATCGTCCTGGGCGCGCGCACGCCGGCCATGGCCAGGATGGTCGGACCGATGTCGTGCGACTGGACGAGGTAGGACACCGAGCGCCCGGCCCGCTTGCGCTCGGGATGCACGATGGTAAGGGGCACGCGGATCAGCTCGGGGTGCAGCTGGGTGGGCGACTTACCGGTCCAGCCGTGCTCTCCGAGGAGGAAGCCGTGGTCTGAGGTGAGCACCACGATGGTGTCGCGGTCGAGCCGGAGGTCGTGCAAACGGTCGAGGAACACACCGAGCCAGCGGTCGGTCATCGTGACCTCGGCGGCGTAGAGAGCCCTCATGCGGGGCAGGAGCACGCGCCGCTCGCCGGCGCTCATGTAGCGGGCCGCCGGCGCGTAGTAGGGCTTGGCCGGCTCGGGCCCGCGGTAGTCGGGATCGCCGTACATGTCGATGTACCGCCGCGGCGGCGTCCACGGCTCGTGGGGCTCGAACGTGTCGAGCACCATGCAGAAGGGGCGGTTTCGCTTGGCCACGTCGAGCAGCTTCGCGCCGCTGCGAAACACCCGGGCGGCGAAGGAGTTTGTCTCGTCTCGTGAGTACCTCGCGTTGGCCAGGAACTTGCGCATGCGTTGTCTGGTCTCTGGATCGTCGACCGCCGGAGGAAGCCAGTGGCGCAGCTCGCGTTCGGACACCCCTGCGCCGGTGCCGCCCACCTGCCCGCCCCTTCGCACGAAGCGGTCGAAGCTGCGGCGCAGGCGCTCGTAGCCGGGGGCAAAGCCGAGGAAGGGGTTGTCGGTCACGTAGCCGGTCCAGTAGCCGGCGCGCTGAAGCGCGGTGGTGAACGAAACGTCGGCGCGCGCGAAGGGCTCCCAGCCGGGCTCCTGGACCATTCCGCGGTGGCGGTGCCAGTCCCGGTAGGGCCACTGGCGCCGGCCGCTGAGGATCGAGTTGCGGGCGGGCACGGTGGGCATCGCCTCGGGGTACGCCTCTGTGAAGCGCAGCCCGTCGCGAGCCAGCGAGTCCATGTTCGGCGTGCGCGCCCGGTTGTCGTATACGTGATCGGCGCGCAGCGTGTCCACGATGATGAGGACCACGTTGGGCTGGTCGGTCCGCCTGGGAGCGGCCGCGCTCGGGGCGGTGGCGAAGGTGGCGGCGGAGGCTCCCGCCGCCTGGATGAGCTGCCGGCGAGTGGTCGGAGCTTCGATCCGGCGAGGCTACCCCAGCGAGGCCGGGACTACCCGCGGGAGAAGGGGCGGTGGTGGGCCTGGCCGAGGTTGTCGAGCGTGTTCTCGAGCACGGTCAGAGCCCCCTCGATGTCGAGGGCGGGTTGCCGCGCAGGGGTGGAGGGCCTGCGCGGACCGTGGCCCTTCTCGACCACGGTGACCGCGCCGTCGGCGATCGCCGCCGCCATCACCGGCTCTGTCCGCTGCTCGGGTACCGGCTCCGGCTGCGCGCGCTGGCGCCCGCGCCCCCGCGCGCAGAACCCGCGCCGGTGGGGGGGGGCCGGCGGGTCGGGGGCGGGCGCCTCGAGCGCCTCGGGCTCCTCCACCGCTGCCTCCTCGGCTTGCACCGCCGCCGTCAGCGTGACCTTCGTGCCCCACCCGGATTCCTCGAGCGCCACGGTGCCGCTGGCGTGCTCGCCCTCCCAGGCGACCGTGGACTGGGGGTCGGTGCGGGTGATGCGGATCACCCCGAACTCGCCGAGATGCCTGGCCAGGCTCTCGACCTCGCTCAGCTCGGCCCACAACTCGGGCGGGGACTTGACGAGGGTGCGCTTTGCCGTGAGGTCTGTCATCGCCTTTCCGGTTCGCCCGGCGCGGGCGGACTCCTCCATGCGAAACGCGTCACCCACTGCTTGACTCACAGCTGTGATCGCCGACGACCTCAAGGAGCTGCTGGGCCACCGCGTTCCTACCGCCCACGCCCGCCAGACGCTGGCCCACGACCTGGTGGCCGGCGCAATGGCCCGCGTGAGCGCTCCGGCCGTGCTCGACCTCGGCTGTGGGAACGGGGACTCCGTGGATCTCTTCCGCGGCCTTGATGCCGCGGCGAGCTGGGTTGGTCTCGACGTGGACGACTCCGCCGAGGTGCTGGCGCGTACGCGAACCGACGCCGAGTTCGCCACCTTCGACGGCGAGCACATCCCGTTCGACGACGCGACGTTCGATCTGGTTTTCTGCCTCCAGGTGCTCGAGCACGTGCCGCGGCCCGAGCCGCTGATGGCCGAGGTGGCTCGCGTGCTGAGGCCCGGCGGATACCTGGTGGGCTCGGCCTCGCAGCTCGAGCCCTTTCACTCGCGCAGCACCTTCGGCTACTCGCCTTACGGCCTTACCAAGCTCTTCGGGGCTCGACGTGTTGGAGCTGCGCCCGGGAATCGATGCCCTCACGCTCATCCTGCGCCGAGGCCTCGGCGGACCGTCGTACTTCGAGCTGGTGGCCGCTTGAGTCACCGCTCAACCGGGTGATCGGCCTCTTCGCGCGGGTCCGGCGCCTCGACCCGGCCTCCACCAACGCGATCAAGCTGCTCTTCTGCGGTCAGATCGCCTTTACGGCGCGCCGCTCTCGGTAATCACGCCAGCCCTTGGCGCAGCGCTCCGGCGGCCTCGAGCATCGCGTCGCGTGACGCCCGGCCCAGGTTCGTCCAGTTGGCGAACGAGTGCACGAGGCCGTCGTGGCGGCGAAGGGCCACGCGCACTCCGGCTTCGCGCATACGTTGGGCGTAAGCCTCTCCCTCGTCGCGCAGCGGATCGAAGCCGGCGGTGACCACGTAGGCCGGCGGCAGCACCGACAGGTCGTCGGCCAGGAGGGGAGAGGCACGCGGGTCGCTGCGCGCGCTCTCGCCGGGCAGGTACCGATCGCGAAACCAGTCCATCTCGGTCTCGGAGAGGAGAAAGCCCTCCCGAAAGCTCGCGTAGGAGGGGCGCTTCTCAGAGAAGTCGCACACCGGGTAGATCAGGAGCTGGAAGGTCGCGGCCTTGGAGAGCCGCGCCGCCACGGTGGCCAGGTTCCCGCCCGCGCTGTCACCGCCCACCGCAATCCGAGTTGGGTCGGCCTCGAGCCGCGCCGCGTTCTCCCGTGCCCACTCGAGCGCGGCCGTGGCGTCCTCCACCGCTGCGGGAAACAGGTGCTCGGGGCCCATCCGGTAGTCGACGGCGAGCACGCGAACGCCCGCGTGGCAGGCCAGAAAGCGGCAAACGCTCTCGCACGTCACGAGGTCCCCGATCACAAAGCCGCCGCCGTGGAAGTACACGAGCAGCCCGTCACCGGCATCCTGCGGCACGTAGAAGCGGGCGTTCATGAGGCCCGCGGGTCCGGGTACTCCAAGATCTTCCACGCGGGCGACGGGCTCCATCGCGCCGCGGGCGGCCAGCGCTCTCTGCACCGTCTCTTCCCGGGCGTCGGACACCGGGAGCTCCTCGATGGGGGGCCTGTTGGCCCGCTTGGCGAGCGCGATCACCAGGTGGGGCTCGTGGTGGAGGGTGAGACCGTCAACCGTCGGAGCGGGGCCGCCGGCGAGCAGCCGCTGCGCGGGCGCCGGAAGGCGGGAGAGTCCGCGGATGGCCGCGCCCTGCAGGCGGTCGCTCAGAGAGAGGGGCGGGCGAGCACCGAACGAGGCAACCCGCTCAGGCTTCAGAGTATTCCCCGAACTCCTCGCGCATGACGCCGCAGACCTCGCCCAGCGAACAACGATCCTTGAGTGCCGCTCGGATGGGCTCGAGCAGGTTGCCCTCTCCCTTGCAGGTTTCGCGTAGCTCGGAAAGGCGATTGTCAACGGCTTCGCTGTCGCGGTCGTCCTTGAACTTCTTCAAGCGCT
>JBBJNU010000066.1:0-8916 GCA_037721005.1 Thermoleophilaceae bacterium | reverse complement strand
TTCGCATCCAGGTGAGCTGGCGCTTGGCGAAGTTGCGCGTGCGCCGCTTCATCGCATCGATGTCCCCGTCCAGGAGCTCCTCGAAGCCGAGTGCCTTGCGGGCGGTGGCTGAAGCGCCCGCGGCGTCGGCACGGCGAACCTCGTCCTCTGCTCCACCTCGCACCATCTCCTCCACCCGTGCTTCGATGCGGGTGTACAGGGCTTCCCGTTGCATGGTCAGGCCGCAGAGCAGGGTCGGGTGACGCAGTTCGGCGGTCCACAGCCGCGAGTCGGGGCCAGCGGGCGCGGGCTGCTCACCCATCTCCAGCAGCTCGAGAGCGCGGATCAGGCGCGATCGGTCTGATTGCCTGATCTCCGCCGCGCGCTGGGGTGCCCGTCCGGTCAGCTCGGCATGGAGCGCCTCCGGCCCCTCCGCCTCGAGGCGTGCGGCGATCGTTCCTCGCAGGCCAGCGGGCGGGGGCGGGCGCAGATCCAGGTCACTCAGGGCGGCTCGGAGGTAGAGACCCGTGCCCCCGACGACGATCGGCGACCGGCCTGCGGCCAACGCCCCGTCGATCTCCGCGTGCGCCAGCTTCGCGAAGCGCCCAGCCGAGAACGTCTCCGAGACTGACACCGTGCCCACGAGCCGGTGCTCGAGGCGCGCGCGTTCGTCCCGACTGGCTGCTCCGGTAAGGGTCTCGAGGCCGGCGTACACCTGCAGGGCGTCGGCGGACACCGCCACCGGTTGCTCCCCCCGCCCCCGCATCCGCTCGGCCAGCTCTAGGGCGACCGCCGTCTTTCCTACTCCGGTCGGCCCGAACAGGGCTAGGAGCGGCGGGCGGTCAGGCAACGTGGGAAGGATTGGGCATGGATGCCGAATCCTTCGATCCGCTCACCACCAGGAGCTCCTCGCCCGCCAGCGTGGTGCTGGTGGCCGAGGCGATCTCCACCCGGGCGAACTCGCCCGGCTCGCCGAGACCCGTGAAGTTGGTCGTCTTGCCGTGGCGGATGCGTCCGCGCAGCTTCGAAGGGTCCGTCCGCGACGTGCCTTCCACGAGCACGTCCATCTCCCGCCCCACGAAACGCTGCGAGCGCTCGGCGGCGATGCGCTGAACGGCCTCCACCAGCCGGCCCATGCGCTCACGCTTCACCGTGTGCGAGACCTGGCCTTCGAGGTCGGCCGCCGCCGTACCGCGCCGGGGCGAGAAGACGAAGGTGAACGCGGAGTCGTAGCGCACCTGTTCCACCAACTCGAGCGTCTCCTCGAAGTCCTCGTCGGTCTCACCCGGGAAGCCGACGATGATGTCGGTGGTGATCGCGCAGTCGGGCACGAACTCGCGGATGAGCGCTGCCCGGTCGAGATAGCGCTCGCGGTTGTAGGTGCGCCTCATGGCCTTGAGGATGCGGCTCGAGCCCGACTGCAGCGGCAGATGCACGTGCTCGCACATGCTGGGCAGCTCGGCGTGGGCGCTAAGCACGTCCTCGCGCATGTCCTTTGGGTGAGGGCTCGTGTAGCGCAACCGCTCGATTCCCTCCACCGCATCCACCATGGTGAGCAACTCGGCGAAGGTGGCCTTCGCACCCGGCGGGAGGTCGCGCCCATAGGAGTTCACGTTCTGTCCGAGCAGCGTGACCTCCTTCACGCCCTCGCCGGCCAGACGCTCGACCTCGGCGATCAGCTCTTGGGCCGGTCGCGAGACCTCCCGGCCCCGGGTCGAGGGCACGATGCAGTAGGAGCACACGCAGTTGCAGCCCACGGAGATCTGCACCCAGCCCTGGAATTCCCGGGCTCGCTTCGCCGGCAGGTGCCCGGTGAAGCCCTCGAACTCGAAGTAGCCCTGGGCGGTGAGGCTGTCGCTCGTGAGGAACTCGGCGAGGCGGTGTACCTGGCCGGGCCCGAAGGCAACATCCACGAAAGGGAACTGCTCGAACACCTTCTCCTTCAACGACTGCGACCAGCAGCCGCCCACCCCCACCACCCGTGACGGGTCCTCGGTCTTCAGGCGCTTGGCCTCCCCGAGATGACCGGTGAGGCGCGAGTCGGCCGACTCGCGGATGGAGCACGTGTTGAAGAGAATGAGGTCTGCGGAGTCACGCTCGGGTGCCTCGACGTACCCCAGCGAGTCGAGCATGCCCTTCATGCGCTCGGAGTCGTGCTCGTTCATCTGGCAGCCGAAGGTGGTCAGGTGATAGCGCTTCACGGGCCGCAGTCTAGGAGCGCCTACTTCGCGTAGTCCGTAGCCCGGCTCTCACGTATCACCGTCACCTTGATTTGCCCCGGGTACTCGAGCTCGCGCTCCACATCTCTGGCGATCGTGTGGGAGAGGAGAGCGGCGGAGTCGTCGTCGATGTCCTCTGGACGCACGATCACCCTGATCTCGCGGCCTGCGTGCATCGCGTAGACCTTCTCGACGCCCGCGTGGCGAGTGGCCACCGACTCGAGGTCGTGCAGGCGGGTCACGTAGCGCTCGAGCGATGCGCCCCGAGCGCCCGGGCGAGCTCCCGAGGTTGAGTCGGCGATCTGCACGATCACGGCCTCCACGGTCTGCGGCTCGACCTCGTTGTGGTGTGACTCCATCGCGTGAGCAACGGCCTCGGCCTCCTGGTGTCGGCGAGCCAGCTGGCCGCCCACCAGTGCGTGGGGTCCCTCGATCTCGTGCGACACGGCCTTACCGATGTCGTGCAGCAGCGCCGCCCGTGCTGCGGTGCGGGCGTTCGCGCCCAGCTCGGCGGCAAGGAGCGCCCCCAGGCGCGCGCACTCGATCGAGTGCGCCAGCACGTTCTGACCGTAGCTCGTACGGAAGTGAAGCCGCCCGAGGATCCGCGTCAGCTCGGGGTGGAGCGAACCCACGTTGGCCTCGAACACGGCCTGCTCCCCCACCTCGACTATGCGCTTGTCGATGTCCGCCTTGGCCTGCCCGTAGGCCTCTTCGATCCGGGCCGGATGGATGCGGCCGTCCTGGAGAAGGCGTTCGAGGGTGAGCCGGGCGATCTCCCGGCGCACCCCGTCGAAGCCGGAGAGCAGCACGGCGCCGGGGGTGTCGTCGATGATGAAGTCGATCCCCGTGAGGGTTTCCAGCGTGCGGATGTTGCGACCCTCGCGGCCGATGATGCGCCCCTTGAGCTCGTCGGACTTGAGCTCGACCACCGACACCGTCGTCTCGATCGCGTGGCCGCCGGCCACCCGTTGCATGCAGGCGGCGAGGATGCTTCGCGCGCGGCGATCGGCGTCGTGGCGGGTCTCCTCCTCCACCTGGCGGATCAGGCGCGCACTGTCATGTCGCACCTCGTCCTCGAGCTCGCGCATGAGGATCTGCTTGGCCTGGCCGGCGCTGAGGCCGGCCACACGCTCGAGCTCTCGCACCTGAGCCTTCTTGGCCTCCTTCAGGCGCTCGGTGTTCTGATCGAGGTTGCGCTGGCGATCGTCGAGGGCCTGCTCTCGGTGGTCGGCGTCACGCAGGCGCAGATCCACCGTCTGCTCCTTGGACCGCATGCGCTCCTCGAGGCGGGCCAGCTCCTCGCGCCGGACGCGGAGGTCGTCTTCGATCTCGTCGCAGCGCGCGGGTGAGAGCGTTTGCTCGTTGTCGGCGTCAGGTTGCTCGCGACGGTCCCCCGAGCCGGCCTGGGTGGACTCGCTCGTGGGGGGGGCTACTGGGCTACCGGGCGGTGGCTCGTGCTCGGCCTCGCGTCTGGGCGCGCCAGGCACGGCGTGATCGTCCGTGCGCCGGCCATGGATTCCGGCACCGCCGGGCGCCGCTGTGGGCGCCGGCCTCGTACGCAGGGCCAGCAACACCACCGCCGTGGCCACCGCCGCTGAAACCAGAGCAGCCAGCAGGATCTCCATTTCGCAGTCTCCTCTCCCGGCGCTGAAGGCCGGGTCCCGTGTGCAGGTGTCGAGCGATCGCTCGCGCCGCGGGATGACCAGGGGCTGCTGTGGGCGGGCGCACGCCTTCCGGGGACGTGCAGGTGTTCATCGAGGAACGGGCGCTGTCTCTCCTCTCAGGCTCGGCCTCGGCTGTTGTGGACTTCGGGTGTCATGAGTGGGTGTCGGAATGCTCTGTCGATCCGCTGCAAAGAAGCTGATTTCTGGTCAGTGAGTCCCCGCGGCGAGTGCGCTCGCCGCTGCTTCTGAGGTTAGTGGCGAGGGGCCTTTCCCGCAAGCGGTGCTACAGCCGCGAACCCTGCGCCGAAGAACACCGACGTGACCACGAGCCAATGGCGACTTCGCATTGTCCGAACGACCTTACGCCTGTTTGGACCGCCAGATCCACCACGTCGACACCGAGGGATTCCCGCCCAAGACCGTGTTCCGTGAGGCAACCGACCACCGCCTTTCGCGCGATGCGTGACGACTGGCTCGACGCCACGCTGGCTTCGGGCCGGGACTACTGCGCTGAGGAGACCGAGAGCGGGCGGGGCATTGAATCGTGGAGTGTGGCCCGTCTTTGTTGGCATATAGGCGACATATCCGGCCCACACCCCCGTCGCTTGTCGCCGCTACAACTTTCGCGTGAAAGCGCTCGCGCGTGGGGCTCGCCCGTGCACTCCGGCGCCCCTTCCACGGGTGGCTGCGGGCACGTTTTTCGGAGCCGGACGCGTAGCGAGCAAGCCCCAAAGCCGGAGGCCGTGGGGGAGCGAGCGAGAGCGAGCGGACCGCGAAGGCGGGCCTTGCGAAGCGAAGCGTACGGTCCGAAGAGCCGGACCGCAGACAGGCCCCGCGGCCACCAGCGCCACGGGCCCTCCCGCCTCAGGCCGCCTCTCTCCTCTCATGCTCCCTCACAGCCTCGTACGCCAACTCGGGCTCATATCCCTTGCGCACCAGCAGCCGCCACGCCTTGTCGCGCTCGCGATCGCCCTCGGGCGACGCCACCTTGTCGGCCAGCAGGGAGAGGGCGGCGTCGAGCTCCGTCTCGCGACCCTGGTCCTCCACCGCGACCTCGGCCAGTCCGGCGGGCACCCCGCGTCGGCACAGCTCACGCTCGATCCGCTCCCGTCCCCAGCGCTCGATGAGCCGCTTGTCCTCGGCGAAGCGCTCGGCAAAGCGCGCGTCGTCGAGGATGTCCGCGTCTCGGAGCTCGGACAGGGCGTGCTCTATGGCGTCAGGCTCGATCGCCCGCTGCCCGAGGAAGCTGCGGACCTCGGCCACGGTCTTGTCGCGTCGCGAGATGGCTCGGTAGGCCAGCTCGACCGCCTTGGCCTCCTCGTCCAAGCTCAGGCGGCCTTCTCGACCTCGGCTTCGATCCCCGGCGGGACGGCTTCCTCGGCCGGGGCCTCCACTGCGGCCATTTGCGGCCCGCGCTCGATGCCCACCGCGTCGTAGATCTTGGCTTCGATCTCCGTGAGCTTGTCGGGGTTCTCGCGCAGGTAGCCCTTCGCGTTGTTGCGCCCCTGGCCGAGCCGCTCGTCCCCATAGGAGAAGAACGAGCCCGACTTCTGGACGATGTCGTGCTCGAGCCCCAGATCGAGGATGCAGCCCTCGTTGGAGATCCCCATGCCGTACTCGATGTCGAACTCGGCCTGGCGAAACGGCGCAGCCACCTTGTTCTTGACGACCTTTACGCGAACCCGGTTCCCGACGGCCTCCGTGCCCTCTTTCAGGGTCTCGATGCGCCTGATGTCGAGACGCTGCGAGGAGTAGAACTTCAGCGCGCGCCCTCCGGGCTGGGTCTCCGGCGAACCGAACATGACGCCGATCTTCTCGCGGATCTGGTTCGTGAGCAGGCACAGCGTGTTCGCCCGGTTGAGGTTGCCCGCCAGCTTTCGCATCGCCTGGCTCATCATGCGGGCCTGGAGGCCGACCGTCTGGTCGCCCATCTGGCCTTCCAGCTCGGCCTTCGGCGTGAGGGCGGCCACCGAGTCGATGGCCACCACGTCGATCGTTCCCGAGCGGATGAGCAGGTCGGCAATCTCCAGAGCCTGCTCGCCGTTGTCGGGCTGGGAGACCAGCAACTCGTCGACGTCGACCCCGATGCGCTTGGCGTAGATCGGGTCCATCGCGTGCTCGGCGTCGATGAACGCGCAGATGCCGCCCGCCTTCTGGGCCTCGGCGAGCACGTGGTAGACAAGGGTGGTCTTCCCCGAGGCCTCTGGCCCGAAGACCTCGACGATCCGCCCGCGCGGCAGGCCGCCGACCCCCAGGGCGAGGTCGAGCGACAGCGCGCCCGTGGATATGGCCTGGACGGCGACGGAGAACGCCTCGTCGCCCATCTTCATGATCGATCCCTCGCCGAACTCGCGCTGGATCTGGGTGATCGCGCTGTTCAGCGCGGCATCGCGAGCCTTGGCGGCCTTTTCCGGATTGTCAGCCATTCGGTTCTCCTAAAGCAGTCTTTTGGGAGGACGCAGCCTGGCAAGTGGATCGGACGGTTTGGGTGACGTGTGTGACGGCTCGGTAACAACCAAGCGACGAAGCCGTCACGGCTCAGAGCGGGAACTCCTCGCCCAGCATCAGCCTCCGCAGCAGGTGCATGCCCACGGTGGTCGAGCGGTCACGGATCTCGGCGCGGTCGCCGGGCAGACGCACCTGACGCGCCAGCTCGTCCCCGTCCGATCGCCGGGCACACCAGCACACCGTGCCCACCGGCTTGTCCTCGGTGCCTCCTCCGGGGCCGGCGATACCGGTGATCGCGAGGGCGACCGAAGCCCCGAAGCGCTCGAGAGCCCCATCGGCCATGGCCGAGGCCACCTCCTGGGACACCGCCCCGTGGCGCTCTATTACAGCTACGTCCACACCGAGCTGCGCGACCTTCGCCTCGTTGGCGTACGTCACGACGCCCCCAAGGAAGTACGCCGACGAGCCGGGGCGCTCGGACAGCCGCGCGGCCATCAGCCCAGCCGTGCACGACTCAGCGAGGGCGATCGTGTGCCCCTCGAGCAACTCGCCCACCTGCTCGTCCACGGACGACCCGTCGGAGGAGAACAGCGTCTTCTCGTGGCGCTCGGTAATCAGTCCGCGCACCGCCTCCCAGGCGTCCTCGGCCTTGGGTTCGCGACGCACCACAACCTCCACCTCCCCCCGCCGCAGGCACGTGGTGATCTCGAGCTCGCCGAAATCCTCGACCTTCTCTTCCGCGATGCGCAACGTCTCGGCTATCTCCGACTCGGGGATGCCGAACAGGCGCAACATCGACTGCTCGTAGGAGGCCGCCCCGGCCACCGCGATACCGAAGGCCTCCGTTTCCCGCGCCGCGTGCCACATGGCGTGCAGTTCCCGCGGTGGGCCGGGCAGCACGACCACCGTCGGGCCGCTCCCGTTGCGAGGCGGCACGACCATGCCGGGGGCGGTGCCCACCGGCTCGATCACCGTCGCGCCGTCGGGCACCATCGCCTGCTTGCGGTTCGAGGCCCGCACGGCCTCGAAGTCGAGGTCCGGCCAGCGCTCCATGAGCGGCTTGAGGATGTCCGCGATCCGGCCCTCGAGCTCCGGGTCGAGAGCGAGCGGACGCCGGCTGAAGTGGGCCACGACCTCGAGGGTGAGATCGTCGGCCGTGGGACCGAGCCCTCCGCTGGTGATGACCAGGTCGACATCCTGAGCTGCCATGAACTCGAGCTGGGCCCGCACGTCGCTCGGCCGGTCGCCACAGATGGTGATGTGGGCCAGCTCCACCCCCAGCTCGAGCAGCCGATCGGACAGCCACGGGCCGTTACGGTCGCGCACCCGGCCGGTGAGGACCTCCGTGCCCGTGACCACGATCCCTGCGCGCGCACTCACAGCGCGCAGCCTGTCAGGTGCAGGGCCTCGCCCCGTCCACGATCTCCTGCGCCCCGTCCCTGGTCACCTCATAGCCGATCGCCTCGGGACTGTCGGTCACCTCCACCGGCTTGCCGTTGGCCTGCAGCTCCACCGAGCGCTTGCCCAGATTCACGCGCACGATCTGGCGATTGCGAAAGGTCTCGGCCTCCGCGAGCGTTCCCTCGAACACCACCTCGGTCCCGACGCCGTTATCCACGCACGCGTAGGTGGGTACCGAGGGCTCTATGCGCAGCGTGACTCCGGCTGGACGGGTGGGCCGCGGCCGCGCACGCGCGCGCTCACGTGGCTGCGCGACGGGGTCGGCCTTGGGGGGCTCGTCCCCAGCACGATCGCTCGCGGGGTTGTCCTCCCCGAAGAGGCCGAGTACGAAGATGAAGACCACGATCGCCAGCACGGCGAGCACGATCAGGGGGCCGCGGCCGGGAGGGCCTGGCCGGGCAGCCGCGGCCGGGCGCCGGCGGTCGCGGCGGGTCTCGCGGCGTAACGCGGCGGGCGGCCCGGCCAGGGGCGCGAAGTCGCGCTCCTCGGACTCGTGGCTCATCCGGTACTCCTCCACGAGCATGTGCGGATCGAGGCCCACCTGCTCCGCGTAGGTGCGCAGGAAGGTCTTTACGAAGGTATGACCAGGAAGCGCCTCCCACTCCTCGTTCTCGAGCGCCCGCAGGTACTTGGCGCGAATCTTCGTGCGCTGCTCGAGGTCGGCGACGTCAAACCCCTGGCGCATGCGCGCTTCCCGGAGGGTTTGGCCTATGGCCGGCATGACGGCCCCTAGTCTGACGGACCGCCGGCCCCGACGGGGGTCGCGGAGTGAACCTCCTCGAGAGCCGCGAGCACGCGCGGCAGGTCGGCCTCGGACACGAGCACCTTGCGCGCCTTCGAGCCCTCGTAGCCCGAGATGACGCTGCGGCGCTCGAGCATGTCGATCAGCCTTCCGGCCCGCGTATAGCCCACCCGCAGGCGGCGCTGGAGCATCGAGGTGGACGCCGTGTCCATCTGCACCACGGTCCTTATCGCCTCGGCGAGCAGGTCGTCCTGGTCGGGTGAGAACTCGGCTTCGCCGTCGGCTTCATCGGCTTCGGGCTCCACGGCCTCGAGCAGCTCCTCGCGTATCTCAGGCTCGCCCTGCTTGCGCCAGTGGGCGGTGATCTTCTCGATCTCCTCCTCGGTCACGAACGCGCCCTGGA
>JBBJNU010000065.1:0-9021 GCA_037721005.1 Thermoleophilaceae bacterium | reverse complement strand
AGTGGGGGCGCGGCCGGACCGCAGAGCTCCTCTTCCCGAGTATCGACTCGCCCGCTGAGCGCCGCTTCTGGGCCCTCTTCGAGCGGGCCGCGGCGAGCCCGCGCATGGCCCGGGCGCTGCTCCAGGCAGTGCGCGACGTCGACGTGACGGCGACCCTCCCCACCGTCACCGCCCCCACCCTGCTGCTCCACAACGTCGACGACTTCGCCCCCATCGCCGGCAGCCGCTACATGGCCAAGCACATGCCGAACGCCAGGCTCGTTGAGCTCCCCGGCGCCGACCACGCCTTCTGGATGGGCGACCCGGAGCCTGTCCTGGGCGAGATCGAGCACTTCGTCACCGGAACCCGACCCGTCCCGGATTCCGGCCGCGTGCTGGCCACGATCCTCTTCACCGACGTCGTCGACTCGACCACCCAGGCCGCCGAGCTGGGCGACGCCCGCTGGCGCGAGCTGCTGGCCGACCACGACCGCCTGGTACGACGCTCGGTCGAGGCCCACGGCGGCCGCGTGGTCAAGGCGATGGGCGACGGCTACCTCAGCACCTTCGACGGTCCCGCCCGCGGCATTCGCTGCGCCCTGGCGATCCGCGACCAGAGCGACCTCGAGATCCGCGCCGGCCTGCACACGGGCGAGTGCGAGTCGATCGGCGAGGATCTCGGCGGACTCACCGTCCACATCGGCGCCCGCGTGGGCAGCCAGGCGGGGCCCGGCGAGGTGCTCGTGTCGAGCACGGTCAAGGACCTGGTGGTGGGCTCGCCGCTGTCGTTCCGAGATCGCGGCGAGCACGAGCTGAAGGGCGTGCCGGGCCGCTGGCGGCTCCACGTGGCCACCGGCACCGAGGCGGTCCCGGCGATCGCACCCGAGCGCGCCCTGCGCCCCTCCGACCGCCTGACGCTGCGGATGGCGCGTCGCACCCCGGAGACGATGCGAACGGCCGCCAAGGTGGCCCGACGCCTCAGCCGGCCGCGCGGCTGAGCGGCCGCGCCTCCCGGGCATCCGGGGCCGCCCGTGACCCGCGAGATAACCGCTGGCGGCCAGGCCGAGTACAACGAGGGCCGACGCCAAGGCCGCACCCAGCGAAGGGCGCATCACGGAACCTGCACCATCGTCCGCTGGAGGTTGCTCAATTGCCCTCGGAGGGTTCTTTAGTCGGGGCGACGGATTTGAACCAGCGACCGCTCGGCCCCAGCCGACCTACAGGGCGAGTCTATGCGTCCTTGGCGTCCCCACCGTCGCCGGCGTCCCCACTCATGCACGCTCTGGAAGCGTGGGACGTAGTAGGCGACCGGCGGCCTTTCCAACACAGCCGTTAGGGGTTCTCATCAGTGCCTACTGGGGTGGTGTGTCAATGCACGCCAGCGCACGCGATGTTGGCTAGGAGGGTCTAGCGAAACGACTAGCGAAACTCGCCACGCCTACTCCCGCAGCCCCACGGCTTCGAGGGCTTCGTCGCGACTCGGGTACCACGAGACCTCCGTGACCTTCCTTGCTCGAATGCTCCAGACCAAGAATTGCAACGGCCCGTCGATGTTCACGCCGCTTCTTCGTCCACGCCCCCGGTACCTCGACACGGACACGACGTGCTCACCTGCGTCGATCAGTTCCTCGTAATTGGTCTCGAAGTTCTCAAACGCATCCCGCAACTCACGATCGAAGGTCCGAAGGCAATCATGTCCGCGCCAGACGGCGGGTCCTCCGACGATGTGGTCAGCCAACGTCCCAGGGAAGAAGCTCAACTCCACCCCCGCGTCATACAACGCCAGGATCGCTCTCCGATCACGGCGGGCGACGGCCTCGTAGATCTGCCGCACCACTTCTACGTTCTCCCGCGACATCGCCTACTCCCGCAGCCCCGCGGCTGCGAGGGCTTGCTCCTTAGTGGGATAGGTGCGGCCACGAGAGATCTTGCCGTCCGACAGCACGAAGACCGCGCCGAGTCGTGTATCAACTGTCGCGCCGCTCACTCTGCCAATGGCGTAGAAGCGGATATCGGCGAATACGGTGTCCGGAGACAAGGCGCGCACCTCCCCAGCCTCGCTTCGCCACTCCTCCCAAGAGTCGGCGAGGTGCTTGAGATAGCGGCGGATGCCGCCGTGGCCGTGGTAGATCTCGGTATCCACGGCGGACGTGGAAGCCGTGTACTCGCAGTTCTCGTCCCAGAAACCGAGAAGCGTTCCGGTCCGCGCTTCGAGGTCATCGGAGTGGTTGGCCTCGATGCCACGCCGCACGATCTCCACGTTCTCCTGCGACATCGCCCGCGCAGTATCGCGCCTGGCGATGGGCGGCAACTACGCCGCGAGGGGTGCGGCTCGCGCACCTCGAGGGATCTGGCGGTATCCCGTTTCGTGACCGTGGGGTTGGAGCGTCAGAGGCCTGTACGTCGCCCAGTGGGCTGGGCCAGCGCTCGCGCGCGGTCCGCCAGATGCGCTACCCCCAGCCGCTCGCACTCGGCCGCCGCCGCTTCCAGCAGTTGACGGGCCCGAGCGGGGTCGTGTTCGCGCAGTCGAAAGCCGGCGAGCAGATTGCAACGAGCGGCCTCGAGCGGACGTTTAAGCTCGGTCCACCGCGACTCTGCGCTGGAAAGCAGGGCGGCACCCTCGTCCGGATCGTCGGCCGCGGCTCCCTGTGCCTCCAGGGAGGCTGTCCGGCCGATCGGGTAGCCCAGACGCTCAGCGAGCCCCTCGGCTTCGGCCGCCGAGTCACGGGCTCGCTGACCGTGCCCGGCCAGTGCCAGGACGATCGCACGGCTGGCGATTGCTTGCACCGATTGCGCGGCCAGGCCGGCACGCTCGCACACGTTCACGGCTTCTCCAAGGACGGTGATCGCGTCCGCGTAGGCGGCGCGATCGCGCAGCGCGAGCGCCTGCCCGTAGAGGGATTGGAAGGCGAGCTCAGACCATCCCACCTGTTCTGCCAGCACGTACGCCTCTCGGAAGCGCTTCTCGGCAGCGTCGAGCTGCCCGTCTCGCCAGCACAGCAGACCACGGAGGGTGTAAGGGAGGCAGAGCTTGGACACGAGTCCTTCGCGCTCCGCCAGCTCGGCGCTGGCTTCGGTGGATCGCAGGACCTGGTCCCAGTCTGCGCGGTAAGCCGCGAGCTGGGCGACCGCCGCATGCAGCTCGACCTGGTTTGGGAGGTCGCCCACCTGTTCGGCAAGCGCTAGTGCCTCGTTGTAGGCCTCGCCCGCGGCGCTCGAGTCGGCCGCGGAGAGCTCGAGGTGTCGACCCAGCGCGAGCAGGGCGACGATCGTCTGCTCCGGGTCTGAGCCGCGTGCGAGTTCGACTGAGCGCTCGAGGTTGACGCGGGCCTTCTCGTTGTCTCCGATACGGCCAAATACTCGGCCAAAGATCCCATGGGCCCTGCTCGCCGCGCGCGTCTCCCCCAATCGCTCGGCGAGCCGCAGCGCCTTCTCGGAGGCATATATCGCGAGCATGTTGTCGCCCGTCTGCAGATACAGCCATGCGGCTTCCTCGTAGAGGCGCACCAGCTCGAGCCTCGGCCGGCCGTCCTTGAGCAGGTTGATTCCGCGCTGATAGTGCTCGATTGCCGCTTTACGCTTCCCCTTTACCGCGAGCGCGGTGCCCAGCTTGCGGTGCAAATCGGCCACGCGCTCCAGGTTCTCCTCCCCTCGGTGGTACGCGAGGCATTCCTCCCACACCTCCATCGCGGCATCCACCCGCCCGAGGCGAAGAGCGACGTCACCCTGCTTCTCACCGATCCGCGCGGCCGGCTCGCCGTCGGCGTCGCCCAGTACGTCCAGGGCGTGGCGGTAGTGGGCGATCGCCTCTCGATTGGCGTAGAGCAGCGCTGCGGCGTCGCCGGCCTCATCGAGAAAGCGCACGGCGCGTCCCGCGATGTCCGCCAGGTCGCGGGAGTCGCCGCCCGTCTCCGCCCTCAGGGCAGCGGCGCGCCCATAGTGCTCGGCTAAGAGCGCAACGACCTCGTCTGTTCTGTCGCCCGCGCGATCCTCAATGAAGCGCCCCACCTCGAAGTGCTTGCGCCAGCGGACGGCCTTGGGGAGCATCCCGTAAGCCACGTCGCGGATCAGCACATGCTTGAACGCGAGCTCCTGCTCACCCGCCAGCCGGCTCTCCGCCTCCGGGGCGAGGATGTCCTTCTCTTGCAACGCGATGAGCGCCGGACCGAGGGGGCGGTCCTCTTCCCGAGCGACCTCGGCGAGCGACCCTTCCCAAAAGGTGCGTCCCACTACCGCGGCCTGCTGCACGAGCTTGCGTTCGAAGGGGTCAAGAGCGTCGAGGCGGGCCGCCAGGATCGCTTGAATGGAATCCGGCAGTTCGGCAATCCCCTCCGCCCCCTTGGTTTCCAACCGACGCACCATCTCCTCGGCGAAGAGCGGGTTCCCCCCGGACCGTTCGGCCACCAAGGGAACGAGATCGTGCGACGGGCTTCCGTCACCACTAAGCAGGGCCATGACCAGCTCGCGCGAATCTGCAGAACCCAGAGGCTCCAAGAAGAGCTGGGTCGCGCCGAGTCGCCCACCGCCCCAGCCCGACCTGCGCTCGAGCAAATCGTCGCGCGCCAAGCAAACGATCAGGAGCGGCCCTCTAACCCACTGCGCGAGGTGTTCGATCGCGTCCAACATCCCGTCGTCGGCCCAGTGGATGTCCTCAAAAGCCAGCACTAGAGGATTCCGCCGCGCCGATGCCTCGATCACCGTTTGCAGTGCCGAGAAGAAGGCTTCGCGCATGCGCTCAGGCTCCCTGCTCCCTGGCGGCTCTAGCTCCTCAGGCACGTCCAGCCCCAGCGAGCGGCCTATCTGGGCGGCGCGGCGCTCGGACGGCCCGGGCGCCTCGGGAAGAACGTCGCTCACGTATGCGCACAGCTTTGACCACGCCTCGTCTGAGCTGTCGGAGTCCACGATGGCGGCTTCGCCGCGCAGGGCCTCTGCGAGAGCCCAGTAGACAATCCCTGAGCCGTAGGGCAGACAGCGGCCGGTGCGCATCGCGGCCGCCGGCTCCAGGTCAGGTAGCCGGCGCTCGAACTCCCGCAGGAGACGGGACTTGCCTACCCCGGCTTCACCGACCAACGTGACCATGTGCGCTCGGCCCTCCCGCACCACCCGACCGTAGGCGGCCTCAAGGGCGTCCAGCTCGCGGTCACGGCCCGTCAGCGGGGCTTCCAGGGAGGCCACCCTTCGCAGCCCCTGGGGGGTGATCAACCCCGTGGCCTCCCACGCGGGGACTGGCGCCGCCTTGCCCTTCAACGTGAGAGGCGCGAGCTCCCGATAGGAGACAGCATCTTGGGTGGCCCTCAGCGTTCGCTGTCCTACCGTCACGGCGCCGGGGCGCCCCGCCGACTGCAGCCGCGACGCCACGTTCACCGTGTCGCCCGTGACCGTGTACCTGTCACCCACAGCGCCCGCCATCACATCGCCCGTGTTCACGCCCACGCGTAGCGCGAAGGTGGTATCTGCGGGGAGCCACTCGTTGATCTCGTCCATGGCCTCCTGCATTCCCAAGGCCGCGCGAACGGCGCGCTCGGCGTCGTCCTCATGAGCAACAGGCGCGCCGAAAAGTGCCATCACGTTGTCGCCGATGTACTTGTCCACGGTCCCGCCAAACGCCTCCACCTCGGCGCCGAGCCGCCTCAGCGAACGATCAACGAGCGACTTCACTGCCTCCGGGTCCATCCTTTCCGCCACCGCGGTGTAGCCGGAGAGATCCGCGAAGAGGACAGTGACCTGGCGCCGCTCATCGGGCGGCCCGGAGGGCGCACGGACCGGCGTCGCCGCGAGCCCGGCGCCGCACGCCATGCAGAACCGCGCCCCGTCGGGAGCCTCCTCGCCGCAAGCAGGGCATGGCCGCGCCAACGCGCTGCCACAGCCCATACAGAAGCGCGCGCTCGCCGGGTTCTCGGTATCGCAGGCCAAACAGGCAAGGTCAGGCATGACCTACTCCGCCCCCCGCAGCCCCACGGCTTCCAGAGCCTCGGCCTGGGTGAAAAACCCGGTCAGTCTTCGCACCTTCCCCTGCTCAATTTCCCAGACCTGCGCCAGAGGAGCGTCGATTTCCACGCCGCTCAAAGACCCCCGGGCGTGGACCTTCGCCAGCCCCAGCACCCGATCACCGACTGCCTCGAACGTGGCGTCGACAAGCTCAAACGTCTCCCAGGACTCCTCCAGCTCCGCTCCCCAACGCCGCACGCCGTCGTGCCCGACGTATGTAGCGCCCTCAAGCCCACCGGGACTGATCGCGGGTCGGAATTCGCCATCCGCATGCCAGCGGGCAAGTACACCGTCAAAGTCGCGTCTCGCAAAGGCCTCCATCGTCGCCCGCACGACTTCCACGTGCTCCCGCGACATCGCCTACTCCCGCAGCCCCAAAGCTTCGAGGGGCTCGGTCTGCTCCTCGTAGACCGCCAACCGAATGGCCTCTACCCCCCGGAAAGTCCAGACCCACGCGATGCGGTTGTCGATCTCCACCCCACTACCTACGCCCCGCCCCCGCACGCGCACGAAGACGACGATCTCGCCGGCAGGCGACTCGAAAAACTTCTCGGCTTCGAACCAGAGCCCCTCGAAAGCCCCCTGCAGCTCGTCCAAGGACTGTTGAAGTGCATCCCGTCCCCGGAATATTCCTGCGGTATCGATGACGGAGGCCGCCTGGTGCATCTCAAAGTCAGGAGCGAGACGATCGATGTTGATCTCGCCGGTGCGGTTGAAGGCGTCGAAATCCTCCCGCAGCCCTTCGATGTGCTTCTGGGACATCGCCTACTCCGATAGCCCCACGGCTCCGAGGGCGTCAGCGGGATCCATAAAGGTCTGGAAACGCACGAGCTTGCCGCTTCGCAGGTGAAAGACAGCCGCGATGCACGGATCGATCTCCACGCCACTCGTCTTCCCTCGGCCGTGCACCTGCATTAGTCCCAGCACGCGATCCGAGCCGGTTTCGCGGACATCCTGTAGCTCAAGCCAGAAGTGTTCCCACGCCTCGTCGAGATCGGCGAAGTAGCGGAAAACCCGCCCGGACCCTCGTAGACCCGGCCCTCGACTCCCACGAACGCCGACTGAAACTGGAACTCGTCCGCGATCAGCGAAGACCAAGCGGCCGCGTCGCGCGCGTTGTACGCGTCATAGAACCTGCGCACGACCTCCAAGTCTCCCTGCGCCATTGTCCGCTCAGTATCGCGGTATCGGCCTATAGGCACCGCGCTGTAGAACGCGCATGCGGTCTGAGCCGCGGTAGATGTCCCCATCGGGCATGGGGGTCTGATCAACTCGACCGCTTTCTCATACCAGCCCGTGCCCGCCTCCCGGGCCCCGCTTCGAGCGCCCTCACGCAGCCGGCGCACGGCCTGAAGGTATGTCGCACGACTCTTAATCCGAGAGCCCGACCGCCTGAAGAGCTTTGCTCAACCGATCCGTCGCGAAGATCCAGGTGACCCGGCCGTCTCGAAGAATGAAGGCGCACCCAGCTTCCTCCATGTGAACGGAGATGCCCCGCTTGCTCCGGCCCCGAAGGGAATGGCCAACAACCACGCGGTCGCCGTCCTCGACCAGAGTCTGAATAGGGCCTGTACTCCACGAGTCCCAAAGTGTGACCTGCTCACGCCAGACGTCCCGCATCTCATCGATGCCACGAGCGGAGATTTGATCGGGTCCGTAGTCGATGACCAATTCGACGTCAGGGTCATAGGAATCCATCTCAACTGCGAAGTCTCCCGCCTCCCAGCCCGCGTAGAGCCGCCTTACCACCTCAGTGTTCCCATGAGCCATCCGCCTACCCCGCCAGTCGGGCGGCTTCGAGCGCCTCGGCCTCGGTCGGATAGCCGTGCATCGAGATCACCTTTCCCTCGCGGAACTTTACGACCTGCCAAGTGGTCATATCCAGCTTGACACCAGATCCGACCCCTCGTCCGGCCCCGCGGACCTTCGTGATGACGGTGTCTTCGGCGACCACACGGGCATCCTCCGCCTCCGGGTGCCAGTCGGGGAAGACGCTCCAGACCTCCTCGGCGAACCGACGCATTCCTTCGTGGCCTCGATGCACCGCGCCCTCGACTTCCAAGATCCGGAAGAAGAATGACCTCCTGAGCAGGGCTTTATCACGGCTGTGACGGCAGCCGGGGCCCGCGCAGGAGGTCACCTTGATGGTGCACGATGACGGGCCGGTCGGATTGGACTGTGTGCGGGCGGTGTTCGATGACGAGCGGGTGGTGTCTGACGCGGGGGTCGTGCTGGCCGCGACGCTCGCTGACCGGCTCGGGATCGAGGCGCTCGTCGAGCAGAGCGTCTGTCTCGGTGCCCGCTCATAGGGAGCGTGGGATGTTCGGCCGGACCCGGCGGGCGCGCAGCCGACGGTGTGGTGACGCAGCGCCCAGCGGCTCTCGCCTACCGCTAATCTGCGAATCGTGCCGGCGTTCCGCCCGATGGCGCCCTACCTGAGGCCGCACGTCGCGGATCGCGTACTTCCTGTCTTCTACCGCTCCACCATTCTGCGCCGGGCGGTCCTGTCGCTGCCCGCCGGATCGCGGCTGCGGCGGACGCTTATGGCACGCCTCTTCGGCTGGTCGTATCGCAGGTTCAACACAACGGGGAAGGTCCCCAGCGCAGTCTTCTGCCCGAAAGCCGAACTCACCCAGACGGGAGCGCTGATCGATACAGCCGGAACATTCCACGGCCGGGACGGCGTGGATCAAGCACTGGCCGAACTACGCGAGGCATTCGAGGGGGTGCGCTTCGAGCCCGAGCGCGTGGCCGAGCTCCCGGACGACCGATTCCTGTACATGGTCCGGTTTCAAGCATCCGGCAGAGCGAGCGGGGTTTCGATAGATCGAATAGTGGGCCACCTCTTCGAGGTGCAGGGCGGCTGCGCGGCACGCTGGGGCATCTACTGGGAGGAGTCCGACGCGCTGAAGGCGGCGGGGATGCCTCCCGGTTAGCGGGGTGTCCCTCCGCCGACTCTCGTCGCGAAATCGTCGCAGTCGCGTCTTGTTCCGTGCGGCCGATGAGCTGCCGCCGCACCTGTCGACCGAGCAGGGCCGGCGGGGCTGGTTGCGC
>JBBJNU010000064.1:0-9110 GCA_037721005.1 Thermoleophilaceae bacterium | reverse complement strand
GACGGGCTCATCGACCGCATCCGCTCGATGACCAAGGAGGTCGAGGTCGGTGACGAGTTCACCGGCAAGGTCGTGAAGACGACCACGTTCGGCGCCTTCATCGAGCTCTCCAAGGGCAACGACGGCCTGCTGCATATCTCCAACGTGAAGCCCGGGGAGCGGGTGGACACCGTGGAGGACGTGCTGAGCCGCGGTGACGAGCTGGAAGTGCGCGTGGTCGAGGTGGACCGCGAGCGCGGCCGGGTCGGGCTGCGCCGGGCGGACGACCCGGACATCGCCGGCAAGACGTCCGAGGAGCTGGCGGGAGTCGGCACGGGCGACAAGGGCGGCGGCGGTGGCGGCGGAGGCCGCGACCGTGGTGGCCGCGACCGCGGCGGAAACGGCGGCGGTCGTCGCGACCGGCGCTAGGACGCCTCGGTGACCGAGAACGCTCAGGTAACCGCGCTGGATTCGGGGGCGCGGGTGGTAACCGAGCACCTCGAGTCCGTGCGCTCGATCGCGCTCGGCTTCTTCGTAAAGACAGGATCACGTAACGAGAGCCCCGCGCAGGCGGGGCTCTCGCACTTCCTCGAGCACCTGCTGTTCAAGGGAACCGATCGCTTCTCGTCGTTCGAGATCGATGAGACCTTTGACGCCATGGGCGCCGAGGTGAACGCCGGCACGGGCAAGGAGACCACCTCGGTCTACTCACGTTTCATGGATCGCCACCTCGACCGGGCCTTCGATGTGATGCAGGACATGGTGCTGCGTCCGGTCTACCCGGACATCGACGCCGAGCGGCAGGTGGTGATCGAGGAGATCGCCATGTACGAGGACGAGCCCTCGGACAAGGTGCACGACGTGCTGGCCGACGCCATCTTCGGCAACCATCCACTTGGCCGTCCGATCATCGGCACGGCCGAGGTGGTGGGCGGGGTGCCGATCCCCGACATCGCCGCCTACCACGATGTGCGGTACGTGCCTGGCAACGTGGTGGTTGCTGCTGCCGGAAACGTGGACCACGACAAGATCGTCGAGATGGTGAACGGCGCGTTCGCCGGCGGCCGGGCCAACGGGGCATTTGCGGAGGGCCCCGAGCCCGCTCCGCCCGTGACCGCGCCGAAGCGCTGCTTCTTCGAAAAGGAGACCGAGCAGTACCACCTCTCACTCGGCGCTCCGGGCCTCGCGCGGGCCGACGAGCGCCGTTTCGCGCTGCGGATCCTCGACATGATCCTCGGCGGCTCGATGTCCTCACGTCTCTTCCAGGAGGTCCGCGAGAAGCGCGGGCTGGCCTACGCGGTGTACTCCTTTTCGAGCCAGTTCGCCGACTCGGGCCAGGTAGGGCTCTACGTGGGAACCCGGCCCGACAACGTGAACGAGGCCATGGAGGTGATCGGAACCGAGCTCCGGAAGCTCGCCTCCGAGGGCGTGACCGAGGCCGAGCTCGAGCGGGCGCGGGAGAACGTGAAGGGCCGCACCACGCTGGCGATGGAGTCCACCTTCGCCCGCATGAGCCGCCTCGGCAGCTCGGTGCTGATGGATGTGCCGCTGCTCACCCTCGACGAGGTGCTTGCGAAGCTCGATGCGGTCACCATGGACGAGATCCGCGCTCTCGCTGCCGAGTTCTATGACCCCGAGCGCATGTCCGCGGCCGGGGTAGGCGCCGACGAAAGCTCGTTCCGGGAGGCGCTCGGAGCGGTCAGCTCCTCCTTGGCTGCATGATCCGCGTAGCTGTCGCGGGCGCCGCCGGGCGCATGGGGGAGACGGTTTGCCGCGCCGTGGAGGGCGCGGAGGACATGGAGCTGAGCGGCAGGGCCGACCCGGCTCTCGACACCCGGCTGGCCGACGTTCTCGACGACGCCGACGTGGTGGTCGATTTCTCGCAGCCCGACACCGCCCTCAAGAACGCCCGCGCGTGCCTCGAGGCCGGCGTGCACTGCGTGATGGGCACGAGCGGCGCCGATTTCTCAGAGCTCGAGGGAGTGAGGGAGGCTCGGGCCAATCTCTTCTTCGCTCCGAACTTCGCGATCGGGGCCGTGCTGATGATCGAGGCCGCGCGCCTGGCCGCTCCCCACATGCCTGAGTGCGAGATAGTCGAGCTGCACCACGATCAGAAGATCGATGCGCCATCGGGCACGGCGGCCCACACGGCCTCGGTACTCAAAGAGGCCGGAGCCAACGTGCACGAGCCGATCCACTCGGTGCGCCTGCCGGGGCTCGTGGCTTCCCAGGAGGTTCTGTTCGGCGGCGTGGGCCAGACCCTCTCCATCCGCCACGACACCATCACACGCGAATCGTTCATGCCAGGGGTGCTGCTCGCCGTGCGCCGCGTGGGCAGCCTGGAGCGCTCGCTCACCGTGGGCCTCGAGAAGCTGTTGTTCTCCAGCTAGAGGGATCTCGCAGGTGACCCTGCGGCTGTCGCGGCACGGCACGGCCGGACCGAGCGCGGCTGCTCATCTCTGGGCACCGTCCTGGGTTGTGGTCGCTATGTGACCCCTGGGCAGGACGGTCCCGCGGAGACCACTACTCCGAGCCGCCGTTGCGTGCCCTCGCAGCCCGCGGCACCACGAAACGCATGCCTGAGCGATCGTCGTCTATGGAGCAGGTCTTGTTGTCGATCAGCCCGAGCTTCTTCGCGGCGGGCACGATCGCCATCTGGTTGAGGTAGCTGTCGTGGCCGCGCTTGCGGGTCACGAGCCACAGGTAGCCCGAGTCGCGTAGCCGGGACCGGTAGCGCACGAGCGCATCCTGAGCCTCCTCAAGGGTCTCGACCATCACCACGGCCCCATCGAGGTCGCCGGCCTTGACCAGGCCCCGCCCGGCGGCCTCCTTGACGTCCCCGCGAAGGCCGTTGCCCACGTCGCCGGTCACCTCGACCCGTTCGTCGGGCTTCACGCCGAGCTTTTGAACGGTGCTGCGGCGGGCGTATTCCTTCTCGGCCATCCACCAGATTGTAGGCTGCGGCTAAGGGCCCCCTAAGAGAATGGGAACGATCTGGCATCCGGGATCGTTCGGGAAAGCGAGTGACCGATGGGTTTCATGGACAAGGCCAAGCAGATGGCCAACCAGGCGCAGAAGAAGATCGAGGACACCCAGAAGCAGTTCAACGAGAACCAGACCCAGAAGGCGGGACCGGGCACCCCCGGCACAGTGCGCTACGACGACCACGGTCGCCCGATCTCAGACGCCCCCCCGGCCGATCAGGTGCCGGCCCCGCCCGTGGCGCCCGCCAGCCCGGACCCCGCCTCTGCCCCCGAGGTCGCCCAGCCCCAGCCGCCCGCCGCCGGCAACCCCGCCGGTGAGCACCCGCCCGCCGCCGACCCTGCCGCAGCGCCCGGGGTCGCCCAACCCCAGCCGCCGGACGCCGAACAGCCGATCGCCGACGAGCCCGCGCCGCCCAAGAAGGGCATGAACGCGAGTCCCGACCCGTTCAAGCCCCTCCAATAGACATGACGTTCGGGGGCATCCTCACGGCGATGGTCACTCCGTTCGGCGAGAACGGTGATCTCGACGAAGCCGCGACCGCGGCCCTCGTCCGTCATCTGCTCGCCAACGGCTCGGACGGACTGGTGCTTGCCGGCAGCACGGGCGAGGGCTCGACCCTCGACGACGAGGAGAAGCTGCGCCTCTGGCAGATCGGCCTGGCCGAGGGCGGCGGCGCACCGATCATCGCGAATACCGGCAGCAACGACACCCGCCACTCGGTGGAGCTCACCCAGCGGGCCACCGAGCTGGGCGTGGACGGCGTGCTCGCTGTCACCCCGTACTACAACAAGCCCAACCGCCGGGGACTTATCGAGCATTTCCGCGCAATCGCGGGAGCGACCGACCTACCGGTCATCGTCTACAACATCCCTTCGCGCTGCGTGATAGATCTGCCGAACGAGCTGCTCGCCGAGCTGGCCGAGACCGAGAACATCGTCGCGGTCAAGCAATCCCGCTACGAGGACATCGAGGCGATCGAGGGGATGGACCTCCTGGCCGGCAACGACGACACCCTCGCCGAGGTGCTGGACGCGGGGGGGACCGGGGGGATCCTCGTGGCGTCGAACGTCGCGGCCACCGAGATGCGCCGGATGATCGACGAGCCGGAGAACCGCCAGGAGATACACGATTCGCTCTCAGACCTCTTCGAAGCCTTGTTCGTAACCGCCAACCCCACCGGGGTGAAGGCAGCCCTCGAGATGCTCGGCCACCGCGTCGGTGGCCTTCGCCTGCCGATGGTCCCTGCCAGCGACGAGGAGCGCGCCGTGGTGCGCTCAGCCCTCGAGCGCCACGGAATGCTGGCCGCGGGCGCAGCCACGGGTTCATGAGCACGCTCAGGATCCTGCCCCTCGGGGGACTGGGAGAGATCGGCAAGAACATGATGGTCGTGGAGTACGACGGCCGGATCGTGGTCGTGGACACCGGCCTGCGCTTCCCGGCCCCGGACCAGCTCGGCATCGATCTCGTGCTCCCGGACTTCACCTACCTGCGCGAGCGCCAGTCGGATATCGAGGCGATCGTGCTCACCCACGGCCACGAGGACCACGTGGGGGCGCTTCCCTTCGTGCTGCGCGAGCTCGACGACTGGCCACCGATCTACGGCGGGCCGCTCACCATCGCCATGGTGCGCTCCAAGCTCGACGAGCACAAGCTCAAGGACGTGCCACTCGAGGAGATCCGCCCGGGGGAGGAGATCGACGCCGGCCCCTTCGTGGTGGAGCCGATCAAGATGGCCCACTCGATACCGGACATGTTCGCCTACGCGATTTCCTGCGAGCTGGGTACCACCCTGGTCACCGGCGACTACAAGTTCGACCAGACGCCGGTGGACGGCGTGCCCGCTGACGTCGCGCGCCTGGCCGAGCTGGGCCGCGAGGGCATCCTGTTGCTCTGCGGGGACTCCACCAACGCCGACCGGTCCGGGTGGTCGCTGTCGGAATCCTCGGTGGGGCCGCACCTCGAAGAGGCGTTCGCCCGCTGCGAGGGCCGGATCATCGTCACGTGCTTCGCCTCGAACATCCACCGCGTTCAGCAGGTGGTGGACGCCGCCGAGGCCCTCGGGCGCAAGGTGGCCCTCGTGGGGCGCTCGATGCGCAAGAACGTGAACATCGGGCGCCAGCTGGGGCATATCGAGGTGCCCGAGGGGATGATCCTGCATCCGAAGCAGATCGCCGACTTCCCCGACCACAAGCTGGTGGTCATGTCCACGGGCAGCCAGGGCGAGCCGCTGTCGGCGCTGCGCCGCATGGCCGCCTCGGACCATCCCCAGGTGGACCTGCACTCGGGCGACACCGTCATCTTCTCCGCCACCGCGATCCCGGGTAACGAGCGGGCCGTGAACGAGACCATCGACCGCCTGTATCACCTCGGCGCGAACGTGCTCACTCCCCGCGACGCGCCCATCCACGCCTCCGGGCACGGCTACGCCGAAGAGCTGAAGCTGATGCTCAACCTGGTGAAGCCGCGCTACGTGCTGCCCTCGCACGGCGACCACAAGCGCATCCGGCTGCACGGCAAGCTCGCCGAGTCGGTGGGCGTGCCGCCGGAGAACATCTTCTGGGGCGAGAACGGGATCCCGCTCGAGATCGACTCCGACGGCGCGCGCCTGGGCAAGCCCGAGCAGGCCGGCCTGATCTTCGTGGACGGGGTGAACGTGGGCGACATCGAGGATGTGGCCCTGCGCGATCGCCGCATGCTCTCCGCCGACGGCATCTTCATCGTGGTGGCCACCGTCTCCGAGCAGGACGGCAAGTCCGTGGCCGATCCGGAGATCATCTTCCGCGGCGTGCCCTCACCCGAGGACGCCGAGGCGCTCAGGGACGACCTACGCGGCGCCGTCGAGGACTCGCTGGCGCGTTCGGCAAAGGACGGCGTGACCGAGATCTCTCTGCTGCAGACCCATCTTCACGACGATCTGGCCGAGTTCGTGTACCGGCGGCTCAAGCGCCGGCCGATGGTCTTGCCGGTCGTGGTCGAGGTCTGACGAGCCGGTTGGCGGCTGATCAGCCGCCGGCGTGAAAGACGATGCCGTCGAGCGAGATCTTGTCCCCTGCCGCGCTTCTGCCCACCAGGCGAACATCGCCGTCGGGCTCGACCTTCACGAGCGTGGCTGCGGGCCTTCCGCGCGCGGGGTCGGAGTAGACGGCGAAGCGCCTGACGGACGCCGGCCGCGCCCGGCGCGGAAGTACCACCAGGGGGGCGGCAGCGTTGCCGCTCGCCCGCGAGGTTCCCAGCAGATGCACGTACCCCATCGGGTCGACCTCGAACTGGGGTGGCGGGCCGCCGCTCGCGACCCTGGCCGTCTGCTTGAAGGACTGGGGCTGCGTCGGCGCCGGGGTGGCTCGCATGAAGTCCGTGGAGTCCAGGCCGTCGAGGGTGTCGGCGTTCGCTGCGCTCGGCACCTGTGCGAGGCCCGGCTCGAAGATGTCGCTGCCGTCGAGCGAGTCAAGGGCGACCTCGATACCGCGGATCGTGCTGTTGCGGATATCCAGCCCTCGGATCTCGTTGTTGCGCAGGTCCTGCGTGCGTATCGAGTCGTTGCGTAGGTTCCCCGAGCGGAGAGAGTCCTTGGCCACGTCGGAGTGCTCCACCGTTTCGTCCCGGATGTCCTGGCCTTGCACCGTTTCGTCCCGAATGTCCTGGGTCTGAACCGTTTCGTCCTGGATCTCCCGGCTGTCGATCGTGCCGGTGGCCACGCCGTAGGAGACCCCTCCGAGGGACACGAACAGCGCCAGACAGGCGATCGCTGTGGCGGGGGTAGGACGCAGCGCAGCTATTCGCTTCACGTGGCTTTGGCTCCCTTGAGTTCGACTTCCGGGCTGACTTCTGACTCCCGAACACCGGCGCCTTGCAATCGGAGCGGTGCGGCGGCAGGGATCTCGACCGCGAAGAGGGCGCCGCCCCCCGGCGCCTCCAGGGCATGGGCTTGACCCTTGTGGGCTTCGGCCACCGCACGGACGATGGCAAGCCCAAGACCGCTGCCGGCCGTTGGTGAGGCGTCCCCGCTACCGGCGGCATCGCGAGCGAAGCGGTCGAAGATCTTCTCGCGCGCGGCTTCGGGGACCCCGGGGCCGCGGTCGGCCACCTCGAGGCGCACCGAGTCACCCGTGGAGCGCACGGAGACGACGACAGGGGTCCCGTGCGGCGTATGGATCAGGGCGTTCTCCACCAGGTTGAGCACCAGGCGGTGAAGATCGTCGGACGAGCCCTCGATGAGGGCCGGCGCTTCGGGCACGTCGAGGGTTAGGGCATGGCCGCTGGCCAGTGGCCCCGCCTCGGCCACCGCCTCGCGGGCGACGGCGGCGACATCCACATCGCGCCGTGGGGCCTCCCGGCCGGCGTCGGCCCGGGCGAGCAGGAGCAGATCTCCCACGAGCCGGCGCATGCGGCGCGAGGAGCGCAGCGCAGAGCCGGCGATCTCCGCCGACTCGCGGTCGCGGCTGGTTTCGCCCCGGGCGAGCCCCTCCTCGAGCATCTCGAGGTTGGCGAGGATGCTCGTGAGGGGGGTGCGCAGCTCATGCGAGGCGTCGGCCACGAAGTCGCGCTGGCGTTGGAGCGTTGCTTCGGTCTCGCTCCGGGCGGCGTCGAGCTGGCGCAACATGTCCTCCAGCGTGAGAGCAAGCTCGGCCACCTCGTCGTTGGAGGCGGGCATCGGCAGGGTGTGCGCTGGATCGCGCGTGCGCGCGACCTCCCGGGCGGCGCGCGTCAGCCCTGCGATAGGACGCATCGCGCGGCGCGCCACGGCGAAGCCGGCCAGGAAGGCGAGGGCGGTGCCCCCGAGAACGCCCAGGGCGAGGAAGAGCCGCAGGCGGTCGGTGGTGGACTCGATGGTGTCACGGGGCTGGGCGTACTGCACAAAGGCAACCGGTCCGTCGATCGAGTCGTACCTCGCGCCGAGGATGCCGGTCGGGTCGAGCGTTCCCGCGGAAAGCGGCCGCGAGGTGACGCGGTAGCTGCCGAAGTCGCGCACTCCCTCGAACGGAGGGCCGAGATCCGTGGGCGGACCGGTCTGCCGGATGACCCGGTTCGAAGGGTTCACCACGCGGATCACCGCGCCGCCCGCCGCCGCCGCCTTCAGGACACCGGGGTCCACCTCCAGACGAGCCTCGCTCTCGATGATGCGGATGCGAAGGCTGTCCTTCACGTCGGCCGCCGTGGCGCGCAGGTCGTCGTCGAAGCTCTTGGTGAGCCGGCGGTCCACGACCGCGCCCACCACACCGGCAAAGCCCACCAGGATCACGAACGTGAGCGCGGCGGACACGATCGCGAGCTTCAGGCGGATCGGCAGCCGCCGCCGGGTCCGCTGTATGGCAGTGCGCGCGCGGCCGCTCATGCAGGGTCCGCCCTCAGCACGTATCCCGAGCCCCGCACCGTGTGGAGCAGCCGCGGCTCCTCGCCGGCTTCCAGCTTGCGGCGCAGGTTTGACACGAAAACGTCGATGGTGTTCGTCTCGGCGTAGGGGTGGTAGTCCCAGACCTCATCGAGCAGCTTCTCTCGCGACACCACGAGTCGGTGGTTGCGCATGAGGTGCTCGAGCAGCTCGAACTCGCGGCTGGTGAGCTCGAGGTCGCGCTCGCCGCGTAGGGCCTCGCGTGTGTCCGGGTTCAGGCGCAGATCGCCCGCCAGGAGGAAGGCGCTTCCGCGGGGCGGCCGGCGGCGCAGCAGCGCGCGCACGCGGGCCAGAAGCTCGGCCCGCTCGAAGGGCTTCACGAGGTAGTCGTCGGCCCCGGCGTCCAGGCCCTTCACCCGGGCCTCCACCGCGTCGCGGGCGGTGAGCATCAGGATGGGCACATCGCCCTCGCTGCGCAGGCGCCGGGCCACCTCGAGCCCGTCGAGCTTCGGCAGTCCCAGGTCGAGCACGACGGCGTCGGGGGCGAAGTCGCTCGCGGCCTCGAGCGCCGCCTCGCCGTCCCCCGCCACGCGCACCTCGTAGTCGGCCATGCCGAGCGCGCGGCGCAGAACGTCGGCGATCTCGCGGTCATCCTCCACCACGAGCACCCTCGGAGAGCGATCGGCCATGACGCGGATGGTAGGGAGGGAGAGCGCCTCCACCGTCGAAGCAACGAAGTCAGCCATGGCACGCCGTCGTCCAAAGAAAGCGCCAGCCCGGCGGCGCGCACGCGGCAGGTCGCCCTCGATCCCGAGCG
>JBBJNU010000063.1:0-9185 GCA_037721005.1 Thermoleophilaceae bacterium | reverse complement strand
TCCTCGGCGGTCTTGGGCTCGGCGGCGTCAGGTTCGGCGGCGTCAGGTTCGGCGGGCGGAGGCTCGGTGTCCGCCACCACGCCCGCGCTCCACGCCTTGATCTGCGTCTTGGCGTGGCGCTCGATCGCCTCGAGGTCAGCCCGCTGCTTGGGGGTGATGAAGGTGATCGCGCGGCCGGTCTCCCCCGCGCGCCCCGTGCGACCGATGCGGTGCACGTAGATGTCCGGGGAGTTCGGGATGTCGTAGTTCACGATGTGCGACACGCCGGCGATGTCGAGCCCTCGGGCCGCGACGTCGGTGGCCACGAGCAGCCGCTCGCGACCTCCCTTGAAGGCGATCATCACGCCGTCGCGCGAACCCTGGCTCATGTCGCCGTGCAGAGTCTTGACCCGCAGGCCCTTGTCACCGAGGCGCCGGGCGAGGCGATCCACGCCGATCTTCGTGCGGGCGAAGATGATGGCCTGGGTAGGGGACTCGGACTGCAGCACCTCGGCCAACTTGTCCGGCTTGTCCGAGTCAGGCACCTCGACGTAGAACTGGGCCACCGTGTCGATGGTGAGTGTGGCGGCCTTGACCTTGATGGTCTCGGGCTCGTACATGCGCTTCTCGGCGAGCTTCCTGATCTCGGGCGGCATCGTGGCGCTGAACAGCGCCGTCTGGCGCCCGGACGGACACCGGCCGAGGATGGTCTCGACGTCCTCCAAGAAGCCGAGGTCGAGCATCTCGTCGGCCTCGTCGAGCACCACGTAGCGGGCGGAGTCGAGGAAGAGGTAGTGACGGCCGATCATGTCCATCACGCGCCCGACGGTGCCCACCACCACCTGCGCGGTGTCCTTCAGGCGCGAGGCCTGCTCGCGAATCGGGGCGCCGCCGAACACCGCCACGACGGAGATGCCGCGCTTCTCGCCGTAGGCCCGCAGGGCCTGCGTGACCTGGATGCACAGCTCGCGCGTGGGCGTGAGCACCAGCGCCTGAACGGCGGGATCGTCAACGTCGATGTAGTCGAGCATCGGCAGCCCGAAGGCGGCCGTCTTGCCCGTGCCGGTCTGGGCCTGGCCGATCACGTCCCGGCCCTGCAGCAGCAGGGGGATCGTCTCCTCCTGGATCGGCGTGGGGTTCTTGTAGCCGAGGTGCTCGAGGGCCTCGGTGAGTGGCTCCGAAAGCCCGAGCTCTGAAAACGTCGTCATCTACGGGTGAGACTAACGATGCTGGGACGGGCGTCGGTGGTCTCTAGCGCTTGGCGGAGTAGGCGCCGTCGGTCGAGCACGGCCCTCTCACCTTGATCTTGCCGGTCACCTTGCCGCCGCTGAATCAGCTCCACGGGTCGAGCAGCAGCTTGCCCGTGGTCCGCCGGGCGGCGATGTCCTCGTGAGCGCGATCGACCTCGCTCATCGGATAGGTCTCTCCCACCTGGGCCCGCAGCTCGCCCCGAGTTGCCCGGTCGAAGAGATCTCGCAGCGGGCCGTCTGTCATCTCCGGGTGCTCCAGCGCGTGGTAGAGCCAGAAGCCCACGATGGCGCGGCTCGTCTTGAGCAGCGCGGCGTTGGAGACCCTCACCTTCTCGCGCGTGGAGTTTCCGTAGGCCACGAGGCGGCCGAAGGGGCCAAGGGCCTGGAGGCTCTGCTCGAAGAGGCGCCCCCCGGCGGTCTCGAGCACCACGTCCACCGGCCGGCCCGCGTTGGCCGCCACCAGGGCGGAGGTGAGGTCCTCGGCGTTGGGGTCCACGGCCGCGTCGGCTCCCAGCTCGATCGAGAGCGCCCGCCGCTCCTCCGATCCGGCGGTGGCGATCACCCGGCCCGCGCCCATTGGCCGCGCGAGCTGCACGGCCAGGCCGCCCACGCCGCCGGCGGCAGAGTGGACCACCACGCTCTCCCCCTCCGTGAGCTTCGCGGAGGTGCGCCACAGATGCCACGCGGTGAGTCCCTGGATGAGCAGGGCCAAGGCCGGCTCGTATTCGAGCGAGTCCGGCAGCGCAAATGTCCGCCCGGCCGGCACCGCGGCGTACTGCGCGTAGCCACCGGTGTCGAGGAGCCCCACCACGCGATCGCCCTCCGCGAAGCCCGCGGCAGCTCGCTCCACAGTGCCCGCCACCTCGCCGCCCAGCACGAAGGGAGGCTCGCGCTCGGCCACGTACTGCCCCTCGCGCTGGTGCGTATCGCCGAAGTTCACGCCGGAACGAGCCACGCGCACAAGCACGTCGTCTCCGCTGGGCTCGGGCGCCGGGAGCTCTGAGAGGCCCAGCACCTCCGGGCCCCCGAATCGCTCGATGAGCACCACGCGCACGGCTCGGCAGGGTATAGCCGCGCCGATCACCCTCGATAGTGTTGCCCCGCCTATGAGCCTGGTCGTGGTCGGATCCATCGCCTTTGACGCCGTGAAGACCCCCTTCGGGGAGCGCGAGCGCATGCTCGGCGGCTCGGCCGTGCACTTCTCGCTCGCCGCGAGCTTCTTCACCGACGTTCGCGTGGTGGGCCCCGTCGGGGACGACTTCGGCCCCGACGAGTACACCGTGCTCGAGGGCAATGGCGTGAACACCGACGACATCGAGCGAGTGGAGGGCGGTAAGACCTTCTTCTGGCGCGGCCATTACGAGTACGACATGAACCAGGCTCACACCGACGACACGCAGCTCGGCGTGTTCGGCGAGTTCGAGCCCAAGCTCTCGGAGGAGTCGCGCAACGCGGAGAACCTCTTCCTCGCCAACATCCAGCCCGACGTTCAGCGCGGCGTGCGCGAGCAGTGCGAGGGCGCGCGGTTCGCGGGTCTCGACTCGATGAATCTCTGGATCGACACCGCCCGCGACTCGCTGCTCAAGACGATCGCCGGCGTGGACCTCGTATTTCTCAACGACGCGGAGATCCGCATGCTCACCGAGCAGCCGAACCTCGTGCGAGCGGCGCGCGAGGTGCTGGGCATGGGTCCGAGCGTGGTGGTGGCCAAGCAGGGCGAGTACGGCGCGGCCCTCATCACCGAGCACGGTTACTTCGCCCTTCCCGCCTTTCCGCTGGAGACGGTGTCCGACCCCACCGGCGCGGGCGACTCCTTTGCCGGGGGCTTTCTCGGCTACCTCGCCTCGCAGGACGACTGGCAGGACGACTCCGCGCTGCGCCGCGCGATGACCTTCGGCTCGGTAGTCGCCTCCTTCAACGTGGAGGAGTTCGGGACCGAGCGGGTGGCCCGCCTCACGCGAGAGGAGATCGACGAGCGCTTCGAGGCCTTCCGGCAGATGACCGCGTTGGGGTAGCATCCGCGGATCGACGTGCCCACCTTCATCTGGATGATGGTCGTGCTGAAAGTGCCGGTGGTGGCCGCGTTCGTTCTCATCTGGTGGGCCGTGCGTGAACCGGAGCCCGCCGACGCCGAGCCCGACGACGAGCCCGGCGGGTCCGACCGCGATCCCGGCGCGCAACCGCGACGGCCCGGTCCTCCGCGCCGCGGACCGCACGGCGCGCCCGCGCCGGGCGCACCCCGGCGCGTGCGCACCGCGTCCGGGCGACCGACACGCCGCACTCTGAGGTAGCGTTCGAGGCGATGAACGCCTATCACGTATTCGGAGGACTTCTCGCCCTCTGGGCGCTGGTCGTCTCCTTCCTCGGGATCACTCGGGAACGCTTTCCGGGGTCAAAGGGAACAGAGAACATCGTGGCCGCGATCTCGGTGGTTCTCGTGATCGCCGCCGTGGCAGCGGCAATCTTCACCGCCGCCGCGGAGGAAGAGGAAGGCCTTCAGGAGCCCGGCGAAGAGGCCGCTTTCCTGCTGCCTCGCTGACCTGGCGCCGTGGCCCTCGACGACGGCACCGCGGTCCACTACACAGCCCTCGAGAAGGGCACCCCGGTCTATGGATCCGACGAGGTCGAGGTCGGCACCGTTCGCGAGGTGCTCGACAACTACCAGGAGCACATCTTCGACGGCCTCGTGATCGATACGGGCGCGGGCGATCTGCGTTTCGTGGACGCGCCGGAGGTTCGGCGTACGGCCGAGAAGGGAGTCACGCTGACCATCACGTCAGAGGCGGCAGCCGAGCTGCCTCCTCCGGAGAAGGGCCCGCCGGCCTTCAAGCCGCGTGCTGGTGGGCGCCTCTCGCGCCTGCTCGGAGGCGGCTGGAAGAAGGACTGAGCCTGACGCCGAGCGCCGCGCTGTATCCGTCGGCCAGCCGTCCGAGCGCGGCGGCCCACGTGCGGCCCTTCACCGAGAGCAGCCCGCCGTCGGACAACCGTTCGCGCAGCGCCGGTGACCCGGCCACCTCGAGTAGCGCCCCGGCCAAGGCCGATGACTCGGCAGGGCACAGGAGGCCGCTGCGCCCGTTCTCGATGAGCGACAAGGGGCCACCCTCGGCCACGGCGACCACCGGCAGCCCGCTCGCCTGTGCCTCGAGGATCACCTGACCGAAGGTGTCGGTCTGGCTGGCGAACAGGAAGGCGTCGGCGGTGGCGTAGGCCCAGGCCAGCTCGTGACCGTCAAGCCACCCCAGGAAGGTGGCTGAGTCCCCGAGCCGTTCGCGGAGCACGTGCTCCTCGGGCCCGCCGCCGGCGAGCACCAGGTGCAGCCGAGGGTCCTGGGCGCGGGCGGCCAGGAAGGAGTCGGCCAGCAGGTCCACCCCCTTCTCCTTGGTCAGGCGCCCGGCGTAGAGCACGTTGAAGTCTCCTCGGAACGAGCCATCGCGGCGGTGGTGGGCGCCGAAGCGCCCGAGGTCCACGCCGCGGTCCCAGCGCCCGATCTTGGCCGGCTCGATGCCGAGCGCCCGCAGCGACTCGTCGGCGGATTCGCTCGGCGAGAGTACGACGTCGCACCCGCCGTAGAAGAGAGCGAGCGCAGCGTCCATCCCTGCCCGCAGCCGAGCGTCGCCCGAGCGCAGCCCGGCGTACACGCCGAGCTCCGTGTGGTAGCTGCCGAGCACCGGCAGGTCCATGGTTCGGGCGATGACCGCGGCAGCGACCCCGGACGGACCGGGGGAGCACAGGTGCACGAGGTCATACCGACCCTCGGCGAGAGCCTCGACCACCGCGGGGAGGCTCGGCACGCCCACCCGCAGGCCCTCGTAGAAGGGGATGTCCACCTCGGCGACCGCTGACAGGCGCCGGTCCACGTTGGGGTCGGTGCCGATCACCTCGACCTCATAGCCCGGGACCCCGCGCTCGCGGATCTCGTCGAGCGTGTGGGTCACGCCGTGCATCCCGCCGAGGCCGTCGGCCACGAGCGCCACCCGCCGCGGCTCGGACTCGCGGTTGGCGAGCTTCTGCTTTTCGCGCCCGAGGAAGGCCGCCGCCGGCGCGTAGGGCACCGCGGGCACGCAGGAGGAGAAGAGATCCATCGCCGCGGCGGCGAGGTTGCCGTTCGAGGCAGCCGAGGCAACCGTGCGTCCCACCGCATCGCGCAGCCGGCGCTCGTGGACCCGTCGCGCGCGGCGGAAGAGGTCCGCGTGGCTGAAGGAATCTTCCTGCATGTAGGCGAGCAGCTCGGGGCCGCTGAGGTCGAGCTCCACCGCGTCCAGCCAGGTCTGCAGCAGTGAGCGGGCGTCGTCGGGCTCGAGGTCGGTCGGGGGCTCGCCGGTGCGGGCGTCGCCCTGGCTCATCACGCGCTCGGCCATGGAGAAGACGGCCATGGGGTCGAGGGCCTTCGCCTCTCCCTGCGAACCGAGCGACCGTATGGCCAGCGCCATCGCGGCGTGAGCCCACTTTTCGGCGCTCCCCTGATCGCCGCGCCCGGCAGCGTGTCCGGCACGGATATGTGCGAGGTACTCCTCTGGGCCGGCTGCCAGGGGAGTCTCCGTGTAGGTGCGCCCGATGTCGACTCCCGCGTGGTCGTCGGAACCGCCCACCCCGGTTCCGCCGTGGGTCTCGATGTAGATCGCCGCCGGAAGATTGAGTTCGCGCGCCCGCGACCCGTTGCGGGTCTCCCACACCGGGAAGATCTGAGCGAGCCGGCGACGGTGCCGGGCCGTGAGCGGGGCAGCCACCGCGTAGAAGGGGTGGGCCAGGGCGGAGGTGATCGAGTTGTTGCGCAGGTACTCGGCGCACGCCTCCACGTCACCGGCGTTGGCCTGCAGCCATTCGTGATCGTCGGGTGTGATCCCGTAACAGAGCACGTGCACCGCCTGGGGCTCGCCGCGGAACGAGGCGGTCAGCTCCTCGGAGAGAAACGTGTCGGGACGGCCCGCGAGCTCGAGGGCGCCGGCGATGGTGTCGTGGTCGGTGATGGTCACGAAGTCCATCCCGCGACGCTTCGCGAGCGCGTACACCTCCTCGGGCGGGGTGGCGCACTCCGGCAGGCCGAGCGCCCTCTGGACGCCGAGACGTGACTCCTCAGAGGCGGTCGAGTGGCAGTGCAGGTCGGCCCTGCTGCGGGTTACGGGAATCATCGACGCTCCCTTCTCATAGTCCATTGTCCAGGACAGAATCGCCTGCAAACGGCCACCTCCGGTTATTGGGGAGAGAAAAGGCCGTGACCAGTCTGTGAAGCCTGGGGGTCGCTTTCACTCGGTTTTCACGACCGGGGATCCCGGTGCTGCGAGAACCCCTGCGTGTCGATCGCGGCCCGTTCCGAAGTGCTGCTCGAGCGCGGAGCCCTTCGAGCGACCATCCAGCTCGACCCGTTCGGCCTAGAGATCAGACGAGGGGGCCGGCGCCTCCTGCACGGCGCGCGTGTGTGGTGCGCCGACGGCGAGATCCTCGACCAGTTCGTGCAGCTCACGGAGGGGGTGATCGCTCAGGAAGAGCGCGAGAACCGCCGCCATCTCGAATGGGCTCAGGTGCGGGATGCGGGCGAGTGGTGGGCAGAGCTGACCGGACGCGCCGGGCCGGCGCGAGAGGTGAGCCTGCGGATCGAGCTCCACGCGGAGCGCCTGCTCGTGACCGCTCGCGCCGACCCGGAGCCTCTGCGGCTCGGCCTCGACTGGGAGCGCGCGTCGGGCGAGGCGTTCACCGGCTTGGGCGCCCGCCACAACGAGGACGTCGATCAGGCCGGCAGGCGCGTCCGCCTCGGGGCTGACCGCCGCTACACCGGTCCCGACTGTCCGCCGGACATGCTCGAGGTGGGCGGCATACCGCAGGGCGACTACGTGCCGGTGCCGTGGCTGCTGGCGAGCCGAGGCTACGCGTTATGGATCGAGACGGGCGGTGACGGGGTGGAGATCGATCTCGCGCACCGCCTCTCGGTCTCCGGGCGCGCGGCCGCCGGGCCCTTCGCGCTGCATCTGATCACCGACCCCAGTCCAGCCGCGCAGCTGCGGCGCTACCTGAGGATGACCGGCTTTCCCGCCCTCCTGCCCGAATGGGGCTACGGGCACTGGAAGAGTCGCGACGTGTACTCACACCAGGACGACGTCGAGGAGGACTTCGACGGCTACGCCGCCAGCGGGATCGCCCTCGACGCGATCGTGATCGACTCGCCCTGGGAGACCCAATACAACACCTGGGTCTTCAACCCCCACCAGTTCCCCGACCCCGAGGGAATGTTGCGCCGCTTCCGTGCCGACGGCGTGCGGTCGGTGGTGTGGGTGACGCCGTGGGTCAACCTCGAGTCGGCGGACGGACAGCGCCCGCCCGGCCCCGAGTCCGAGCGCCTGCATCGTGAGCCGGCACCCAACTACGCGGAGGCCGCCGAGGCCGGGCACTTCCTCAAGACGCCCGAGGGCGATGCCTTCGTGGCTCGCTGGTGGATGGGAACCGGGTCGCCGATCGACTTCACCTCCCCCGAGGCCGACACCTGGTGGCGTGAGCAGGCCCGGCCGGTCCTGGAGATGGGAGTAGAGGGAATCAAGGCCGACGACGGCGAGGGCTACTACTTCCCGCCTGACGTGCGCTTCGCCGACGGACGCTCGGGCGCGAGCGCCGCCTGGGCCTACGGCGGGCTCTACCGGCGCTCGATGCAACGGGCCCTGGACGACGCCCACCCGGGCCGCGGCGTGCTCTTCGGGCGCAGCGGATGGACCGGCCAGCAGGCGGTCGGCCTCACATGGGGCGGCGACCAAGCCTCGGACTTCTGGTCGCTGCGCACGCTGGTGGCGGCCACGATCACTGCGGCGGCGAGCGGATACTCGAACTGGTCGCACGACGTGGGCGGGTACCTGGGCGAGCGCCTGGTTGACCGCTGCCCGAAGGAGCTGCTGCTGCGCTGGGTGTGGTTTGGCTGCTTCACCCCGCTGATGCAGGCCCACGGGCGCTTCGCCCAAGAGGCTTGGACCTACGACAAGGAGACCCTCGACATCTACCGCGAGGCCGTAGGGCAGCACGAGCGCCTCGTGCCCTACGTGCGCGCCGCAGCGGCCACCGCCGCGCGCTGCGGGCTGCCCATCGTGCGCCCGCTGTGTCTGATGGACCCCTCGGATCCGCGCGGCTTCTCGGTGGCCGACGCCTACGGCTACGGCCCCTCGCTGTGGGTTGCGCCGGTGCTCGAAGACGGCGCGCGTGAGCGCGAGGTGCCGCTTCCCCGCGGCCGGTGGATTGACTTCTGGACGGGCGAGGCGCACGAGGGCGGCGGCGAGGTGGTGGCCGAGGCCCCGCTCGGACGCATTCCCGTCTACGTGCGCGAGGGGGCTCTGGTGGTGAGCTACCCGGCCGACCATGTGGCCGGGGGGCTCGGCGATACACCAGAGACCGAACGACCGCTCGAGGCCACGCTCTGGGGCGAACCGGCGTGCGGTCGTGCCGGAGCGACCCTGGCCGACGGAACCCGCGTGCGGTGGCGCGAGGGGCGCTGGTCTGTGAGCCCCGACCGACCTCTCAGAACAACGAGTCGGTGAGCGAGAGGGGCAGATCCTCCCCCTCGCTGTACAGCCAGAAGATGATCAGGCACGCGCCCGAGAGCGAGATGTTCTTCATGAACTGCGCCATCTCTATCTGCCTCATCCCTGGCTCCTCGACCTTCCAGAACGCGTGCATCAGGAAGGCTGCCGGTCCCAGGAAGGCGAACAGCAGCAGGGCGCCGGCGTCGGCGAACACGCCGAAAAGGACCAACAGGCCGCCCACGAGGAGCATGACCCCGGTGAGCGGCACCGTGGTCTCGGGGGCCGGGGCTCCGGCTGCCTTGGCGTAGGCCTTGGTGTTCTCGCCGTCGGTCAGATGCCCGATGCCGGAGCCGATGAAGAGTGCCTCGAAGAGGATGCGCCCGAGAAGGAAGATGAGGTCCATGGCCTTAGTCTCTAAACATCCCGGGTATGCAGGATGGGCGGCATCGCGAGCGGCGAC
>JBBJNU010000062.1:0-9185 GCA_037721005.1 Thermoleophilaceae bacterium | reverse complement strand
CCTGCGCTGGCTCTGGAAGAGCCGCGGCATCTTCCCCGGTTAGGGCAGGAACGCCTCTACCGGACGCGGGCTCCGGTGCGTCTGACCGGGGACGGCTGGCGGGCACCACCGGTCCTCTGGGGCGAGAGGCGATCGCCAAGCTCGCCTAGGTCAACCCCTCCCTCGACGTAGCTCGCGACGAAGTAGAAGGCTCCGGCCCCGACGAGGCAGAGCACCGCGTAGCCGAAGCTGAAGCCGATCCAGGCCGCTGCGAAGGCGAAGCCCAGGGCGGCCGCCGATTGCTTGCTGGTGATCATGAGAGTTCCCTTCGTTGCTGTCGGTCAAAGCCGGTCAACACCACATCGACCGGCGTCGGAGGCACCCCGTGCATTTGGAGTGCATGCAGTACGCGGTCATGCACGTCGCTGAGCGCCTCTGCGAGACCCCGCGCGCGCCGCAAGCGCACCTCGACCGCCAGGTCGTCGGTGCCGTAGCGGCCCGTCACGGAGCTCACGGCGGGGTGTGCGGCGGCTGCCACCTCGACCACCCGCTCGATCGCTCGGGGCTCCAGGTCCACCGTGCCGTGCTCGTCTTCGTTCAGACGTAGATCACTCCGGGCAAGGTAGGGGCGGGGTATCTCCTTCAGAGCGAGATAGCCGAAGAACAGGAACGCCCCGAGACCTACAAGCGCCGCGACAAGCCGTGCTCGGTCGGTGATGTCCGATGCGGTCAGGCCGGCGAGGGCGTCGTAGGCGCTGCGGTAACCGCTGATGGCGTTCACGAAATCCGGTGAGATCCCCACGGCCAGGAGAACCAGCATCAGCCCGTACCACACGAGCGCAAGCGCGACGAGTATGAGCACCGCGCGGCCGACGTGGGCCACGGGAGAGGTGCGCGAGCGTAGGCGCTGGCGGGGCATCACTGCACCCGCCGTCCGCCGTCGAGGTGTGGTCGTACGCGGGCCTGTAGCTCGAACGCTTCCGCCAGCGGCGTGAGCGCGGCGTCCGCCGCGCGCCGGATCTCTGCAGGATCGGCGCTGGCGGGGTGCATTGCCCTGACCGACATCCTTCCGCCTCGCCCACGACGGCTTGGCCGCACCTTCACCTTGACACCGCTCACCGCCCGGTTCTGCTCGACGATGGTGCTCGCCACCTGGCCGAACGCTCGGCGGCGCGCTTGAAGCTTGCCCTCCTGGCTCGCCCGAAGCAACAGCAGGCGCTCGCGGGCCGGGGCCAGCGCTCCAATCAACAACAGCGCACCGAGGAGAATTGCCGCCAAGCCGGCAAGCCCGCTCGTGAATTCGACTGGATCATCGAGCAGGCTTCCCACCTCCGTCTCCAACGCCGGCAGGCGAAGGAGGTCGGCCAGACCGGGGAGGCTGAGATCGCCCGACCCTCCGATCGAGAAGACGGCGGCCGCCAGGCCGGCCGCGGCAAGCGCGACAAGCACCAGGAACGTGAGCAGCCGCACGAGGGCGCGCAGGAGGGCGATCATGACCCTCCGAGAGGTGGCTCGGCCATGTCCCCGAAGGCGATCTCCAGCGCCCCGAGCGCCTGGGCCAACCCCATGCGCGCCGCGCTCGCGACCACGTCCTCGCGAATCGAACGCGCCACTTCGTGCAGGGGGGGCGTCGGCCAGGCGGCCCTGAGGTGCAGCTCGACGTCGTAGCGAGCGTCAGACCGAGCGATAGCCAGGACCCCGGGCAGCACCTCGCCTCGGTAGTCGGTCTGCCAGAAGCCGGACTCGCCGGCATACCCGGAGTCCACGCCCTCGGTCGACAGCGCGCGTTCCCACGCCAGTCGCGCCAGGCGCAGGCGCGGCGACACCAAGGCCGGTGTCATGTCCGGCCGTACAGGTCGAGCGTTCATCCCGGGCCTTAGCCGGTTTGCTCTTCTGTTGACCGGTCGTCGTCCCCGGGGAAGTAGAGGTCGTTCACCGAGATGTTCACCTCGGTGACCGACAACCCGGTGATGCCCTCCACGCGCTTGACGATGTTGCTGCGAATCGCCTCCGCGACCTGCGGGATCGACTCGCCGTAATCGACCACCAACGTCAGGTCGACAGCCGCCTCTCGCTCACCCACTTCGACTGACACACCCTGAGTGCGCTCGTCGCCCAGGCCCACTCGCTGGGTCATCGATCCCATGGCACGCGCTGCCCCCCCGCCGAGATCGTGCACTCCCGGCACCTCGCGCGCGGCGATTCCGGCGATCTTCGTCACCACTGCGTCGGCGATGTTGGTTGATCCGCCGTCGGAGTGGCCGGACGGTTCGATCGCGCTCCCCGACGCCGCCTCCTGCCTGCCTCCGGACCCTGTTTTCTCTTCAGTTGCCATCGTTGCCTCCGCTCTCATGGATTGCCTTCTGAACGGTTAGACGGCAATCGTCCAGGAAAGTTCTGCGCCGGGAACTCATTCGCCGCGCACGTCAGTGACCGTCACGTCGATAGCCACCGCGTCGAGCCCCGTGATGGTCCGCACCGCCTGTCCCACGCGCTCGCGGACGTCTCTCACCACGCCGGGAATCGGCCACCCGATCTCGACAACCAGGAGGAGCTGCGCCGAGACCCGGCTCTCGTGCATCGAAACCGTCACACCGTGTGAGGATTTGCCAAACCGGGGCGAGGCGGCACCGGCGTCCAACGCCACGACGCCGGGCGTGGCCAGCGCTTCTCGGACGATCACCTGTGCGATCACCGAGTCCGCGATCCTGAGACTTCCGCGCTCGCCGAGCAGGAGCGCGTGCTCGACCAGTCGCGGCACGATCTCGCGCAACGGGAGCTCCTCCGGGCTTACCCGGGTCCGCTCGGCGCGGATTGCCTGTATGACCGTCGCCACCAACGCCGAAGGGGGAATGACCTCCTGGCGCGCGAGTTCACGGACTTGCCCCCACATCGGCTCGAGCTCGGCCAAGGCACGGCGGCAGTGCTCGCAGCTGCTCTGGTGCTCCGGGTCAGGGGGCCGAAGATCCTCGGCCACCTGATTCACGAGACCAACCAGTTCTACGCCACACGGAAGGTGCTCGCCTTCCTGAAACGGCTTCATGGGACCGCCCCTTTCACGAGCTCGAGGCGAGCCCGGTGCAGCCGCCCCTTCACCGCTCCAGCCGAGAGGCCCAGGACCTCTCCGATCTCCTCGTAGGCAAGACCCTCGAACTCTCGAAGCACGAGCGGCGCCCGCTGCTCGGGCGTGAGTCGGCCGATCGCCACCTTCAGGCTGCGAAAGCGGTCACGCTCGACCGTGATCGAGTCCGGGCCCGGCCGCGGATCCATCTCTCGGCCGCTGAGCGGGTCGGTGTCCGGCCGGGGGCGCGAGAGCGTCGCCAAACAGCAGTTGGTGGCGATCCGATAGAGCCAGGTCGAGAACGCACTTTCGGCCCGAAACGACGCAAGTGCGCGCCAAGCCTGAAGAAAGGTCTCCTGCGCCGCGTCCTGAGCATCGCTCTCGTTACCCAGCATTCGCAAGGCCAGCCTGTAGATCCTCAGTTCGTGGCGCCGTACCAGCTCTTCGAAGGCAACCGCGTCGCTCGCTTGTGCGGCACGCACCAGGTGAACATCGTCGGCAACGAGGACCACAGCAGTCCGAAGTTCAACACAACGCGGCCAGGCCTGGGCTCACCCGCGTCAACTTTCTGAGCGAATGCCGACCCGGAGGGCCTCGCAAGGCGCGGCTGCGCGGACGCTTGGGGTCGCCGTACTGAGCTGAGCGGGCATCGCGGGATCCTCCTACACGACTCATTCGACACGGCCGTTCATCGTCTTCGTAACGCGTCGGCCTATCCTGGGACCAATGCCCGAGCCCGAGGATCTCGAGCGCCGCACCACCGAGCTGCTGCAGCGGCTCATCCGTTTCAACACGGTGAACCCTCCCGGCAATGAGGAGGAGTGCCAGACCTTCCTCGCCGAGCTCCTCCGCGGCGCCGGCTTCGAGGTGGAGCTCCTGGCCGCGGTCGAGGGGCGGCCGAACCTGGTGGCCCGCCTGCCCTCACCGAGCGACGGCCCAGTGCTCTGCCTGCTCGGCCACGTGGACACCGTGCTGGCCGACCCCGCCGACTGGACCCACGATCCGTGGTCGGGCGACATCGCCGATGGGTGCGTGTGGGGCCGTGGCGCACTCGACATGAAGAGCCAGGTGGCGGCCGAAGTGGCCGCGGCCGTAGCGCTCGCCGAGGAGGGTTGGCGCCCCCAGTCGGGAGAGCTCAAGCTCGTGATCACCGTCGACGAGGAGACCGGCGCCGAACACGGAGCCCAGTGGCTGTGTTCACAGCACAGGGACAAGGTGCACGCCGACCTCGTGGTGAACGAGGGCGGCGGCGAGACCTTCACCTACGGGGAGAAGCGCCTCTACGGCGTCTGCGTGGCCGAGAAGGGCGTGTTTCGCTTCACGCTTGCCACGTCGGGCCGCGCCGGCCACGCCTCGATTCCGCGCATCGGCGTGAACGCCCTCACCAAGATGGCCCCCGTGCTCGAAGCTCTCGCGGGCGGGCGCGTGACCCCCGAGCATTCGCCTGAGCCCGACGCCTTCTTCGAGGCCCTCGGCGTGGACGCCTCCGATCTCGATGCCGCGCTCGCCGAGGTGGAGGCCACAGACCCGCGCGTGGCCGTGCTCCTCGAGCCGATGCTGGGGGTGACCATGACACCGACGATGATCGCCGCCTCGCAGAAGATCAACGTGATCCCGGCCCGCGCGGAGCTGAGGGTGGACTGCCGGGTGCCGCCCGAGCTGGGGGAGGAGCACGCGCTCGAGCGAATCCACTCGGCCGTGGGCGCCGGCGGCGGCTACGACATCTCCTTCGGCGAGACCGTTGTGGGCAACCGCTCGCCGATCGACACGCCGCTGATGGAGTCGATCCGCGGCTTCGTGGCACGCGAGGATCCGGGCGCGGCGGTCACGCCCGTCGTGCTGCCGGGCTTCAGCGACTCGCGCTGGTGGCGCGAGGCCTTCCCGGACTGCGTGGCCTACGGCTTCTTCCCGCAGAAGGCCATGGACCTCTTCGAGGCCGCACCCCTGGTGCACGGCGCCGACGAGCGCGTGCCGATCTCAGATCTGGGTCTCGCTTCCCGCTTCTACGCCAACCTCGCCGAGGAGACACTGAAATGACAGAGCACAAGGTCCCGCCCATCGTGGGCGACGACGAAGACGAGACCGACAAGCTGCGCCTGGGAGGGATGGCCCTGCGCAACGGTCTGCTCGTACACGGACCGACGCACTGGGCGGCGGCCATCCGGGGCTCGACGGGCGCGATCGAGGTGGCCAGCGGCAAGAAGCCCAGCCTGGGGGGCAGGCGTACCGAGAAGATCCCCGGCGTGCGCGGTGTGGCCAAGCTCGCTGAGGCGATGGCCGTCATACCTTTGGTCAAGCGCGCCCTCCCCGAGGCTCGCCTGCCCATGCAGGACGCCCGCACGGCAGCCGCCATGGCCGGCGCCGCGCTGCTCGCTCAAGCCATCCGCTCGACGGGCGGGCGGACGATCGGGCGCGAAGCAGCGGTGGGCCTCGTGAGCCTGGCCCCGGCCATGCTCGCGTTGCGAGGAGGAGAGCTGGCGGCCTACCACGGCGTGGAGCACAAGTCGATCGCCGCCTATGAGTCCGATGGCGAGGCGCTCGATGCGGAGAAGGAGCACGACCGCTGTGGCTCGAACCTCGTGGCCCCGATGCTGGGCGCCGCGGCGGTGGGCAACGTGGCCGCGCGAAAGGCCGGCCTCAAGGGCCCCGCGGCAGAAGCCGCCGTGGCCCTGGGCAGTGCCGCGGTGGCCGTGGAGGTGTTCGCCTGGACCGAGCGCCACGACGGCACGCGCATGTCGCGCGCGCTGCGCACGCCCGGATACGAGATCCAGCGCGTCGTGGGCACCCGCGAGCCGAGCGAGGAGCAGCTTGAGGTGGGCAACGCGGCTCTGGCGGAGATCCTGCGGGTGGAGGGGGCATAACCACTCAAGCTCACGACCCCCTCTGGCCGATGAGAGGTCCTGTGGGACGTTTTTGCACGCTGGTTCTGGCTGTCCTGCTCGCGCTCGTAGCCACGCCTGGCGCGGCGTCCGCTCAGCAGACTCCGTCGGCCACCTGCAATGCCCCGCTCGAGCTTTCAGCGGACGGCAACGCCGGGGCGCTCAACCTGGACGAGGGCAGTTACTCGATCGAGGTACTCGACAGCGGAAAGCTCTCCTGCGACGACGCCCGCCGCGAGATCCGGCGTTTTCTCGACGCCGGGGACGCCAAGCTGCCCGCCCCCTGGAAGGTGGACACCCAGACCTCCACGTTCACCCGGGGCGCCACCGGGGAGAGCAACCCGGCCTTCTCCCTGTCCCCCGCGCAACCTGCGGCGGGTTCGGCGCCTGCCGGCGGCGGGTTCCTCTCGGGACTCGAGGACTTCGCGGTGATCTGGCTGCCGGTGATCTTCATGGGACTGATTGCGGCCGTGCTGGTGCTCACCCTGCGCTACATGCCGCGCACCAAGCCCCAGGAGATCAAGCCCCAGAGCCACGACTCGATCGGCTGGGACGACGTTGCCGGAGTCGAGGAGGCAAAGGACGAGTTGCGAGAGGTGGTGGAGTTCCTACGCGACCCAGCGCGCTTCCGGGCCCTCGGGGCGAAGGTGCCCAAGGGAATTCTGCTCCACGGCCCTCCGGGCACTGGCAAGACCCTCCTGGCCAAGGCCGTGGCGCGTGAGTCCAACGCCCAGTTCTTCGCTCAGTCGGCCTCGTCCTTTGTGGAGATGTTCGCCGGCCTGGGCGCGCTGCGAATCCGCCGGCTCTTCAGGGAGGCCCGCAAGCAGGCGCCCGCGATCATCTTCATCGACGAGCTCGACGCCGTTGGGGCCACCCGCGGCAACGACATCTCGGGCGAAAAGGACCAGACGCTGAACCAGCTGCTCGTGGAGCTCGACGGTTTCGCCGGGGGCGACGACGTTGTGGTGATCGCCGCCTCCAACCTGCTCGACAAGCTCGATCCGGCCCTGTTGCGCCCAGGGCGCTTCGACCGTCAGATCTTCGTGACCCCTCCGGACCTGAAGGGGCGCATCCAGATCCTCAACGTGCACACGACCGGCAAGCCGCTCGCGCGCGATGTGGACCTCGAGCTGATCGCGCGTCAGACGAGCGGCCTCACGGGTGCGGATCTGGCCAGCATCTGCAACGAGGCGGCGATCTTCGCCGGGCGCGATCGCCGGCAGGAGATATTGACCAAGGACTTCCAGGCGGCGCTCGAGCGGGTGGTGGCCGGCATGCAGTCGCGCCGGGTGATCACCGATCACGAGAAGCGCGTGGTGGCCTACCACGAGGCGGGCCACGCGCTGTGCTCGGAGCTGCTGCCCTCGGTGGAGAAGGTGCACCGCATCTCGATCATCCCCCGGGGGCAGGCGCTCGGCTACACCCTCAACCTGCCCGAGGAGGACCGCTATCTGAAGACCAAGGAGGAGCTCATGGACTACCTCGTGATGCTCCTCGGGGGCCGGGTCACCGAGCACCTCATATTCGGGCAGATCACCACCGGCGCCGCCGATGACCTGCGCAAGGTGCACGAAATCAGCCGCTCCATGGTCACCGAGTACGGCATGAGCACCAACCTTCAGTCCAAGCAGCTGCCGGCCGGCGACTACTCGATGTCAGACAACACCCGCCGGATGATCGACGAAGAGCAGCAGTTCATCGCCGATCAGGCTCACCGCCGCGCCCAGCGCCTGGTGGACGAGCACCGCCCGCTGCTCGAGGCCTTCGCGCGCACCCTGCTCGAGTCGGAGGTGCTCGAGCGCGACGACATAGAGGCGCTCGTCGCCGACCACGAGGACCGGCTGCCCACCGTGCCCCGGCTCGAGCCGCTCCACGGCTCCACCACCAGTCCCAGCGTGGCGGCCAGCGAGCGGCTCGAACCTGGCTCCTCATAGCGCCGGCGCACGGAGGCCGATGCCCGTGCGGGCCGGATGCCCGCACGGGCACTCCCTACCCGCCTAGCCTAGGCGGAGATCGCGTCCACCAAGTCACCGAGCTTGTCGTCCTCGATGTTCTTGGCGAGGTCGGCGATGGACACGATGCCCACCAGGTCGTGACCGTCGATCACCGGCAACCGGCGCACCTGGTGCTGCTTCATCGTGCTCAGGGCCTCGTCGACCGAGTCGTCGGCGCCGATGGTCACGACTTCCTCGTCACCAAGCTCGATTGCCTTCACGCTCGCGGGATCCTTGCCCTCGGCGATCACCTCGATCACGATGTCGCGGTCGGTGACCATGCCCTTGAGGCGGTCGTCCTCGCCGCAGATGGGCACCGAGCCCACGTCGAGCTCCTTCATCCTCTTCGCCGCGTCGGCGATCGAATCGTTCTCCCCGACGCACTCCGTGCCGCCGGTCATTACGTCGCGTGCAGTCTTCGCCATGCGCACCTCCTCCTGTTGCTGGGTTGACAGTTGGCGCGGACCTACCCCCACGGCGACGCACTAATCTCCCAGCTCGTGTTCGGAGAAATCGACCATATCGGCGTGGCCGTCGAGAACCTCGACGAGTCCATCGCTCTCTACCGCGACCGGCTGGGCATGCGCGAGCAGCACCGCGAGATCGTGGAGGAGTTCGGGGTGGAGGCCGCGCTGCTGGAGATCGGCGACGCCCACGTGGAGCTGCTCACCCCGGTCTCGGCCGAGAGCGCCGTGGCACGGTTCCTCGCGCGCAGCGGGCCGGGCATGCACCACGTGGCGTACCGGACGCGGGACATCGATGCGACCCTCCTGCGGTTGCGCGAGTCGGGCGTCCGGCTGATCGATGAACAGCCGCGTGGAGGCATCCGCGACAGCCGCGTGGCCTTTGTGCACCCGAAGTCCACCGGCGGAGTGCTCACCGAGATCGTTCAACCCCCAGAGGGAGACCATGCCTGACCTGAGAAGATTCGACGTGGGCTTTCAAGCCGGAGGCTCCGTGTCCGTGCGAGCCGAGGCGGACGCCTACGACTCACTCGTGTCGGCGTTGACCTCAGACAGCGGTGATCGCTGGCATACGTTCGAGAGCGACGACTCGCACATCGTGATCGACCTGTCGCAGGTCGCCTACGTTCGCCGCGAGCGGGGCGACCAGCGCGTCGGCTTCTGAAAGCGGGAGGAGCGCAGCCCGATCCGGGAGGAGCGCAGCCCGATCGTCGATCGGGCGAGCACCGCACCGACTCATCGGGCGAGCACCGCACGAGGTTCTCACTCCGTACGCTGGACCTCCGCCTGCTGCGGTTCCTGCGTACCC
>JBBJNU010000061.1:0-9220 GCA_037721005.1 Thermoleophilaceae bacterium | reverse complement strand
TGGCCCCCACGGTGCCCGTCCCACCGCCTCCCCCGGACAGCTCCTACCAGGACCCGAGCCTCTACGAGGCGCCGCTGCAGGCCGCTCCGGCTCCTGCACCTGCGCCCGCACCCGCGCCGGACAGCGGTGGCGGCGGGGCCACCCCCGGCCAGTAGGAAAGCTCTCGTGAGAGAGGTGGCGCTCATCGCGGCCATCGAGCGCGCGCTGGGCGAGCCGGGCGAGCGCGTGCTGCTCGGGCCGGGTGACGATGCTGCCGCCGTGAGGTCGCGCCCTGTGTCGGTCACCTCGATCGACACGGTCGCAGCGGGCGTGCACTTCTCCCTCGACACCCACTCCCCCGCGGACGTGGGGCACAAGGCCCTCGCCACCGCGCTTTCCGATCTGGCGGCGATGGGCGCGGACGCCGGAGAGGCCTACGTGTCGCTGGCCCTGCCGGGAGACTTCGCGCCCGAGCTGGCCCTGGAGCTGGTGGAGGGGATGGCGAAGCTCGCCCGCGCCACCTCGGTCACCGTCGCCGGAGGCGACGTGGTCAGCGCCGGAACGCTGGTGGTCACGGTGGCCGTGGTCGGCTGGGTGAACTCTGCCGAGGAGCTCGTGCGCCGGGACGGCGCCCGGCCTGGCGACCTGGTGGGTGTGACCGGTTCGCTCGGCGCCTCGGCCGCAGGCCTGCTCGTGCTGAGCGGCCTTGCTGCGGGCCTTCGGGCCGGCTTGGCTTCAGAGCTGGCCGAGCGCCACCGGCGCCCCTTCCCTCGTCTGCGCGCCGGCAGGGCTCTCGGGCGGGCGGGCGCCACCGCGATGATCGACCTCAGCGACGGCTTGGCCACCGACGCCCGGCACGTGGCTTCCCGCAGCGGCGTGCGGCTGGAGATCAACCTGGCGACGGTGCCCATGGGGGACGCCGCCGAGCAGGCCTGCCGGGCGGCGAGCCGCGATCCGCTCGAGCTGGCCGCGGCGGGCGGCGAGGATCACGAGCTCCTGTTCTGCCTGCCCGAGGAGGGCTGGGAGGAGGCCGTGCGAACCTGCGAGGCGCCGCTGACTCGGCTAGGACGGGTAATCGCCGGGGAGGGCCTCGAACTTACGGGCGGGCCGCCTGGGAGCCTCCGGGGCTACGAGCATCTGTGAGCAGAGCGCCTGCAGCGGGTCGCTCTCGCGCTTGCGCGTGAGGATGGCTTCCGCCACGGCCCGGGTGTCGATGCTGTACTCGCCACCAGCCACCAGCCGTTTGATCGTCGCGACCATGTCCGGCCTATCGTCACCTGGCGCGCTTGGCCCCATCGAGTCACGACCCTACCTGGACGAAATGACACCCGGTCACAACGGGAACGGTCATCGGCGTGGCAGCGCCGAGGACGTGCCCCCGAGCGAACCTGGCCCCGCGTAGCTCGCCGGGCCTCTCACCGAGGGTGTGACCGGCCGCAGCCCGGGCGGAGGTGTTTGAGGCCGGGCCTTCGCGATCGCCACCACTGAGCAGAGCACGGCGGCCAGCACGCACGCCACGAGGGCGCTCGCCACGCTCACGTGTCCTCCCGTTACGAGCAGGAAGGAATACCAAGCGCCGCTCAGGGGGTCGAGCGAGAGGGTGAGAAGGTCGTAGGCGACCAAGAGGCCCGGCGCCAGGAGGCCACTGAGCACCATCACGATTCGCGCGCGACGCGGCGGCGGCGGGTCGAACAACACGCCGAGCAGCCAGAGATGCAGCGCAGGTACGAGAACCAGCGCGCAGTAGGCGTTCACGGCCCAGAGCGCGAGCACGGAGAAGCTGAGGGCCAGAGCGACCACGACCCCGGCACCGGGCGCTGAGGGCTCGCGCAACCTGGGGTCCGAAGCGCGCACGAGGCGGCGCAACGCGAACCAGCTGAGGGCAATCACCAGGACAACACCGGCGAGCACGATGGCCGCGCCCGCGTCGAGCGGGTACAGGTCCGGGGCCACGGGGAAGTCAGGCGGTGCTTCGGTGGCTCCGACCAGCGCGAGCCCATGGGCCACGCCGAGACCGATCACGAACGGGAGCACACTCGCCGCGAACCAGGTGAACCAAGCCCCGAGGGGTTCTCGGCGACGGCGCGCCCGGGCGAAAGCGTCCACGCTCGCCACGAGGGCCGGAAGAATCAGGGCGAAGGCGAGCACCCTCATCGCCCAGCCCGGTATCACCTGACTTACCGCGGTCACGTAACTGTCCGGGCCGCGGGTGGGCCGCGCGCCGGCGTCGAGAGCGGTGAGAGTGCGCAGGGTGGCGCGCCCGAGGCGCTCGAGTCGCTCCTCGTCCAGGGACTCGATCGCGCTGTCACCGCCGCCGGGTAGTTCTCCCTCGCCGGCGATGCGCACCGTGTCGTATCCCTCCTGGAGCAGCACCCCCTGCGGACCGACGCCCACCGGGAAGGCCATGCGCGCGATTTGGCCCGCGGGGCTCGAGCTCTCCGGCGCCACGCCCTGCTCCTCGCGAAGCGACTCGGCCACCGTGCGCGTGAGACCGATACCCGCGCGATTGGTATTGCCGGCCCAGGCCTCGATCGTGGCCGGCCTGCGGTTCTCGAGGCCGAAGCCCGAGATCACGATCGCCCCGTCCACGAGGCCCGGGTCGCCCAGGTCAGCCGCCAGCCGCGCTGTCCCCAGCTCACCGAGGGCAGAGCCATCCACCGAGGCGAGCACCAGTGTCTTCTGCGACGGGCGCCCCTCAAACACCCGAGCGATCTCCACCAGTGCAGCGGTGTCCGCCGCGGAACCGGCGGCGTCCGGCACCCCCCGCGCGTCGCGGGCAGCCACCACCAGCACCTGACGGCGCGACTTGCCAGGGCGGCGGCCGACCACGTTCACCAGCTCGTTTCCATCGCTGTCGAACCGGTCGGAGCGGACGGTGAAGCCTCTTGCCTCGAGTTGCCCCTCCACCAGCTCCGCCGCCGCGAGGTCGCCGGGGGTGCCGGCTCGACGATCGCGCCCGGCCGCGAGTACGGCACGGGCGGTGGTGGCGGCCTGGTCGCCGTCGAAGACGACATCGGCGGCCAGGCCCTGGGGCAAGGGCCTCGGGCGACTCTCGAGGGAAAACATCACGAAGACGACCGCGAGAAGCGCCGGCACGAAAGCCGCGCGGTAGATGCGGGGCTCGATCACTGCGCTGCAACCTACAATGGGTAGAGGCGCTGGGCCCCTAGCGGGAGGAGCGCAGCCGGATCCGGGAGGAGCGCAGCCGGATCGGTGATCCGGCGAGCACCGCACCGAGTCATCCGGCGAGCACCGTACGAGGTTCAATGGCTACACAGGCCCCCCGCATCCTCCTGGTCGACGACGAGCAGTCGCTTCAGACCCTGCTCGCATTTCCCCTGCGCAAGGACGGCTACGAGGTGGTGCCCGCGCTGGACGGACAGGAGGCGCTCGATCGCCTCAGGGAGACCAGCTTCGACCTCGTGGTGCTCGACCTCATGCTGCCCAAGGTGGACGGCTTCGAGGTGTGCCGGCAGGTGCGTGCGAGGTCCTCGGTGCCGATCATCATGCTCACCGCGCGCGCGGAGGAGATCGACAAGGTTCTGGGCCTCGAGCTGGGCGCTGACGACTACATCACCAAGCCCTTCTCCGTGCGCGAGTTTCGCAGTCGCGTAAAGGCGGTGCTGCGCCGGGCCGAGCTCGTGCGCGCGGACGACGCCGGCGAGGAGCCGCTCCTCGACGGCGGCCTGAGGATCGACTTCGAGAAGCGCGCGGTGTCGGTGGGTGGGGAGCAGGTGCGGCTCACCTACGTGGAGTTCGAGATCCTCACCGCGCTCGCCCGCCACCCCGGGCGGGTGTTCAACCGCATGGTCCTGCTCGAGCGGGTGTGGGGCGACGCCTCCTACCGCGATCCGCGCACCGTGGACGTGCACATCCGCCACCTGCGCGAGAAGCTCGAGGCGGACCCGCGCTACCCCGAGATGATCCTCACCGTGCGCGGCGTGGGCTACCGCTACCGGGATCGCTGAGGCGCCTGGGTGCCCCTGCGCCGCCCTCGCCTGCGCTCGCTGCGCAACAAGCTGGCGCTGGTTTTCTTCGCGATCACCGCCACTGCGTTCGCGGTCCTCTACTTCTTCGTGGTCCCGCAACTCGAGGCCAACCTGGTCGACCGCCGCCTCGACGAACTCGAGCGCGTGGCCCGCGGCGCGCGACCCACACTCGAGACCCTGACCGCGGATCGCGACGCCACGACAGACGAGCTCAACCGGCGCGTACAGGCCGTATCTGACGCCGCGGGGGCTCGAGTGACCCTGTTCGGCGTGCAGTCGAGCGCCGTCGAGGAGCCGCGCGCGGATGCCGTGCAGTTCTTCGTCGTGTACGACTCGCGCGAGGAGCGCTCCGTGCCCGACGACCGCTCCCTGGCGGCGAGAGCGGTGCTCACCCGCGAGCCGGCGCGCGGGCGGGGCGAGTTCAGGGGCGAGCCGCTCGCGCAGCTCGCTCAGCCGCTCTCCTACCGCGGGCGGATCGCGCGCGTTGCCTTGTACACCCAGACGCTGACGGACGCGTCGGAGACGGTGTCGTTCATCCGCAACCGTCTGCTCCTCGCCGCGGGAGTGGCCCTCCTGCTCGCCCTCATCGGTGTGTACCTGGTGGCCCAGGCCCTCGCCCGTCGTGTCAAGCGCCTCGATCAGGGGGCTCAGGAGGTGGCAGCCGGGCGCTTCATCGAGCCGCTGCCGGTGGACTCCCAGGACGAGCTGGGCCAGCTCACCGCCACCTTCAACGACATGCAGCGCCAGCTCAGGCGCCTGGACGTGGCGCGCAAGGAGTTCGTGGCCACGGCCTCCCATGAGCTGCGTACGCCGATCTTCTCGCTCGGCGGCTTCGTGGAGCTCCTGCAGGACGAGGAGCTCGACGAGGAGACCCGCCGCGAGTTCCTCGACACAATGGCCGAGCAGGTCGAGCGCCTCCAGAAGCTGGCCGTGGATCTGCTCGACCTCTCGCGGCTCGACGCGGGCTCGGTGGCGCTCGACAACCAGCCCGTGGACATCGGCGACCTGGCTCGTACGATCGTGGGTGAGTTCCGCCCCGCCGTCACCCGCCACGAGACACAGCTCGATCTGCGCCTGCCGGCCCGGATCGAGGCGCAGTGCGACCGGGAAAGGGTGGCGCAGATCATGCGTATCCTGCTCGACAATGCCCTCCGCCACACTCCCGAGGGCACCCACGTGACCGTGACCGCCGGACGCCACAACGGATCCGCGGAGCTCACGGTGTCCGACAACGGGCCGGGCCTCACAGACGAAGACAAGGTTTTTGAGCGCTTCTACACGGGCGACGCCACCCGCGGCGCCGGCCTGGGACTGGCCATCGCGCGGGAACTCGCCGAGCGCATGGACGGGTCCATCCGCGCCGCCCGCCGCCCGGGGGGCACTTCGTTCACGCTGCAGTTGCCGGCCGGCCGGAGCCGCTCGTGAAGGCTCGGGCCGCGGCGCTGCTCGCCGCGCTCGCCCTCGGCGGGTGCATGGGCGATGAGGAGCCGGGGACGCAACGCGGCGAAAGCGGGTCCGCAGGCGCTCAGAGCCCCAAGCAGGAGGTGCGCACCACGAAGGTCGAGGTGGTCGAGGGGCTCGGCGCAAAGGGGGGCCTGAACGCCGCCGCGCTGTATGACCGCCTCTCCCCCGGGGTGGTCACGATCGAGTCGCTCTTCGCCGACGGGGGCGCTTCTCTCCTCGAAGAGGAAGGTGGCGAGGGCGGCCAGGGGTCAGGCTTCGTGCTCGACGGCGAGGGCTACATCGCCACGAACGCCCACGTGGTGACCACGGGCGATCCCCCGGACTCCGACCGGGCCGAGCAGGTGTACGTGCGCTTCTCCGACGGCAACCGCGTGAAGGCGAAGATCATCGGGGACGACCCGAACTCCGATGTCGCGCTGATCAAGATCGACCCGGCCGGCCTCGAGCTCACTCCGCTGCGTCTCGGCAAGTCGAGCGAGCTGCGCGTGGGCCAGCAGGTGGCGGCCATAGGCTCTCCCTTCGGCGAGGAGCAGTCGCTCTCGGTCGGTGTGGTGTCCGCGCTCAACCGCACGATCCAGTCGCTCACCCAGTTTCAGATCGGCAACGCCGTGCAGACCGACGCCGCCATCAACCCCGGCAACTCCGGCGGTCCGCTGCTGAACGCCAAGGGCGAGGTGCTCGGCATCAACTCCCAGATCAAGTCGGCGAGCGGAGGAGGCGAAGGTGTGGGTTTTGCCGTGCCCGTGGACACCGTCCGCCGCTCGCTCTCCGAGCTGCGCGAGAACGGAAAGGTGAGCTACGGCTACCTGGGCGTGAAGTCGCAGTCGCTCTACCCGCAGCTGGCCGAGCGCCTCGACGTGCCGGTGAGCGCAGGGGCACTCGTGGTCGAGGTCGAGCCCGACAGCCCCGCCGAGAAGGCCGACCTCAAGGCAGGCGGCCGGACCATCGAGTTCCAGGGCCAGCAGGAGATCCCAACGGGCGGGGACGTGATCGTGGGCGTGGGCGGGCGCGACCTCACCCGCTCGGACGACCTGGCCGACCTGGTGAGCTCGCGGGGCGAGGGCGACAAGGTGGAGCTCGACGTGATCCGCAAGGGCGAACGCCGTACGGTGGAGGTCACTCTGGGCGAGCGCCCCGAGGGCCCGCCCGAACAGCCCTGAGTGCTCGACCTCGTTCGCGACCTCTCCCTCGCCCTGCGCGACCGGGTGCTGCCCTCGGTCGGCTCCCACGCGGCGCGCGCCCACGAGACTGAAACCGACGCCGCGGGCGGAGACGTCACGTTCGCCATCGACGCCGATGCCGAGGCCTTCCTTGCCGACTACCTGGCCGTGCACGCACCCGACATCGCCTTCTACTCGGAGGACCGCGGCCTGGTGGACCCGGCGCGCGGCAGGACCGCTCAGGCTGTGCTCGTGGTCGACCCGATCGACGGCACGCGCCCGGCACTCGCCGGCCTCGAGTCGTGCTGCGTATCGGTGGCCGCCGCCCCGCTCGATTCGGACCCCACGATGGCCGACGTCACGGCTGCGTGCGTGGTCGAGATCCCCTCCGGTGTCGTCTTTCTCGCCGAGAAGGGCGGGGCTGGGCTCGCCGAGGCGCCGCCCGTGCGCCTCTCGGGCAATGAGCGCCTCGACCGGATGTTCTGGACCTACGGCTTTCGCGGACGGCCCGCCCGCGCCCTGACCGAGGTGATCGCGGAGCTGATCGACACCTCATCGGTGGGCGGGGGCACCTTCGACCTGGGGTCCGCCGCGTTCGACATGACCCGCGTGGCCACCGGCCAGCTCGACGCCTACGTCGAGCCGGGCCCCCGGATGGTCACCGACGTTCCAGGGATGCGGGAGGAGTTCAAGCGCGTGGGCAAGGGCGCGGTGCTCAACAACTCGCCCTACGACCTCGCGGGCGCGGCGCTGGTGCTCGAGCAGGCCGGCGCGGTGGTCACCGACGCGTACGGCGCCTCTCTCGGCGACCGGCTCCTGCTGGGATCGGGCGAGGAGTTTCAGATGTCGATCGTGGCCAGCGCCAACCGGCGGCTGCACGACCAGATCCTGCGCGAGGTCGACAGGGGCGTCACGAGGCTGCTCGGGTAGGTTCTGAGCTGTGCAGACGGAGACCCGCGACGTCACCCTGACCATCCCGGCCAACGCCGGCTACCTCGTGCTCGCCCGGCTCGCGCTGGGAGCCGTGTGCCGCCTCACGCAACTCGAGCCGGAGGAGGTCGCCGACCTCAAGCTCGCCGTCACCGAGAGCAGCCACGATTTCATCGACGGGAAAAGCGAGCATGAGCTCGGCTACGTGCTGCATCTCAGCTCCGATCGTCTCGTCATTGAGGTCACCGGCACACCGGCAGCCGGGCAATCGCCCGATCGGGAGCTGGGCCGGGCGATCATCGACGCCACCGTGGACGAGTCGGAGTTCACGCAAGGTCACACGGTGCTGACCAAACGTCTCGCGGCGGGGGCCGGCTGATGCTGCAACCGATCTCGGTGGGCCACAAGTCCCTCGCGGACTACACCCATGTGGCGGGCAAGCCCCTGATCGAGGAGATCCGCGAGCTCGCCGCCGAGCTCGAGGGCCTGAAGGTCCTCCACCTCTCCGCCACCGCGTTCGGCGGCGGGGTGTCGGAGATCCTCTACACGCTCGTGCCGCTCATGCGCGACGTGGGCATCGACGCCGAATGGCACGTGATGCTCGGCCGCGAGGAGTTCTACAACGTGACCAAGCTCATGCACAACGCTCTGCAGGGCAATCCGCAGGGGGTGACCCCCGACCAGTGGCAGGTGTTCTTCAAGTACAACGAGATGAACGCCCGCGAGCTCGCGAGCGGGTGGGACACGGTCATCTCCCACGACCCGCAGCCGGCGGCGATCCACGAGTACGTACCCGAGAAGGCCAAGCAGTGGATCTGGCGCTGTCACATTGACCTCTCGACCCCCAACGCCGGCACGATCGAGCGTCTTGCGCCTCTCGTGAGTGCCTACGATGGCTCGGTGTTCCACCTGCAGAGCTACGTGCCCGACGGGATGGACGGCGCAACGGTGCACATCTGCCCGCCGGCCATCGATCCCCTCTCCCCGAAGAACATGGCCTTTTCTCCCGAGGACGCCTCCTATGTGTGCGATCAGTTCGGCATGGACGTGGACCGCCCCCTCATGTGCCAGGTGTCGCGCTTCGATCCCTGGAAGGACCCGATGGGGGTGATCGACGCCTACCGCCTGGTGAAGGAGGAGATGCCCGATGTGCAGCTGGCCCTGATCGGTTCGATGGCCACCGACGACCCCGAGGGCTGGGAGTTCTTCAACCAGACCATGGCCCACGCCCAGGGCGATCCGGACATCCACATCCTCAACAACCTCAACAACGTGGGGGCGATCGAGGTGAACGCCTTCCAATCGCAGGCCGACGTGGTGATCCAGAAGTCCACGCGCGAGGGCTTCGGACTCACGGTCTCGGAGGCCCTCTGGAAGGCGCGGCCCTTCATCGGCGGCGATGTGGGCGGCATCCCGCTGCAGGTGCGCGACGGTGAGACCGGCTACCTGGTGTCGTCGGCGGAGGAGTGCGCGAAACGCTCCCTGGCCATCCTGCGCGACCCCGACCTCGGCAAGCGCCTCGGGCGCGCGGGCAAGGAGCACGTGCGCACGCACTTCCTCACGCCACGCCTGCTGCGCGACTGGCTGCGGATCTTCGCCTCAGGCCGATGAGCTCGGCGAAGGGAGCACAGCCCGATCCGAAGGGAGCACAGCCCGATGCGGGAGGAGCACAGCCCGATGCGGGAGGAGCACAGCCCG